>NZ_JBPXMC010000003.1:0-508089 GCF_051918885.1 Streptosporangium sp. OZ121
TCTTCGAGCTGCTGCCCGACCGCGACCGCTGGCGCGGCGTCGTCCGGGACGTGGAGGAGGCGTTCGCCAAGGAGGGGACCGAAGCCGCCATGAAGGCCTTCGCCACCGGGTTCGACAGGACCGGCCGCGAGCACGAGGAGGCGGCCACCCGCGGGGAGCAGGGAGAGCCCACCCCCGAGATGGCGGAGGCGATGGCCCGGATGGAGAAGAACACGGAGTTCTTCATCGGCTACGAGGTGCCGCCGTTCGTCAGCTACCTCCCCGACGTCGACGCGCTCCGGAGCGCCTCGACGCGCGTGGTGATGGTGGCCGGCGAGGAGTCGGAGGGACAGCCGCCCTACCGGGCCTCCTTCGTGGTCGCCGAGCAGATCGAGGGGCGGCACGTGATGTTCCCCGGCGACCACGGGGCCTTCGGCACTCAGGACGAGGCCTTCGCCGCCAAGCTCGACGAGGTGCTTTCCGGCTCCTGAGGTAACGCGGCCCGACGGCCGTCTCCTGACCACCCGGCCCAGGAGGCGGCCGTGACCGCGCCGGCCTCCCGGTCTTTCCGGAGGTTCGACAGGGGCGAGATCGCCTACACCCGCGTGCGGGCCTCCTCGATCTGGCGCGCGATGTTCTTCGCACCGGCGGCCTCGGCGAGGGCACTCCCCTCCTCGGCCAGCGCGAGCGCGTCGTCACGGCGGCCCTCCGCGGCGGCGATGTAGATCAGCCCCACCAGGTTCGCGGCGACCCCCGGCAGGAAGCCGAGCTCCCGGCGGAGCCGCACCGACTCCTCCAGCCGTTCCCGCGCCGTCTCCAGCCGTCCGGCGGCGTGTTCCGCGGTACCCAGGTGCCGGAGCGCGTACGACATCAGCAGCTTGTCGCCGGACCGTACCGCGAGCTCGTGCGACCGTTCGAGAAACGGGACCGCGGTGTCGTCGTCCCCGCGGACGACCTGGTGGAGGAGGCCGATCCAGAGCAGCGACTCGCTCTCGCCGCGCAGGTCGCCGAGCGCCCGGTAGAGCTCCGTCGCACGCTCGAACAGCGCCAGCTCGCGCGGGTCCTCCTCTCCGTCCTCGAAGAAGCGCGCGTGCATGATCCGGCCACGGGCCAGCGCCAGACCGGCCTCGACCGCGTCCAACTCCCGGTCGGCCACCTCCAGCACCCCGGCCTCACCGTCGAAGACCGCGCGTTCGTAGAGCAGTCTGGCCCTTTCGAGCTTTTCTTCGGCACTCATCCGCTCAACCCCGTTCATCCGGATCCGCCCGCCGCGTCGAACACCGTACGCGGCGAACGAGGCGTGACACCAGCCTTCCGGTTGCCGTGAGAGCTTGGCCGACGGGTTGTGGGAGCCCGCCGTGGGAATGGTCGTCAAGCCTTACGAGATCTGTCCGACGGTTACGACTTGGGCGTGAGAGAGTGCAGATCATGCTTACGATCGGACAGCATGCGCGGTTGACCGGGATCGGATACGAGGGGTGTGACCTCGACGGGTTCATCCGACGGCTTCACCGTGAAAACGTCACGTTGCTGGTCGACGTCCGGCTGACCCCCGATCTCCCGGAAGCGTGGATTCAGCAAGACCGCCTTGGCCAAGGCGCTTGCCGACGCGGGAATCGCTTATGAACATATGCGAGAACTTGGCAATCCCAAATGGAACAGAGCAGGGTTCGGTGGCAGCCCGGCTGGGCTGGGGGCAGCTCGCGGTGTCTATGCGGGGCAGCTCAGGGATACCGACGCACGCGAGTGTTTGAACCGGATCGCGGAAGCCGCTCGGCGGCAGACGGTAGCGATCATGTGTTTCGAAGCCGACGAGTATCGCTGTCATCGCGACCTCGTCCTGGAAGCTTTTCGTGAACGGTTCAGCCACGCGGCGTCGGTTTGAGCCGCTGGGGATAAGCCACTCCCAGAACTATGAAGCTCTGTGGATGGGCCTGCTGGTTACCGACGTAGAAGACGGTGTCTCGATCCGATGCGCACATCAGATCCCAGAACTTCTCACGAATGACCTGTTTTACCCCGATATTTTCGCGAGCGTTCACAGTGCGTCGGAGGGCAACCAGTTCCCAGTCGTAGATTCCCTGACGGTGTGTGTTGCAGTGCCCGTCAGCCCCGCGCCGATCACCGCGATCTCCGTCTCGAGCCGGTCGGGGGTGTTCGTCGGCGGCCTCTCCCTTCGAGCGGCGTCGTCGTGCTCGACGGCGGGGTTCTCCGCGGGGGTGATCCTAGGTGAACGCGCGAAACGGCTCCGGCCGGACCCTTCCGGGCCCGGCCGGAGCCGGTGCTTTCTCGGGGGACGCCGATCAGGGGACGTTGACCGGGCGGTGGCGATCACGGGGACGGTGATCACCGGGTGATGATCGGGAACGCGGACGAGCCGGTGGTGACCACGGGGACGGTGATCACCGGGGTGACGGCCGGGGGACGGTGTCGTCGGGGTGACGATCAGCTGACGTTGGCGCAGATCGCGTAGACGCTGATGCCCACGTCGTTGTAGCCGGGCTGGCGGCCGAGCCCGATCCAGCCGCCGCCGTCGTCGGTGGGGAAGGAGCCCACCAGCACGGCCTGGTTGCCCTGCGCCTCGGCGCCGCCGCCGACGGCCTTCTTCCCGGCGGGGCAGCGGACCACGCGGCGCTGGAAGTTGGGCACGTTGGCGTTCGGCAGCTTGACGAGCTGGTAGCCGGTGAAGTCGGCGGCCGCGGAAGCGGCGGGGGCGGCGGGCACGGAGGCCGTGGCCGGGGCGGCGACGGTCATCGCGGTCAGACCCGCGACGCCGACGGCGGCGACGCCCAGCGCGGCGGTCGTGAGCTTCCTGCTTCGCATGTTCTCTCCTGAGGCAGAGGGTGCCTGGATGGTCACGCAAAGTAAATTGACTGTCACGCTGAGTGTCCAGCATTTATTTTGTCACCGCCTCGCCAGTTGCATCCGTCTCGGCGATCGGGCATGTGCGGCCCGCAGGGGGTTGTGGGTGCGGGGCTCTCGCGCGGGATCCGCGCCTTCCGTGGCCGCCGGCTCGTGGGCCTTCCTGGGGCGTCCGGGGTGTCGGGGAATGGGGGAGCGGGCACCGCCAAGTGGTCGATCGGCGATTGACGCCGACCGACGGAGAGAGCGCTCTCAGGTCAGGATAGGTTCATTTCTTGATCGTTGGCCAGGGGAGTGATGCGGTGCGCGTGAGCCGGCGGGGGCATCGCTGTCCGGTGGAACGCCCTATTTTCTGCGCTTACGCCCTCTCGCCTGCACGTCTGCACTTTACCTATTCGTTACCAACGTGAAACATTGACTGCCGTGACGCGGCCCGTTACTTTTCGGTGAGAGAGCGCTCTCTCGTATCGGTCAGCTTCAGAGCCCGATTCCTCTCCCCGGAGGCACCCCCCAATGGATCCCTCGATCCGGACCACGGGTCCGGACAGTGCCCACCCCCGTGAAGGACGACTCGCCCGGTCGGCGGCCCGCCTCAGGACCCGCCGGCGCCGCCTCGCCGCCGGTGTGGTCGTCGCGATGGTGGCCGGACTGCTCGGCCTCGGCGCCGCCCGCTCGGCCGAGGCCGCCACGGTCGGCGCCGGCAGCTACGCCGACACCCTCCCGGCCGGCCGCTCGCTGCCGGCCGGCTGCGGTTCCATCTCCACCAACCCCCGCCAGTGGGTGACGGCCAACGCCCCCGCCGGGGCCGTGCCCACCAACGACTGGTGGTCGTCGATCCTCTACAAGAAGACCGACTGCGCGTACGGTGAGCCGCTCCACGCGCACCCGATCTCGTACGACACCTTCGGCAACGGTCTCGGCTTCTCCTACAACACCACCCCCGCCATCAGCGGCACCGCGACCGGCGTCGGCGAGTACCACTACCCGTACGTCGAGAACATCCGCGTCGGGGTCGCGGGCCTGAGCTCGCCGGACGTCAAGGTCGACGGCTGGAGCGACTGGACCGTCACCCCGTACTGGAGCGGCGCGGGCCGGACCATGAAGGCCACCATCGGCCACGGCCTGCCGTTCGCGTACTTCCAGGTCACCGGAGGCGACGCGCAGATCACCGCCGCGGGCACCCCCACGGTGTGGTCCAACAGCGGCGCGACCATCGGCTTCACCGCCGGCGGCCGTGACTACGTCGCCTACGCGCCGACCGGCGCGACCTGGTCGGTGAACGGCGCGACGATCAGCTCCGCCCTGGCGGGCCGGGGCTTCTTCTCCGTGGCGGCGCTGCCCGCCGGCGGCGACCGCGCGGCCCTGGCGAGCACCTACGGCCAGTACGCGCACGCGCACGTCACCGGCACCCGGGTCTCGTACGCCTACAACCAGGCAGCGAGCTCGCTCACCACGACGTACGCCTTCACCACCACGGCCAGGCAGGGCAGCCAGACCGGCACGGTCATCGCGCTCTACCCGCACCAGTGGAACCACCTGACCGGCTCGACGCCGCTGGCGCAGACGTACGTGTCCGCGCGCGGCCAGATGAAGATCGTCACCGGGACGCAGTTCAGGACGACGATGAAGTACACCGGCGTGCTGCCCGAGATCCCCGCGGTGGCCGACAGCTCGGGTGCCGACCTCACCACGGTCACCAACCAGCTCAACGCCGAGCTCGGCAACCCGATGGACATCCGGGGCGACGACACCTACTGGACCGGCAAGGGCCTGGGCCGGGCCGCCCGCATCGCGGAGATCGCCGACCAGCTCAACCTGACGTCCGTGCGCACCGCCGCGCTGAACGCCATCCGCACCCGCCTCAACGACTGGTTCACCGCCTCACCGGGCAAGACCAGCCGGGTCTTCTACTACAACCCGAGCTGGGGAACCCTGCTCGGCTACCCGGCCTCGTACGGCTCCGACCTGGAGCTCAACGACCACCACTTCCACTACGGCTACTACATCGCCGCGGCCGCGACCCTCGCCAAGTTCGACCCCAACTGGGCCAAGACGAGCCAGTACGGCGGCATGGTGGACCTGCTGATCCGCGACGCCAACAACTACGACCGGTCCGACACCCGCTTCCCGTACCTGCGCGACTTCGACATCTACGCGGGCCACGACTGGGCGTCCGGGCACGGCGCGTTCGGCTCCGGCAACAACCAGGAGTCGTCGTCGGAGGGCCAGAACTTCGCCAACGCCCTCATCCAGTGGGGACAGGCCACCGGCAACACCGCCGTCCGCGACGCGGGCATCTTCATCTACACGACCCAGGCCGCGGCGATCCAGGAGTACTGGTTCGACTCGCGCGACCAGAACTTCCCCGCCGCCTTCGGCCACAGCACGGTCGGCATGGTCTGGGGCAGCGGCGGCGCGTACGCCACCTGGTTCAGCGCCGAGCCGGAGATGATCCAGGGCATCAACATGCTGCCGGTCACCGGCGGGCACTTCTACATGGGCGACAACCCCGGCTACGTGAACACCAACTACGCCGAGCTGGTACGCAACAACGGCGGGCCGCCCACGGTGTGGCGGGACATCCTCTGGCAGTTCCAGGCGCTGGGCAACGGCGACGCGGCCCTGTCGAACCTGCGCGCCGCCGGCGCCTACACCCCCGAGGAGGGGGAGAGCAGGGCGCACACCTTCCACTGGATCCGCAACCTGGCCGCCCTCGGCACGGTCGACACCTCCATCACCGCCAACCACCCGCTGGCCAAGGTGTTCAGCAAGAACGGGGCCCGCACCTACGTCGCGTCCAACATCACCGGCAGCGCGCTCACGGTGACCTTCTCCAACGGGACCGTGCTCAACGTCCCGGCGGGCAAGACGGTCACCTCCGGCGCCTTCACCTGGAGCGGCGGCAACGCGGGCGGCGGCACCACGAACCCCGACCCGACGCCCACCCCGACGCCGACCCCGACCCCGACCCCGACGCCCACCCCGACCCCGACGCCCACCCCGGACCCGGGCGGCTTCACCGCGACGCGCTACCTGCAGAGCGGCGGCGGTCTGCCGGGCACGGCGGGCACGGCGGGCAGCGTCACGGTGGCCGCCGCGAACGGCAACCACGACGGCGTGCCGACCAACGCCCAGGTCTTCACGGCGACCGGTCTCACCGCCAATCACAACGGCGGCACCACCGCGTTCGACCTCTTCGTGGACGCGGGCACCTCGGTCGCCAACGGCACCCAGGTCCGGGTCTCCTACGACCTGACCGGCAACGGGAGCTGGGACAGGGTGGAGACCTACGCCTACTTCGCCACCGACCCGGTGACGGGCTGGGAGCACTACACGCAGGGAGTCGGCCCGCAGTCCTCCTCGGGAACGCTCGGCAACCTGTCGAACGGCCGGGTGAGGGTCGAGGTCTGGAACGCCATCGGCAACAGCGCCGTCAGCCTCGGCGTCGGCAACCGGTCGATCGTGCGGCTGCCGTTCGGCTGATCCCCCTCAGCTGATCGGTGAGGGGACGGCCGGGAGCGTGAGCCCCCGGCCGTTCCCGCCTTCCCCGGGGGGCGGCGGCAGGCCGATGGGGTTCGAGGGCGGCATGATGCCCGACTCCAGGACGGCCATGGTCAGCGGGTGCAGCAGCAGGGCGAGCTCGGAGGTGCGCTCGTCTCCCAGGGCCCGCCAGGGAACGGCCGCGGCCTCGTCGGTCAGCCGCTCGATCCGCTCGCGCTCCCGCGCGCCCTCGGCCGTCAGGAGGCCGGAACCGTCGACCCACCCGCGCTCGCGCAGCGCGGCGGCACCGGCCTCCCACTCCTCGTCGTCCCAGCGCCGTGCCAGGCGCAGCTGGTCCAGGTCCGTCTCGCCCGCCGCGACCTTGAGCAGGTGGGACTGGACGGGGGAGACGCCGTGGGCGACGAGGGCGGCCACGTGCCCGTCGCCCCGGTGCTCGCGCAGCGTGGTGGCGGCCTGCCAGAGCATCAGGTGCGGCTCGTCGGGCGCGGGCAGCGCCTGGTTGGCCGCGCCGAGCACCCGGCCGGCGGTGTCGGCGAGCCCGGCGGCCTCCCAGGCGAGGTCCGCCGCCGCGCGCAGGTCGTCAGAGCCGGTCACCTTGTCGGTGAGCAGGTTCCGCAGTGCCGCTCCCGCACCGTCGAGCCGGGCGCGCAGCACGTCGCCGGGGGTCGCGAACGTCCACGCGTCGGGGAGCGCCCTGGCGACCCTGGCCGGGGGGAAGCCGTGGAACGCCGCCGTGACGACGCCGGGGCCGACCGGCCCGAGCGGTGCCGCCCTGGCCGCGAAGTAGCCCATCCAGAAGCCGCGCATGCCGACCGCGTCGGCCGCCGCCCGAGCCTCGGGGGCGAAGTAGGTGACGGCGTGCAGGGGCTCCAGCAACTGCCACATGACACGCGGAACGTTCGGTTCGGGCTCCGGCACGGTCTCACACCCCGTCTCGTGGATCCTGGCGGATCGGCTGTGCATGTTCATACGGTACTCGGCGAAACGGCCGGACGATCTCTCGACGAGAGAGCTGCCATCTGGTCCGAACCCTGACCTGATCTGGGAAGACGGAGTCATCTCACCCGTCAGGTTGGGTCTTCTCAAAGGGGGACGGGCGGGTTATCAAGAGCTCAGGACGAACTGTGATTTCCGACATTTCCCCGCGTCGGCATCGTGGTCGCGTCCGATCGCCCAACGCCCCGAGCCGATGGAGTACGGCATGCGTCAGTTACGAAGAGTGATGGCTGGAATCCTGTGTGTCATCGCGATGCTCGCCGTGAGCATCACCGCGACGGCCACGGGCGCGCAGGCCTCCGTTCCCAACCGGTGGGGTTTCGCCGTGGTCAACGTGACCTCCGGCATCCCTGACCCCAACCACCAGGCGGGCAGCTGGGGGGCGGGTTTCAACGTCAGCGTCACTCCCGGCGGGGTCGGGCAGACGTTCGTGAGGTTCCCGCAGATCGCGATCACCGGCGGCGTGGTCCACGTCACGGCGATCTCCCAGACCGCCTACTGGTGCCAGGCGCAGAACTGGGGCCCCTCGGGCACCGACCTGGTGGTGGCGGTGCAGTGCTACCGGTACGGAGGGGCTCCGGTCTTCACGCCGTACAGCATCGTCTTCGAGCAGAGCACCGGCGTCCTGCCCGCGCCGCAGGCGTTCGGCTACGTGCACTACAACGGCGCCGCCATCGCCACCCAGTTCAACTCGGCCGGGGGCGTGAACACCGTCGCCGGGGGCGGGGGCGTCTGGACGGTCACCCTGCCCGGCCTGGGCTCGTCCGGTTTCGCCGGAAACCTCCAGGTCACCGCGGTCAATCCCAGCCAGCCCGCCCGCTGCAAGGTCGGCGCCTGGGCCCCGGGCGTGGGCGCGCAGGCGGTCCAGGTGCGCTGCCACAACGCGACGAACGTGCCGCTCAACACCGGATGGACGCTGACCTACCAGCGTGAGCGCGCCATCACCGGTGCGGCGATCCCGCCGAAGAACTTCGCCTACACCTTCGACACCACCCCGGCCAACCCCGGCCCGTACGCGCCGGTGCCCCCGGCTCTGAACTTCAACTCCCAGACAAGCACGAACACCATCCAGACCGCCGGACTCGGCCTGCGCCTGGTGACCTTCCCGAGGGTCGGGGTCCTGCAGGACCAGGTCCAGGTCACCGCGTACGGTCCCGGCCCCGAGTTCTGCAACCTGCAGACCCTCTGGAACACCACCGGCAGCGTCGCCATCGTCCGCAACGTCGCCTGCTACAACGCCACCACCCGCGTCGACCGGCAGTCGCTGGTCACCTACACCTCGGCCTTCTGAAAGGCCACCCCGAAAGGCCACCCCGGCCTTGCGAAGGCCGGGGTGCGGTACCGCCCGGTGTCCCGGGCGGTACCGCGCCGCTCACCCGAATGGACGTCCCTCTCCCGGGTAGCCGGAGACGATGGCGACTTATGGCTTTCATTCCTCACACGAGCAGATCCATCCGGCCGAGCTGCTGAAGGCGGTCACGCGGGCCGAGCAGGCGGGGTTCGGGGCGGCGATGTCGTCGGACCACTTCTCCCCGTGGAGCAGGCGTCAGGGGCAGTCGGGGTTCGCCTGGTCCTGGCTGGGCGCGGCGCTCCAGGCCACGAACCTGCCGTTCGGCGTGGTCAACGCCCCCGGCCAGCGCTACCACCCCGCGATCATCGCCCAGGCGATCGGCACCCTCGGCGCGATGTACCCCGGGCGCTTCTGGGCCGCCCTCGGCACGGGTGAGGCGAGCAACGAGCACATCACCGGCGACCGCTGGCCGCGCAAGGAGCTCCGCAAGCAGCGGCTGCGGGAGTGCGTCGACGTCATCCGGGCGATGCTGGCGGGGGAGGAGGTCAGCCACGACGGGCTGGTGACCGTCGACCGTGCCCGGCTGTGGACCCGCCCGGAGGTCCCCCCGAAGCTGGTCGGTGCGGCGGTGAGTGCCGAGACGGCCCGCTGGTGCGCGGAGTGGGCCGACGGCCTGATCACCGTGGGAGGGCCCGTCGACCGGCTGCGCGAGGTCATCGGCGCCTACCGGGACGCCGGAGGCAAGGGCAAGGTGGCGCTCCAGGTCCACCTCAGCTGGGCCGAGAGCGACGACGAGGCGATGGCCATCGCCCATGACCAGTGGCGGAGCAACGTCTTCTCGCCGCCGGTCAGCTGGGACCTCGAGACCGCCGAGCTCTTCGACGTGGTCTCCGCGGACGTGTCGCCGGAGAAGGTGGCCGAGGCCGTCAACGTCTCCTCCGACCTCGGCTGGCACGCCGCCAGGATCAACGAGTACGCGGACCTGGGCTTCGAGGAGATCTACCTGCACCACGTGGGCCAGGAGCAGGCCGCCTACATCGACGCCTTCGGCGCGAAGGTGCTTCCCCAGTTGCGCTGACGGATCCCTCCCCTGCCTCCCCTGCCTCCCCGGCCGCGCGCTGACGCCGCGCCGACGTCGGCGCGCGGCCGGGAGGGCGGCGGTACGGGCGGGTTCCCGGCCGGAGGGGGCGTCGGTACGGACCGGCCGGGGGTACGGACGACTTTCCGGCCGGAGGGGGGCTACGGCGCGGGCGGGTTTCCGGTCGGGGAGGTGGACGGTACGGGCGGGTTCCCGGCCGGTGACCGGCCTCTTCGGCCGCCGGAGGCCATGGCGCAAATCGGATCTTCCTCACTTCTCACGACATGTGATGGAAACAATTCGGGAGGAATCAATTCACAGACGTAAGTGAATGTTCTACATTTGTCATGGGAGCGCTCCCATCAGAAGGAGGCGCAGTGTCTCTCCAGCACGACTCATCTGCGGCGTCCCTTGACGACGCCCACGAGTACGAAGGCGAGTGCCTGCTGCCCGCCGTTCCCACGAGCGTGCGCGACGCCCGCTCGCTGGTCCGCCGGGAGCTCTCCCTGTGGGGTGCGGACGATCTGATAGACGACTGCATGCTGATCGTCAGCGAGCTGGTCACCAACGCCGTCAGGTACGGCGGCGCCGCGTGCGCGCTGCGGATCCGGGGCGGCGGGAGCTTCGTCCGCGGCGAGCTCTTCGACCCGGGGGAGGGGGCTCCCCGCGTGTGCGCCCGCGACATGGACGCCACCGGCGGCCGGGGCCTCCAGATCGTCGACTCCCTCGCCGACGACTGGGGTGTCGCCCATCCCCCTTCCGGAGGAAAGATCGTCTGGTTCGTCCTCGGTCTCCCCGCCCCCGCCCCCATCCGTCCCGCCGTCGCCCCGGTCCTGCAGTTCAAGTAGGCGCGTGCCGGGAGGCGCCCGATCGTCCGGCGCGCCCGGTGTCACCCGGCCCGGGGTCGCCCAGCCTGGGGTCGTGTGGCCGTCCGGGCCCCTGAGAGGCCCGCGGGCAGGAAGCGGGAAGGCGCCTGAAGAGGCGGAACGGGGAAGGCGCCGGAAAAAAGGGGAAGCACCGGAAACGCCGGAAGGGGCGGCAGCGCCTGCAGGGGAGGGCGCCGGGGGCCGGAAGAGGCCTGAGCGGTCGCGCCCGCCGGAAGCGGGCTCCCCGGCATCCGGTGTCACGGCGTCACGGTGACCTGGTGGTCATCGCCGCCGGGGGCCGGGGGTGGGTGTGCCTCCGTGTCGTCCGGCCCCGTAGTGTGCGGGACGGCCACCCCCCAGGGAGAGAAACGCATCGTCCATGACGTACGACCACACCCGCCGCGCCTGCTACACCGGATATGTCACGCAGGCCATCGTCAACAACCTGGCCCCCCTGCTGTTCATCGTTTTCCAGACCCGCTACCAGCTGCCCCTGGAGATGCTCGGGCGCCTGGTACTGCTCAACTTCGCCACCCAGCTGGTCACCGACATCGTGGCCGTGAGGTTCGTGGACCGGACCGGTTACCGCGTCCCGCTGGTGCTGGCTCACATCCTGTCGGCGCTGGGCCTGGTGCTGCTGGCGGTGGCCCCGGCGGTGTCGCCCTCCCCGTACCTGGGACTGTGCGTCGCGATCGTCGTCTACGCCGTCGGCGGCGGCCTGCTGGAGGTGCTCGTCAGCCCCGTCGTGGACGCGCTGCCCAGCCCGCAGGAGGGCAAGGCCGCGGCGATGAGCCTGCTGCACTCCTTCTACTGCTGGGGGCAGGTCGCGGTGGTGGCGGGCAGCACGCTGCTGCTGGCCTGGATCGGCCAGGACGCCTGGCAGGTCCTGCCGGTCGCCTGGGCGCTCGTCCCGCTGGTCAACATGGTGGCGTTCCTGAGGGTGCCGCTGCCCGCGACCGTGCCGGACGAGCACCGTACCTCCCTGCGGGCGCTCTTCGGGGCTCCCGCCTTCGCCGCCGCCGTCGTGCTGATGCTCTGCGCGGGCGCGGCCGAGCTGACCATGTCGCAGTGGTCCTCCCTCTTCGCGGAGGAGGGACTGGGCGTCTCCAAGGTGTGGGGCGACCTGGCGGGCCCGTGCCTGTTCGCGGTGCTGATGGGGATCGGCCGCATCGTCTACGGCCTGTGGGGCGAGCGGATCCCGCTGGTACCCGCGATGGCCTCGTGCGGCGCGCTGGCGACCGTCTGCTACCTCGTCGTCTGCCTGTCCTCCGACCCGGTGGTCAGCCTCGTCGGCTGCGCGGTGTGCGGCCTGGCCGTCAGCCTCCTGTGGCCGGGGACCTTCAGCCTCGCCGCGGCCCGCTTCCCCCTCGGCGGCGCGGCCATGTTCGGCGTGCTGGCCGTCTTCGGTGACGCCGGGGGCGCGGCCGGTCCCTGGATCGCCGGGGCCGCCGCGGACGCCTCCGCCGCCGCGAACGGGTTCCTGTCCGCCCTGTCGGCCGCGCTCCCCGGCGACGGCGGCTCCGGTCTGCGCACCGGCATCCTCGTCGCCACCGTCTTCCCGCTCGCCGTCGTCGCCCTCACCCTCGCGTACGGCATCCGGACGAGGGGCGCGGCGGGCACAGCAGGCACGGCAGGCGCGGTGGACACGGCGGGTACGGCGGGTACTGCGGCGGACGGGACGCCCGGTGAGGCGGCGGGTGAGGTGGAGCGTCCGATCGGCGGGTGAGCCGGACGGGACATCGGGGCATGACATCCCCTTTTCATGGGCACCTCGTATCCCAGCGACACCGCACACTCGAGGAGCGTTCCACCATGACCCCGGCACCCATGGACTCTCCGGTTAGGGCCGGGTCCGCTGACGGTGCGGGCGGGACGGCGGGTGGCGGGCCCCTGGAACACGCGGTCCGGGCGGGGGAGGCCGGAATTCCGGGGCGCGCGGCCGTGACGGCGGGGGCCGGGGTCCTGGAGCGGGCGATCGAGGCGATACCGCTGGTGGATCATCACGTGCACGGCGCCCTGGACGGCGACCTGCCGCGGAGGCGGTTCGAGGAGCTGATCACCGAGTCCGACCGGCCGGTGCCGGGCTGGATGACCCAGTTCGACTCGCAGCTCGGTTTCGCCGTCCTGCGGCACTGCGCGCCCGTCCTCGGTCTCGACCCGCACCCGGACCCGGAGACCTACCTCGCCCGCCGCGCCGAGCTCGGGGCCGGGGAGGCGAACCGGCGCCTGCTGGCCGCGGCCGGGGTGGGTCACTTCCTCCTGGAGACCGGTTACGGGGGAGAGGAGATCCTCGGCCCGGCGTCGATGGCGGCCCTCACGGGGCGGCCCGTCGAGGAGATCGTCCGCCTGGAGTCGATCGCCGAGGGAGTCGTCGCCGAGGGGACCGACGCCGCCGGGTTCGCCGCCCGCTTCGAGGCGGCCCTGTGGGAGCGCAGCCGTACGGCGCGCGGCCTGAAGAGCGTCGCCGCCTACCGGTACGGGCTCGACCTCGACCCCGCCCCGCCCGCCCCGGCCGAGGTGACGGCGGCGGCCGGGCGCTGGCTGCGCGAGTCCGAGCGGACCGGGACGATCCGCGTCGACGACCCGGTGCTGCTGCGCCACCTCATCTGGGCGGGCATCGAGCGCGGGCTGCCGCTCCAGTTCCACGTCGGGTACGGCGACCCCGACCTCGACCTGCGCCGTTCCGACCCCCTGCTGCTGCGCGGCCTCGTCGAGCTCGCCGAGCCCAGGGGCGTCCCCCTGCTCCTGCTGCACTGTTACCCGTACCACCGCAACGCCGGTTACCTCGCCCAGGCCTACCCGCACGTCTACCTCGACGTCGGGCTCGGGGTGAACCACACCGGGGCGCGCAGCGTGGCCGTGGTGGCCGAGAGCCTGGAGCTGGCGCCGTTCGCCAAGATCCTCTTCTCCTCGGACGCCTGGGGCCCCGCGGAGCTCCACCACCTGGGCGCCCTGCTCTGGCGCCGCGCGATGGCCCGGGTCCTCGGGGGGTTCGTCGCGGACGGCGAGTGGAGCGAGCCGCAGGCGATCCGGGTCGCCACCATGATCGGCGCGCGGAACGCCCGCCGCGTCTACGGCCTCGGAGAGACCGGGTGACCGGGTGACCGGGTGATCGGCCCCGAGGCCGGAGACGAGAACGACCATCACGTACGAAGAGAACGGCGCCCCATGTCACCCACGTACCACCGGAACGGCACCACGCACAGTCAGAGGGAGATCCATGATCGGCACTCACGTCCGCACACTCGCCGCACTCGCCGAGGAGGACGCGTGAGGGGCAACCGCGACGCCCGCCGGCTCGGGGGGCGGCGATGAACGAGATCCACGAGCGGCTCCGCGCCGCTCTGCACGCCGAGCTGCCCGCGGCCTTCCAGCTGCGGCGGGAACTGCACGCCGAGCCGTGCGTGTCGGGAAAGGAGGAGCCGACGCTCAAGCGCGTGCTGGACGCGCTGCCCGAGGGCGACGCGACGGAGCGGGTGGCCGGGACCGGCGCGCTCCTTCGCGTCGGCGGCGAGGGCCTGGCCGTCGGGGTGCGCGGGGAGCTGGACGCCCTGCCGATCCAGGAGGAGACGGACGTGCCCTGGGCCTCGCGCAACGGCGCCATGCACGCCTGCGGCCACGACGTACACCTCGCGGCGCTGGTGGCGCTGACCAGGGCGGTCGACCGGGTACGGGCGCCCGCGCCGATGGTCGCGGTGCTGCAGCCGCGCGAGGAGACCCACCCCTCCGGTGCTCGCGACATCGTCGACTCCGGCGCGCTCCGCAGGAACCGGGTCGGCGCGATGATCGCGGCACACGTCCAGCCGGTGCTCGCCACCGGCGAGACGGCCTGCACACCCGGCGCGGTCAACGCCTCCTCCGACGAGTTCACCGTCACCGTCCGGGGGCAGGGCGGGCACGCGGCCTACCCCCACCTGTCCCGCGACTCGGTCCTGGCGCTCGCCCAGATCATCGTGGCCGCGCAGCAGCTCGTCAGCCGCGACGCCGACCCGATGACGCCGACCGTGGTCACCTTCGGGAGCGTGTCGGCGGGCAGCGCCCCCAACGCGATCCCGGGGCATGCCTCCGCCCGCGGCACCCTCCGCACGATGTCGGAGCCGTGGCGCCACCAGCTGCACCACCGCTTCCGCGAGATCGCCGAGGGCGTCGCCCGCGTCCACGGCTGCGAGGCGGAGGTGCGGATCACGCACGGGGAGCCGGTGCTCGTCAACGACGCCCGCCTCGCCGAGGAGACCGGCTGCATCCTCGTCGACGTCGCCCACCACATGCCCGCCACGCTGCGCTCCTGCGGTGCCGACGACTTCGCCCACTTCGCGTCGGTCGTGCCGTCGCTGATGCTGTTCGTGGGCACCGACACGGCGTCGGGGCTGCACAGCCCGTACTTCCTGCCCGGAGACGAGACCGTGACGGCGGTCGCCGAGAGCCTGCTCGCGGCCTACCTCGCCGCCACGCGGGTGATCGGCGCGGGCGGCTGAACAGGCGTTTCGCGCTGGTGACGGCAATCCGCGGGAGACACGGAGAAAGGGAGGAGATGTGGGCGGCGGTCAGTAGCCCGTGGCGGGGTCGATCACTCCCTCCAGCGGGCGGCCCGCGCGCAGGTTGCCCACGTTGCGCTCGACCCGCTCGCAGAGCATCCGCGCGACGTACTCGGCGGAGTCGGCGGAGTGCGAGGTGATGAGCACCCGGGGGTCGGCCCACAGGGGGTGCCCGTCGGGGAGCGGCTCGGGATCCGTCACGTCCAGGCCGGCGGCGGAGATCGTTCCCGCGCCGAGGGCCTCGACGAGCGCGCCGGTGTCGATGTGCGCGCCGCGGGCGACGTTGACGACGACGGCGTGCGGCGGCAGCAGCGCCAGCTGGGCGGCGCCGACGACGTGCCTCGTCTCCGGCGTCAGGGCGAGAGCCAGCACCAGGACGTCGGTCTCGGGAAGCACGGCGGGCAGGGCCGAGGGCGGCAGCGTCTCCGGCGTCTCCGGCGTCTCCGGTGTCTCGTCGGTGCCCTCGGCCTTCTCGGGGTGACGACGGATCACCCGGATCCGGCACCCGAACGGCCGCAGGAGGCGGACGAGCTCGGTGGCTATGCCGCCGCCGCCGAGGATCGTCACCCGCCGGCCGTGCAGCGACCGGGGTTCCACCGGACACCAGCCGGGCGTCCGCGCCTGGCGGGAGAGGCCGCGCAGGCAGGCCAGCGTCAGCATCAGCGCGTGCTCGGCGACCTGCCCGGCGAACGACCCCTTGGCGCAGCTGAAGACCACGGGGCGCTCGAACACCCCTGATGACACGAACCTCTCCACGCCCGCCCAGGGGAACTGCACCCACCCGATCCGGGGGTGGGCGTCCAGCGTCGCCACGAGCAGTTCCGGCTCGCCGGGAACGAGCCACACCAGGCCGTCGGCGTCGGCGAGCGGGACGTTGGCACCGCCGCCGCGGGACACGGCCTCCTCGATCCCGAGCCGTAGCCGGTCGAGATCGACATCGGCGGGGCCGGGCCGTCCGCGGGACGTCCTCGCCTCCGCGGAGGGTGCTATCGCGATGCGGGCTTCCATGAACGACATTCTGTCGTAGATCACCCGCGGCGTATCGCCGGTCCGAGGGCGATCCCGCCTCGCCGGTCACTTCCCGAAGGCGCGCAAGTAACACGGGAATTGACCGGTACCACGTGAGCGCGTGAAAAGCCGGGTCGCGAACGCGTGACGCATTCGACGACCTCGCCCGGCGCGAACCGATCCGATCGCGGGGCGGTGACCTGGAGAAACCTTCGCCCACGACGACGGGACTCCGGGAGCGCTACATTTTCCTGGGGAAGACGGGGCGTTTCTGGAGGGCGGATCGTTTTGGGCAGAGGAACGATCATCGGTGGCCGTTACGAGTTGGATCCCACGTCGCGTCGCTCCGGCGGAATGGGAGAGGTCTGGTTCGGCTACGACAAACGCCTGGATCGGCAGATCGCCATCAAATTCATCAAAGCCGATAGGTTTCCCGATGGTCGCCGGGACGAGGAACTGGCCAGGCGTTTCGTACGCGAGTCGCGGATCACCGCCCGGCTGGAACACCCCGGAGTGCCGACCATCTACGACTGCGGGCCGCACGGTGACGACCTCTACATGGTCATGCAACTCGTCAGGGGGTGTTCCGTCGCGACGCTGCTCGACGAGACGGAGGTGCCCGTGGCCTGGGCCGCGGCGATCGCCGCCCAGGTGTGCTCGGTCCTGGCCGTGGCCCACGCCAACTCGCTGGTCCACCGCGACCTCAAACCGGGCAACCTGATGCTCTGCCCCGACGGCACGGTCAAGGTCCTCGACTTCGGCATCGCCGCCGCGCTCGCCCCCACGGACACGACGAACCTCACGAGGACGGGCGAGGTGCTCGGCACCCCGGCCTACATGGCGCCGGAGCAGGCCATGGCCGGGACCGCGGGACCGCGGAGCGACCTCTACTCCCTCGGCGTGATCCTGGACGAGATGCTCGCCGGGAACAACCAGTTCGCCGCGCCCACCCCGCTGGCCTCGATGCGCAACCACACCGACGCCGCCCCCCGGCCGCTGCGCGCGAGACGGCAGGACGTCCCCGAGGGGCTGGAACGGCTCGTCCTGCGGCTGCTCGCGAAGACGCCCGAGGAGCGGCCGGCGAGCGCGGACGTCGTCTACGAGCGGCTGCTCGACTTCTGCCGCGAGCTGCCGCCCTTCACCGGCTACGTCGACCTGGACGCGTCCCACCCGGTGCGCATGTACGCCACCGTCCTCGGACGGATCTCCTCCACGCGGGCCGACGACCGGCGGCCCGCCCATCCGGTACGGCCGGCGCGGATCAGGCGCGCCACGGGACTGGTGCAGATCGAGCGGGCCGACATCGAGCGTGCTCGCAAGGAGGCCGACCTTCTCAAGGCGGAAGCCCGTTTCGGCCAGGCGGCGGACCTCCTGGCCGAGGTGGTCGGGCCCGCCGCGGGCTCCTTCGGCTCGACGAGCTCCGCCGTGGTCGACCTGCGGATCGAGCTCGCCGAGGCCCTCTTCCTCGGCGGCGACTACCGCCGGGCGGCGCCCGAGTTCCAGCGGCTCGCCGCCGACGTCGCCAGGGTGGAGGGGCCGGGCAACAACCTCGCCCTGCGGTGCCGGTTGATGGAGGCGGGGTGCCACGCGGCGATCGGGGAGACGAACCTCGCCCTGACCCAGCTCCGGCGGCTGCTGGCCGACGAGAGGCGGTTCGGCGCGGGAGAGGAACGGATCCTGGAGATCCGGCGCCAGATCGGGATGGTGGAACTCGACGCGGGCAACAAGGGGCGGGCCAAACGGCTGCTCGGCGAGTTGCTGCCGGACCTCGAACGCAGGTACGGCCCGTACCACCACAACGCCGGAAAGGTCCGCGCGATCCTCCAGGGGCTCACCGACCGCTGACCCGGGCGTCTCCGGGAACGGCGGCGGTCACCGGCCGCCGGGCCACCGCATCCTGTCCGCCGGGGTCGGGGGCGCCGCCGCTCAGGGGAGGGCCGGAGACCTTCCCGTTCACGTACGGTTCGGTGGCGGCTCCCGGCAGGCCGGGCGCGGATCGCCCGGAGCGCTGCTCCGCCGGGGGACACGGTCGGTCATGGGTGATCTCCTCGCGAGTGACGAAGGGGAGAACGAGACGGGCGGGTGTCCGCGTTCTACGGTGTGGCGAGTGCCTCCGTCGGGGAGAGGCGGGAGGCGCGGACGGCCGGGTAGAGACCGGCGAGGGCGCCGATGGCCAGGGTCGTCGCGAGGCCGCCGATCGTCGCCCAGGTGGGGATCACGGCCGGCCAGCCCTGGTAGAGCGCGTAACCGATGGTGACGCAGATGCCGAGGAAGACCCCGCCCGCCCCGCCCAGGACCGAGAGCAGCAGCGACTCCACGAGGAACTGCGTGCGGACCTGCCCGCGCGTCGCGCCGAGCGAGCGGCGCAAGCCGATCTCCGAGCGCCGTTCCAGCACCGAGATGACCATGGTGTTGGCCACCCCGACGCCGCCGACGAGCAGCGCGACCGCGCCGACCCCGAGGAGGAGCCCGGTGAACGCCTGGCTGGTGGCCTGCTTGGCGGCGAGGGCGTCGGACGGGCGCGAGACCTCGACCTCGTTCGGCGCCCGCGGGTTCGCCGTACCGGCCAGGACCGAGCGGACGGACTCCAGCCTCGACTCGTCGGAGCGGGTGTAGAGGATCGTGGGGTGCCCGTCGAAGTCCAGCGTCGCCTCCGCGGCCGGCCAGCCGATCAGCGCCGCGCTGTCCAGCTCGGTGGCGAGCGGCACCGGGTCGAGGATTCCGACGACGGTGAACCGCACGCCGCCCACGACCACCTGGGTGTCCGGCGCCGCCGCGCCCACCCCGAGGCGCTCCGCCGCCCCCGATCCGAGCACCACGGCCGGGTAACGCTCGGTGGCCTCGTTGAGCCAGGTGCCGCTGCGCACCGTCGCGCCCACCGTGGACAGGAGGTCGATACGGGCGGCGTAGGTGGTGAGCCCCCCGGTCTGGGCCTCGGGAATCTCCTCGGACCGGTAGACCTTGGCGTCGCCGACGCGCCCGGCCGCGGAGGCCGATTCCACGGGGCCGATCCGCTCGATCATCGCCTCGGCGTCCACCGGCATCTTGGCCGCCTCGCCCAGGAGCGTCTGGCCGGACGAGACGGTGAGCAGGTTCGTGCCCAGTGCCGAGAGCGTACGGTCGAGCTCGGCCCCCGACGAGGACGAGATGCCGACCACGCCGATCATCGCGGCGATGCCGATGGCGATCCCGAGCGCGGACAGGAACGCCCGCATCGGGCGGGTGCGCAGGCCGGACGCGCCGACCCGCATCACGTCGCGTGGCCGCATCCTGGCGGGAACCGGCTTCGGCGAACCCGCCTGATCGATCACGGTCATCCCGCCACCCCGGATTCGGCGTGCCGCGGCGATTCGGCCGCGGAGCCTGAGCCGATCGCGGAGCCTGAGCCGATCGCGGAGTCGGAGCCGATCGCGGAGTCGGAGACGATCCGGCCGTCGCGCATCCGCACCTGCCGGGGCAGGCTCGCGGCGATCTCCCGATCGTGCGTGATGATCACGACGGTGGTGTTCGAGGTGTTCAGCTCGCGCAGCAGTTCCATCACCCCGGCCCCGGAGACGGAGTCCAGGGCGCCGGTCGGTTCGTCGGCGAGGAGGAGCGGGGGGTTCCCGGCCACGGCTCGGGCGATGGCGACGCGCTGCCGCTCACCACCGGACAGCTCGTGCGGCTCGTGGTCGAGGCGGTGGCCGAGCCCGACCCGTTCCAGCGCGGTCGAGGCCCGGCGCCGCCGTTCGGACAGGCTGAGGCCGGTGTAGAGGAGGCCGTCGGCCACGTTGTCCAGCGCCGGGACTTTGGCGGCGAGGTGGAAGTGCTGGAAGACGAAGCCGATCCGGGTCGCCCGCAACGCCGAGAGCCGGCTGTCCGACAGCTTCGAGACGTCGTACCCGTCGATGCGCACGGTTCCGGAGGAGGGGCGGTCGAGCGTGCCGACGACGTTGAGCATCGTCGACTTGCCCGAGCCGGAGGGGCCGACGATGGCGACGAGCTCGCCGCGTCCGATCTCCATGGAGACCGCGGCCAGCGCGGTGACCCCGCCGGGGTAGACCCTGGTCACGTCCGACAGAGAGACCATCGGGGGCGTCATCTCGGCATCCCCACGGTCGCGCCCTCGACGAGGCCGTCTCCGGAGATCTCGACCCGGCCGCCGGCGAACAGTCCTGTCTTCACGCTGAGGTAGCGGGACTTGGCGCCCTCGACGACCTCGACGCCGAATCCGCCCTCCCTCAGCGCCACGAGCGCGGAGACCGGTACGGTCAGCACGTCCTCGCGCCTGGACGCCGTGAAGGTCACGTCCACCGCGGCCTGGTCGAGGCCGGTCGCCGCCTTCCGGCGGCTGAGGGAGACGAGCGCCTCAAGCCTCGTCTCCGGGTCCGCGTCCGGGCCCTCCCCGGGTTCGATGATCGTGGCGACCTCGGTGACCTTGCCCGCCACGCTCTTGCCGTCGGGCATGGTGACCGACACCTTGGCGCCCTTCTTCGCCATCCGCTGGTCTTCCGTCCGTAGCCGGACGGTGACCACCTTGGTGGTGCCGGTGTAGGTCAGCACCTTCTGGCCGGGGGCGATGGGCTGGCCGGTCTCGGCCTCCAGGCTGTCCACGCGGACCTTGCCGCCGGCGAAGACGACCCGGCCGAGCTCGACGACGCCGGTCTCCTCCAGGCCCCGGTCGTCCTGCCACCGCGCGACCGCCGAGGCCGTGGCGCCGGTGTACTCGCCGTCCACGGTGAAGCCGCTGTAGCCCAGCTCGCGGAGGTTGCGCTCCAGGCGCCTGACGTCCGGCCCCTCGGTGCCGATTCGCATGTCGCGATAGGCCGGCGTCGTGCCGTACATCAGCACCACCGGCTTGTCGTCCACCTTGTAGAGCGGCTTGCCGCGGGTGACCCGGGCGCCGCTGTCGGGGAGCCAGGTGACCGTGCCGGGCTGCCGGCTCACCGCGGTGGCGGCCGGGCCGTAGCCGAGCTCGCCGTCGGCGTCCCGCGTGTCGGCGAGCGTCTGCCGCTTCACCAGGGTGGTGGCCGGAGGCAGGAGGACCGAGGTCCTGTCCGTTCCGCTGCCGCCCGGGCCGACCATGCCGCTCGTGGCCGCGGCGGCCGTTCCGAGGACGGCGACCGCGACGACCAGTCCGGCGACCTTCTTGCCACGGCCGAAACCACGGCGTCGCCGCGAGCGGGGAGAGGACGCGTCCATGTCCGTTCCGTCGTCGAGGGTGGTCGTGCCCATCAGGAGTCTCCCTGACCTCTGCGGCTCCGGCGGCTCGTCCAGGGGGCTGCGGGTGGCCGTGCCCATCAGGAGCCTCCCTGACCCGCTTCGGGCAGGAACTCCTTCGCGCACTTCTCCTGCGCGACCTGGAAGTCCGGATCCTCGCCGACGGCACCGGTCACGCGCAGGCCGCCGCCCTCGGGGTCCGGGAAGTCCTCCACACCGTTGTCCCGCATGCACTGCGCGAACTCGCGCATCGACTCGGCCCTCCGCGGGTCCACCCCGTTCGGCCCGGAACCGCCCATCGGGGAGAACTCCTTGCAGGCCGCCGTGGCCTTGTCCACCGTCTCCTTGCCGACGCTCTTGTCGATCCGGATGGTGACGCCCTTGCCGGGTTCGGGGTCCGCCATGTCGACACCGTTCTCGCGCATGCACTGCGCGAACTTGATCCCCCGCTCGTGCTGGTCCAGGCTCGGCGTGGCGGTGCTCACGGCGGGCTTGTCGCCACCGCCGCCCGCGGACGCCACGTCCGCGCCTTCGCCGGCCGTACCGCACCCTGCCAGGACCAGGGCGAGCGCCAGCGCGCCAAGAACTCTCATAACAGCTCCTCTTCCGCCGGCCGGTTCTCCACCGGCCGTTCGAGAGGTGATGCAACAGGGGAGCGCGTTTCGGTCGCGTTTCCACCGGCGCTAACGGCGAGCAAACACCGCGTACGTCACCATCGCCTCGTCCGTACATGACGAGGGGGCGCGAGAACGCGATGCGAGTGCTGGTGGTGGAGGACGAGCGGATGCTGGCCGGCGCGATAGCCGAGTGGCTGCGCGGCGAGACGCACGCGGTCGACACCGCGCACGACGGCGAGGCGGCGCTGGAACGCATCGCGGTCAACGACTACGACGTGGTCGTTCTCGACCGCGACCTGCCCCTCGTGCACGGCGACGACGTCTGCAGGGAACTGGTCGCATCGGAGTCGACCGCGCGGGTGCTGATGCTCACCGCCGCCGCGGAGATCGGTGACCGGGTGGCCGGGCTGTCCCTCGGGGCCGACGACTACCTGGCCAAGCCGTTCGCCTTCGCCGAACTCGCCGCCCGTGTCCAGGCGCTGGGACGGCGCTCACGGCCGGCCGTGCCGCCGGTGCTGCGGAGGGCCGGGATCACCCTCGACCCCGCGCGTCGGGAGGTGTTCAGGAACGGACGATACGTGCCGCTGTCGAAGAAGGAGTTCGCCGTCCTGACCGAACTGCTGCGCGCCGACGGGGCGCTCGTCTCCGCCGAGCGACTGCTGGAGAAGGCGTGGGACGAGCACGCCGACCCCTTCACCGGCGCGGTGCGCCTCACCATACTCAAACTCCGGCGCAAGCTCGGGGAGCCGCCGGTCATCGAGACGATGCCGGGTGAGGGGTACCGGATCGCATGATCATCGACAGGTTGCCCCGCCTCACGCTGAGGACCCGGCTCACCCTCGTGTACGGCGCCCTGTTCCTCGCCGCGGGCCTGACCCTGCTCGGCGTCACCTACCTGCTGTTCAACCAGCAACTGACCCAGTCCTTCGCCGACAGGTACGGGGGATCCAGGGGCGGGCAGAAGGAGATGGTCCTCATCAACGCGAACGGCCACGTGTTCACGGGCCCTGCGGCGATCCAGTGGCTGCAGCGGCAGGAGGAGGAACTGCGCACCGCCGCGGTCACCTCGCTGCTCACCCAGGGAGCGGTCGCGCTGACCGTGGTCGGTGCCGCCGCGGGGGGCCTCGGGTGGGTGGTCGCGGGCCGGGTGCTCGCCCCGCTGCGCCGGGTGACCGACACGGCGCGGCGGATCGCGGTCACCACGGTCGCCGACCACGGTCTGCGCGCGCGAATCGCCCTGCGAGGGCCGGAGGACGAGGTGAAGGAGCTCGCCGACGCCTTCGACACCATGGTCGAGCGGCTCGACCACTCCTTCGACGGTCAGCGCAGGTTCGTCGCCAACGCCTCGCACGAACTCCGCACACCGCTGACGCTCAACCGGGCGCTGGTCGAGCTGGCCATGCATCGCAGGGCGGCGTCGTCCGACGTCAGGCAGCTCGGCGAGAGCCTCCTGGAGATCAACGCCCGGCACGAGCAGCTCATCTCGGGACTGCTGCTGCTGGCCCGCGCCGAGCACGAGATCGCCGACCGGTCACCGGTGGACATGGCCGACGTGGTGTCCCACGTGGTCGCGCAGACCGCCGGGCAGGCGGAGCACGCGAAGATCACTGTGCACGAGGCGGCGGGCCCCGCGCCCACCGGCGGGGACGCGCTCCTGCTCGAACGCCTGGTGCACAACCTGGTCGAGAACGGGATCCGGCACAACACCGGCGACGGTACCGGCTGGGTGCGGGTCGTCAGCCGTACCGCGCCTGACGGACGCGTCGAGGTGGAGGTCAGCAATACCGGGCCCGCCGTACCGCCCTACGACATCCCGGAACTCTTCAAACCCTTCCGCCGCCTGGGTGCCGACCGCCTGGTCACGGCGAAGAGCGCGGGACTGGGCCTGTCCATCGTCCGCTCCGTGGCCCGGGCCCACGGCGGCGACGTCACGGCCCGCCCGCGCGAAGGCGGCGGCCTGGTCGTGACGGCCGTCCTCCCCCGCGCCCACGGCCCCGGCGTTGTTCCGGCTTGACGCGACAGGTGCCCGTCACCGATCAGTTCGTACGGGTGTTGGGGAGGTGCTCGCCCAGATAGCCGATCCAGATCTTGCCGGTGGCGCCGCCGGAGTCGTCGTGGAAGTACATCCGGGGCGCGGGATAGCCGACGGGCCGGAGCTTGACGTGGGACTCCATCAGGACCTGCCCGCCCGGGTTCACCTCGGGCGGGACGGCGAAGGTCCGGCGGTCGCTGAACTTGGCGCGGGTGACCACGCTCTTCGACTCGCGCATGGACAGCATCCCGGTGGGGATGGTGAGGCGGCCGGAGGAGCCGTGGGAGCACCACTCGTAGAAGCCGCCGGAGAACTCCCCGCCGGACCGCGCCCTCGCGAAGTCCTCCAGGGCGCGCAGGGAGTCCCACGCCTTCGCCGCCCACGTACGCGACTGGGCCGGGTGGTCCAGGTCGAGCCGGGCGGCGGCGCCGTCGGTGTCGCCGACGACGATGTGGCGCAGGCTCTCGCGGGCCTCGATCAGGACCGCGACCAGGCTGGCGGGTTCGAAGACGGGGGTCTCCTCGGGCACGCCGTACACCGGCTGGCCCGCCGCGGCGAGCCTGCCCTCCAGCCAGCGGACCCGCTCGGTGAGCTTCCTGGCGCTCGTGACGGCCTCGGCGTACTCCTCGGTGAGCAGCCGGTACTCCTCGCGAAGGCTCCCGGTGTCGGCGGCCGGAGGGTCGCCTCCCCCGTTCGCGAGGGGGGTCTCGCCGCGTCGTTCCGCGACGATGTCACGCAGGCCGGAAAGGTGCGCGCGGAGCGTGTGGAGCTCGCGGAGAACCCCGGCGAGGTCGCCGGCGGAGGCCTGTGACGACGTGGCGAGCCCGAGTGCCGTGTCCAGGTCACCGCGCAGTTCCTTGACCACCATGTCCGCCACCACCTGGGCGATCTCCTCCACCCCGGAGAGCGGGGCGCCGCCCCCGGAGAGGGCCTGCCCGTTCCTTACGTTCTCTCCGGTCTCCTCGTTCTTCCCGGTCTCCTTCTTCTCCGTGTTCTCCGTGATGACGGCGTTCTCCGTGATGACGGCGGCCTTCTCCGAGGGCGGCGGCCCCTGCCTCCCGGCGGAGACCGCGCCGGTTCCGCCGGTTCCGCCGGTTCCGCCGGTTTCGCCGGCCGGGGCGGGCGCCGGGCGCCGGGTCATGGCCATCATCCGCCGTCGTAGCTCCTCGCGGGCGGAGTCGGTCTTCGCGGGCGGGCGCGCGGCCTCGGCGATCTCGCCCAGGTCGGCGCGTCCGGCGAGCACCCGGTAGACGACGTGGAGCGTCCGCTGCACGTCCGCGGGAAACTCGCGATGGACGGTGTCGCCGACCGCTCCGACGGCGATCCGGTCCAGGGCGGCGTCACCCTGGTCCCGGATCATGGCGGCGCCCATGGGAGGGTGCCTGCGGGGGTGGCGTTCCTCGGCGGGGTCGAAGGGGGCGAGGTAGGTGCGGATCCCGCCGCCGAACACGCCCAGCTCCTTGCCCATCGCCTTGTTGAACCGGTTCTGGGCGCGCAGGTCGGCCAGCCGTACCACCAGGCCCGCGCCGGTGACCGCACCGGCCAGATAATCGGCACGGGCCCGCACCGCCTCCGGGTTCTGGGGGTCCACGGAGAGAACGAGGATCGGCATCCTCCGGCGGGGTTCGGTCATCACGGGGACGAACCGCTCCATGCCCTCCTCGTCGAGGACCACCGGGCCGTCCTCCACCTGGATGCCGCCGTCGCTGATGCGCGCGGTGCGCAGGTACGCCGGGAGGAAACCGGGCACGCTCACCACGGCCGGTTCGCGCCGCTCCCGCCGCTCCGGTTCGCGCCTTCCGCGCCGGTACGGTTCGCGCCGCTGACGTTCCGGTTCGCGTCCCTCGTGCCGGTCCACGGTGACGATGACCCACCCGGTCATGCCCGGCACCGATTCCGTGTAGGTCACCCGGGTCCGCAGGTGCCCCTCCCCGTGCGGCTCGTCCAGCGTGTAACGGCCGCAGTCACCGCGCCGTTCCATCGTGAGCCGTGCCCGGCCGGCCTCGGCCTCGACCATCGCCCGCGCCGCGCCCGGCGGCGGGAACCCCTTCCGCTCGACCCACTCCGAGAAGGTGCGGCGCAGCCGGATCGAGATGGGGGCGGCCGGGTCGCGCAGCACCGCCTGATATAACCGCGTCACGTTCGACGCCATAGTCACGACACCTCATATGTCATCAACCTGGGGGATGTACGGCTCACGTCCGATAAATGGACGTCAGTCATACGGGGTTGGATGTCAGCCGGGCTCCGCCGGTTCCAGCGGCCGGACTTTGTGTACCATAAATGGCGTTTAGTGCTGAATTAAGCTTGTATAAGACATAAATCGGGTTCAGTGGCCGGGGTGCTGTCGCGATCGGCCGACTTTGTCGCACCCCAGTGTGACGACGTGCCGGCCTGGTGTCGCGGTCTTTCCTCGAGATCGCCGCGCGGCCGCCGTCCAGGGCGGCCGGCCTCTCCAGGCGACGCGAACCCGTCCGGCTGTTTCCGCGGGGCGGGCGATTGACGGCGTACCGGGGCGCGTGGTCCGGCCGGATGAAGGTCGCCCGCCCGAGGTGCCCCAATCGGGGTAGCCGACTATTGGTGGAAATTCCTTAATATGATGTTTTGTGCTTCATGTTCGTTATTTAACTGGCTAGAGGATCGCTTGTTCGACGGGCCGCCGTCCGACCCGTGACATACGCGGGAACTCGACCCGTGACATGCGCGGGAAACCGCCTCCCGCGGGCGGAGAGCGCCGGGTCTCCACGCCGATACGTACACGCCCTCGGGGCCGACCGCGGCCGTCGGGCTCGCCGGGGCGCGGAACACCCGGCCGGGTGCCGCCGGCCACCGCGGTCGCCCGCGGGCGAAGCCCTTCCTGTCGGCCGTACCGTCCGGGACGGCCCTGTGGGCTGGGCTCCAAGCCGTTCACTGGTGAGGGGCGGCGCCGTTCCAAGCACACGTCAAATCGCCCGTGACACTCTCCGCCGGAGCGGCGAAAGGTCCGCGGGGACGGTGGCCGGAATCCATCCCACGGGCTCACGCCCGGATTTCGCGCACCGCCTCACGTTCGTGGAGGGAGTTCGATGCGGGTATCGAAGATGGTTCTGGCGGTCGCGGTCGCCGGGGTGGTGGCCGGTGCGGTGGCGGTGCCGGTTCACGCGGCCGGTGCGGTGGGTGTCGCCGTGTCCGGGGCGGGGGTTTCGGCGCATGACGGGGAGAGCGTCTACCGGGGGTTGATCCTGGGGATCGGGCCGGTGGCCGAGAGGTTCCCGGAGATCGTGCGTCCGGACGGTGGGGTGACGGCCAGGCAGGAGGAGTTCGCCTCGGCGGTGGTGGCGGCGGTCTCGAGGAAGGACCCGGCGTTCCTGGCCTCGTTCGGCCGGGAGATGACCAGCGGTGACCGGGTCCGGATCGACCGGGCCTTCACGGCGGCGCAGGACATCACCCGCGACGTGCTGGCCGAACGGTTCGGCTTCAAGGCCGACTCCTCGGCCGTCGACCAGGCGGCCGGCCTGGCGTTCTTCGTGTACATGGTCTATCTCGGCAACGTCTACGAGATCGTCAACGTGTACAAGGTCGCCAACGCGGTCCGCGAGTCCAATGTCTACGAGATCGAGAACTGGACCGAGTCCCTGGTGAGCAAGGACCTGGCCCGGCTCGATCGCGAGCGTTTCGTGGACCTCGTCGCCGAGCGGCTCGCCGCCTGATCTCCGGCTCCCGGGCACGGTTCCGCGCCGGACCCCGGCGCGGAACCGGATCCGGCCCTACGAATCCACGGAGATTCCGTTGACCGAAAACGCCATGGCGAGGCGCCTCGGATGGGCGCTCGCCGGCATCGTCGCCTTCTGGGGATCAGTGATCTTCTACGTGGTGCACACCCAGCTGCCGAGCAACGCCCTGTCGCTTCCGGGGCAGGAGCAACTGAGGCTGACCATCACCACTCTTACCCCGCAAGGATGGGCGTTCTTCACCAAATCGCCGCGCGAACCGCAGATCGGCGTATGGCAGGCCGCGGGCACGGGTGGCTGGCGGGACGCGCGGCTCGGCCCGCACTCCGAACCGCGCAACGTGCTGGGCTTCAACCGGCGGTCCCGGGCACAGGGCCTGGAGCTGGGCATCATGCAGACCTCGGTCCCCGCCGGCGGGTGGGCGCCGTGTGACGGCGGCGACGTCG
Source organism: Streptosporangium sp. OZ121 (assembly GCF_051918885.1). Taxonomy (NCBI): domain Bacteria; kingdom Bacillati; phylum Actinomycetota; class Actinomycetes; order Streptosporangiales; family Streptosporangiaceae; genus Streptosporangium; species Streptosporangium sp. OZ121. The sequence continues at coordinate 28,121 of NZ_JBPXMC010000003.1, forward strand.
CCTCGTGCCTCGAACGCGTCCCCAGCTCCGTGACGATCCGCAACATCGCGCCCAACCCCATCCACTGCGGCTCGATCGGCCTGGTCCAGCGCGAGCCGCTGCCGTGGGCGTGGGCCGGGAGCGGCACGGCCATGCCCGCCAAGGTCGCCCGATTGGAGGTCACATGCTGACCAGAGCCGGTCTGGCCGTCGCGCGCCTCGCGCGGGTGTCGCCCTGGACGAACGTGTACGGCCTGGCCCGTACCCTGATGGCGCTCGGCACGCTGGGAACGATCCTGTTCAGTCACAGCACCTCTCTCTTCCGCCCCGCGCAGGGAATGCCGGACTTCCCCAACTGCTCGGGCATCGCCCGGCTCAGCATCTACTGCGTGGTCCCCGGCGACCAGCTGGAGATCGCCCGGTTCCTCTCGATCGGCCTGTTGCTGCTCGTGGTCATCGGCTGGCGCCCGCGGTTCACCGCCCTGGGGCACTGGTGGGTCACGGTCAGCCTGATGGCCTCGGCCACCATCCCCGACGGGGGAGACCAGATCAGTGCGGTCATCACCCTGCTGCTGCTTCCCGTCGCGCTGCTGGACGGGCGCAGGTGGCACTGGGGCCCGCCCTCCGACGTGAGTGACCGCCCGGTCCGGTCGTTCTTCGCCTGGACGACCTTCTTCGTGATCCGCCTGCAGGTCGCGGGACTCTACTTCCAGGCGTCGGTGGCCAAACTGAGCCACGCGGAATGGGCCGACGGCACGGGACTGTGGTATTGGCTCAGCGACCCGTTCTTCGGCATGCCGGGCTGGACCAAGCCCTGGCTCACCCCGATCCTGGTCAACCCGATCGGTGTCACCGTGATGACGTGGGGGCCGCTCGCCATCGAGCTCGCGCTCGCGTTCGGGATGGTCGCTCGCCGGCCGGTCAGGCCGTACCTGCTGGCCGCGGGGGTCGCCTTCCACATCTCGATCGGCCTGCTCATGGGCCTCGGAAGTTTCATGTTCGCGATGATCGCCTGCCTGGTGCTCCATCTGCGCCCGGTCGACGTCCCGGTCCGGCTGCCCCGCCGCTCGCGGGTCTCCGCCCGGCTCGACCGCGTACGGGCGATGTGGCCGGCCCTCGCCCGCCGTGCGGGCGCGACCGCGCCGGCCGCTTCCGGAATCACGGGCGCGACGGCCGTTGCCCCCGTCCCCGCTCCCGTTCCCCCCGTTCCCGTCCCCGGCGCCGTTCCCGCTCCGGCGCACGCCGGTCCGGCGGCTTCCGAGGAGCGCCCGTGACGCCCGCCGGAACGCCCGCCCGCTTCCTGGTCTACGACGGCGACTGCGGATTCTGCGCGAACGCGCTGCGCGCCCTGCGCCGCGTCCTCCCGGACTGGCCGGAGACCTTCGCCTGGCAGACCCTCGACCTCGCGCACCACGGGCTCTCACCGGAACAGGTGGCCGGGGCCGCGTGGTGGATCGAGCGGGGCAGGGCTCCGGCCGGTGGCGCGCGGGCCTTCGCCGCGTTGCTCGGCTGGCAGCGTTCCCGCGGGTGGCGCGTGCTCGGGAGGCTCCTGTCGGTCCCCCCGGTGTCCTGGGCGGCCGAACTGGTCTACGCGGTGGTGGCCCGGACGCGGCACCGCCTGCCCGGCGGCACTCCCCTGTGCTCGGTACGCGGGGACACCCCGCGACGGCGGGCCGGCCCGGCGGCGAGGCCGGCGCCGGGAGACGGCTCGCGCCGCCAAGGACGGCCATGACCGGGCCGGACGCCTCCGGCAGGGGGCGGGCGGGTCTCGACGGCGGCGCGGAGCGCGTTCGCCGCCGGAGGCCGGTCCGGTCGCATGACCGGGTTTCATTCATCGTTCACGTTCGTGGAGGGAGTTCGATGCGGGTATCGAAGATGGTTCTGGCGGTCGCGGTCGCCGGGGTGGTGGCCGGTGCGGTGGCGGTGCCGGTTCACGCGGCCGGTGCGGTGGGTGTCGCCGTGTCCGGGGCGGGGGTTTCGGCGCATGACGGGGAGAGCGTCTACCGGGGGTTGATCCTGGGGATCGGGCCGGTGGCCGAGAGGTTCCCGGAGATCGTGCGTCCGGACGGTGGGGTGACGGCCAGGCAGGAGGAGTTCGCCTCGGCGGTGGTGGCGGCGGTCTCGAGGAAGGACCCGGCGTTCCTGGCCTCGTTCGGCCGGGAGATGACCAGCGGTGACCGGGTCCGGATCGACCGGGCCCTCACGAGGGGGCAGGACATCACCCGCGACGTGCTGGCCGAACGGTTCGGCTTCAAGGCCGACCCCTCGGCCGCCGATCGGGCGAACGGCCTGGTGACCTACCAGTACGCGCCGACGGCGGGCTACGTCTACGAGATCGTCGCCGTCTACCAGATCGTCAACGTGTACAAGGTCCTCAACATGGTCCGGGAGCTCGACGACCCCGCCGGGCGGGAAGGCGGCGCGCTCGTGCTGGACCAGGACATGGCCGGGCTGCGGCGCGAGCGCTTCGTGAACCTCGTCGCCGAGCGGCTCATCGCCTGAGCGGCGTCCCCCGGCCGCCGGGCGGCGCCCGGTGGACGTGGACCCACCCCGGCCTCCCGCCGTTCCCGCGGGACAGCGCCGCCGTCGCCCGCTCCCGCCAGGCGGTGAGGCCGTTCCGGTCCGCATGCCCGGCCAGGCTCGCGAGATGCTCGGCGGCGGTCTCGTGCTCGCCCAGCGCGAAGGCGAGCCTGGCCAGGAACCAGTCCACCGGGCCCGCCAGGGCGATGGCCGAGCCCACCGCGACGCTCCCGCCGTGCGGCAGCAGCGCCGCGTAGCTCGCCCGGCAGGCCGGCAGGTCGCCGACGGCGGCCTGGGCCTCGCTCTGCAGGCAGGTCATGGTCAGCCAGGACCAGTCGCCCGGCGGTCTGGGCCAGCCGTTCCTCACCGTTCTCGCGGCCTCCACGACACGTCCCTGTGCGCACAGCCGCAGGATCCGGGTGTCGTGGTCCATGGTGGCGTGGATGCCGGTGATCGAGTCGATCAGCGGTCCGGCGTCGGCCAGGGAACCGCGCCGGTAGTGCAGCAGGATGCGCCCGGTGGCCACCACCGCGCCCGCGTACCACATGCCGAGCCGTCCGGCCTGCCGCTCCGCCTCGCGGTACAGCGCCTCGGCCTCGTCGAAGCACTCGGCCAGGACCAGCCGGTTGGCGCGCCACATGGTGTGCTGGAATCGCGGCCAGGGCAGCGGCAGCCGCTCCAGCATGGCGTCGCAGCGGAGGGCGGCCTCGTCCGCGCCGGCCACGTCGAACAGCTGCAGCCTGTGGTGGGTGAGCAGGAGCCACCCGAGCAGCTCGTACTCCGGCATCCGGGTCCGCGACGCCAGATCGACCAACTCGGTGGCGATCTCCACCAGCTCGTGGGGGTGGGCCGCCTGGGGCAGCGAGAGCTGGCGGGCGTTGAGCGTCCGCATCAGCAGGTGCGGGTCCCCCAGCCTGCGGGCCATCTCGACGGCCTCGGCGGAGAAGGAGTCGCAGCGCGGGTCGTCGCTCCCGTCGTAGAGCTCCTGCGCGAGCCCGCCGAGCAGCAGCGCCCGCTCGGAACCGTCCCCCTCGGGCAGCGACCGCAGGGCCATCTCGAAGCGGTGCACCAACCGCAGCTCCACCTCCTCGTACGGGTTGCGCAGCGTCCAGGCCGACGGGGCGTCCAACGCGGTGAGCGCCCGTGCGATCAGCGCGGGACCGCCCCGGCCGGTGGCGCGGTCGGCGGCGCGGACGGCCCGTGCCCGCGCCTCGCGGGCGCCGAGCGGGTCCCCGGCCTTCAGCAGCGCCTGGACCTGCCGCAACAGGAGGTCGACGTGGTCGAGCGGGTCACCGGCGGAGGAGCCGTGCGCCTCCACCGCCCGGCCCCACCACACGGCCGCCTCCTCGTACGCCAGCCGGAGGGACGCCTGTTCGGCCACGGCGCGGGCCCACCCGGTCGCCTCGCCGTAGGCCGCGGGACCGGCCTCGATCGCGTGATGGGCGATGACGGCCACGTCCACGGCGGGGCGGGCGGCCAGGGCGGTCATCAGCTCCCGGTGGATCCTCGCCCTGCGCAGCGGGGGAATGTCGTCCAGGAGGGTCTCCCTGACCAGGTCGTGCGCGAAGGCCATGCGCCGGGCGCGCGGGAGCAGCAGCCCGGCGTGCACGGCCCGATCCAGCGGGTCGTACACCTCCTCCCGGCACGCCTGGGCGACGACGTCGGGGTCGAAGTCCCGGCCGAGCACCGCCGCCGTCCCGAGCACGTCGCCGACCCGCGGGCCGAGCGCGGCCACCCGCCGCCGGATCAGGTCGGCGACCGCGCCGGGTACCGCGTCCAGGGTGCCCCCCTGGGCGAGCGTCCGCACGGTCTCCCGGACGAAGAAGGGATTGCCGCCGGTACGTTCGGTCAACGCGCGGGCGGTGTCCTCGTCGACCTCGACGCCGATCTCCGCGGCGATGGCCCGTACGGTGTCGGAGCCGAGGCCCGCCAGGCGCAGGCGAAGCAGGTCGTGGCGGGCGAGCCGACCCAGCACGCCGTCGAGGGGAAGGAGGTCCGCGCCCTCGCGGAACGCGGTCACCACCGTGACGGAGGCCCCCTTCTCCGCGTCGCCGATGAGCGCGACCACGTCGCCGAGCATGCCGAGCGAGGCCGCGTCGGCCCACTGCAGGTCGTCCAGCACGATCACCGTGGGCCGGGTCCGCGCGGTGGCCGTCACCCAGTCGGCGACGGCCTGGTGGCGGCGGAGCCGGGCCGCCTCGGTCGAGCCCGCGGGCGTCTCGTCGTCCATCAGCCCGGCCAGGGCCCGGGAGTCCGGCGGGGGGCAGACGCGGGCGAGCGCCCGCAGGATCTGCAGCCACGGCCAGAGCGGCGGGGCGCCCTCGGTCTCGGGGCAGCGGCCCCACAGCACCAGGTGGCCGGACCCGGCGCAACGGTCCCGGAAGGCTTCGAGCAGCCAGGTCTTGCCGATGCCGGGTTCACCGCTCACCGCGGCGATCGCCAGGCCGCCGTACGCCGGCAGGCTCTCCAGGTCGGCGAGCTGCCGGTCCCGGCCGTGCGGGACGGGGCGCGCGGGGGAGACCGCGACGGGGGCGGGCGCCGAGGGGGCGGAGGGGAGCAGGAGCCGGTCGTCCTGCCGCAGGATGTCCTCCTCCAGCGCCCGCAGGCCGGGGCCCGGATCCAGGCCGAGCCGGTCGGCGAACAGGTCCCTGGCCCGGCGCAGCGCGCCCAGCGCGTCGGCCTGCCGCCCGGTGCGGTACAGGGCCAGGGCCAGCAGGTGCCAGAGCCGCTCGCGCAACGGGTTCGCGTCCGCCTCGGCCTCCAGGCCGGTGATGACGGCCTGCGGGCGGCCCAGATCCATGTGCGCCTGGGCGTGCCGCTCTGTCGCGACCAGGCGCAGCTCGCGGAGGCGGTTGACCTCCGGGGCCGCCCACAGCTCACCGTGGAACTCGCCGTACGGCAGCCCGCGCCAGAGCCGCAGCGCCTCCTCCAGGCGGTCGAGCGTCTCACCGGCGGGACGTGACTCCGTCCCGGAGACCAGCTCGGTGAACCGGACCGCGTCGACGTCGGCCGTGGCGAGCAGATAGCCGGGCGGCCGTCCGACGAGCAGCCGCGGCGGGGTGCGCGGCGGGCGTTCCGGCTCGACGACCCGGCGCAGGTTGGACACGTACGCCTGGATGGTGGCCACCACGCTCGGCGGTGGGGAGTCGCCGTACAGATCGTCGATCAGGGTGTCGACGGAGACGAGCGCGCCGCCCGCGACGAGCAGCCGCGCCAGCACCGCGCGCTGACGTGGACCGCCCACCCCCAGGCGGACCTCGTCGTGGTGAACCTCCAGCGGGCCGAGAACCCGAAAATCCATGCCTACCACCTACGGGTCGGCACAGCAGGTGCGGACCACTGTGACAGGGACGAACTCGGTACATCGAACATCGTTCACGTTCGGTCGCGCAAGCCGGACCCGATACCCGTTATGAATCTTGGAATGTCGGCGGGACGTGGAGCGTCGCCCATGCCCGGCCGGCGACGTCGCGAACTGCCAGGTGGTCGCCCACGCCCGCTCCCGGGTGTCGTCCGGCGGAGGCCGTGCCTGGTCCGGGGTGTCGTCCGGCGGAGATCACGCCCGGTTTCCCGGAAGCCTCCCGGCGGCGATGCCGTCGGTCAGCCCGTCGACCAGCTCCCCGCCGATCGTCCCCGCCTCCCGCAGCGATCGCTCGAAGGCGGTGAGCCGCCGGAAGGCCTCGCCGTGGCGGCGCTGCTCGTCGAGGGGCAGCCGCAGCACCTGCAGCCTGCGGACGTCGATGCGGGAAGAAGCCGAGGCGTGGGTTCCCGCCTGCCTCGCGTTGGCCGGGGCGCGCAGGCAACCGGCCAGGAACCACGGGTCGAGCAGCGTGGGGTCCACCCGCAGGGCGAACAGCTGCGAGCCCAGCACCGTGGGGGCGCCGGTGTCGACCCAGGCGCCGAACGCCCGGTAGGCGCCGACGACCACCACCTCCTCCGGGACGGTCACGGTGAGGGTGCCCGCCGTCTCTCCCGCGGAGGCCTCACGCGCGGGCAGCCAGCCGGACGGCCTGCCCCCGGCCAGCACGTCGGCGACGGTCAGCATGGGTACGGCGTCATCGGGGGCGTCGCCGGTGCGCACCGCGCCGTCCGCCGGTTGCTGCCCGGCCCGCATCGTCACCGCGCCCGCCCGGAGCAGGTCGCCCACGGTCACCGTGCCCTGGCCCACCGGCTCCTCGTCGCCCAGTTCGAGCGCGGACAGGGTCGCGGTCAGATTCCGCAACTCCTGGAGCAGGGTGCCGAACCGGTTCCACGAGCGCCGCAGGCCCAGGTTCGCGGAGGTCCCCCTCTTCGGGACGTGCCGTGCCGGGGTGAGGTCCACCTCGTCGTCCAGGAGGTCGATCACCGGGACCACGGCGTGATCGGCCGACCGGTTCCCGTCCTCGTCTCCCACCTGGACCGCCTGGATCACCTGGACGGCCGACACCACGCGCCTGCGCAGGAGGGGCCAGTCGATCGCGGCCCTGCCCGTCCGCTGCGTCTTTCCCGACGGCTCCGGCTGGACGTCGGCCGCGTCGACCAGAAGCACCCCGGCCCCCGCGTCCGTTCCGCCTCCGGACGGTGCCCGCAGGACCCACAGATGCAGCGCGACGCTGTGCGGGGGCGCGGACCCCGGCGGCAGGGCGACCACCGCGCGCAGCACGCCGCTGCGGAGCAGCCCGGCCCGGACCCGGCGCCCCGCCCTGCGGGAGGCGACACCGGGCGGCAGCAGCAGCACGGCCGTCCCGCCGGGCGCCAGACGGCTCAGCGCGTGCTGCGTCCAGGCGAGCTCCGGCTCGGTGCGGGGAGGCAGGCCGTACGTCCAGCGGGCGTCGGTGGCGAGTTCCTCGTATCCCCAGTCGCGCTCGTTGAACGGCGGGTTGCACAGCACCACGTCGGCGCGGACGTCGGGATGGGGATCGGCGCGCAGCGTGTTGCCGGCCCGGACATCCACCTTCCAGTCGGTCTCCCGCTCCGGCGAATGGCCGGCGAGCACGATCCGTACGGCGGCCAGCGCCGCCTGGGTCGGGTCGACGTCCTGGCCGAGCAGTTCCAGCGGGACACCCGAGGGGGGCGCGTCCACCGTGCCGGCCCACTGCCGGGCGGCGGCGAGCAGGAGACCGCCGGTGCCGCACGCGGGGTCGAGCACGGTGCCGACGTCACCGGCCTCGCCGTCGCGCACCAGCTCGGCGACCTCGGCCATCAGCGCCGCCAGCGGGCGCGGCGTGACGCCGATCTGCCGGACGTGCGTGTCCAGCCAGCGGCCGAGCAGGAAGTCGAAGGTCTCCCTGGTCCCGTGTTTCCTCGCCAGCCCGACCGCGCGCTCCACCAGGGACCGCTGGGCGTCGGAGAGGCCGGTGTCGTACGGAAGTCCCTCGGTGGCATCGGTGTCCGGCGGGTCACCCGCGTGTGTCGTGTCCGTCGCGTGCCCCGCCCCCTCCCTGGCGAGCCGGGCACCGGCCGCGGCGATCGCCCTCCCCATCGTGTCGCGATCCCCGAGCGCCTCGAACTCCGGCCACAGCCGTTCCCGGCTGCCGACCTCGTCGAGCTTCCCCTGCCGTCTCAGCCACTCCTCCACCTGCGACAGCGCGAACTGCGGGCTGGTGTCCGTACCGCCGACCGGTGCGGGGAAGCTGTCGTGCCGGCGGCGCCAGTTGCTGACGGCCGCGCGCCCGACACCGGCGATCCTGGCTATCTCCGCCAGGGTGACGGAGACGGACGGGTCGGCGGAAGGAGGCATTGTGTCCTCCGGGTAGGGGACGGGACGGTGGTGACCTCGCCGGAAGGTGCGATGACGGCGTGTGCCCAGGCGGGCAGGCGCCGTGACTTCCCGTGGAGATCTCCTGGCAGCCTATCCGTTGACTCAGTTCACTCGGGAGCCGACCCGGCCGAGGAAACCTGGCCGAGGGCGACGGCGAGGTTCTCTCCGGCCCACCCGGCGCCGTTCCTCCAGATCGTCGTGGACTTCAGGCCTCAGGCGAGCATCGAAGACTCGTTCACGGGGAGACGCGCGTCGAAGAGTAGTTGAACGACTACTCTTCGACGCCGATGTTGCTGCATTCTGTTACGCGGCAGAATTGTGCCCGTTCGGTGCTGAAGGTGATGGTTCTTCGATGTCGATCCCCAGGGAGTCGGCGACCTCTTCCAGGGTCAGGTCGAGGCTCGTGGCCGAGGTGGCCAGTCGTTCCCGAATCAACGGGGCCGGCTGGATCTCGTCGATGAGGTCGGCGAGTTGCTCGTAGAGTTCGAAGCTGATGAGGACGGCCTCGGGCTTGTAGTGGCGGCCGATGACGACGGGCTCGGCCTGGAGGCCCTGCTCGCCGATGCGGGCGACGGTCTCGCTGAGCTGGGCGCGGGCGGAGGAGATGGGCTCGACGCGCACGAATTTCGTCATGGCGTGAGGGTGGCATCACGGAGCGCGACTTGTGCAACTCCCTGTACAAGTCGCGCCTATCGCACGAGTCCGTGGAGCAGGGCGACCCACATGGCGTCGGCTTCCCCGGCGGGCCGGCGGTCGCTCTCGTCGATCGACGGATTGTTTCGTGCGCGGGTGGTGCGGCGGATGAATCTCAGTCCGCCCGCCTGGCGCAGCTCGTAGAAGACCGTGTCGCAGTCGCAGGTCCATCGCACGACCCGGGCCTGTCCATCCCCTCTCGGGGGATGCCAGGTCGGCTCCTCGCGGTGGGATCGCGCGGGAAGCGCGTGGGGGCTGGTACAGCGGGGTGGGTGGTCCCAGTGGATCACGGTCTCACCCTCGAAGATCACGAATTCTCATCCCCTCGCCCGCCCTTCATGATTCCCGCTGCTCTCCGGTATTTGCCGAATATCCCTATGTGTACCGAGAGTGGTCGGAAACGCACGTAGAGCATGCAACGATGAGGCTGTATGCGCCAGCAGAAATGCAAACTTGCCATCAGAAAAGCTCCGAAACTCTGTGTAGAGGAGCCGCCACTGTGGGCTCCAACCCAAGGGAGGTCGACTATGCGGCAAACAGGGAGCCCTGCAGTGCGCAGGCGTCGCCTGGCCTCAGAGCTTTGCCACCTGTGTGAACGCGCTCAGCTGACGCTGGAGGAAGTCAGTCAGCAGCTCGGGTGGTCCACTTCGAAGATCTCGCGGATCGAGACCTCTCGTGTTGGTGTCGTTCCCAAGGACGTAGGTCTTCTCCTCGACCTCTACAAGGTCGGCAACTCCAGACAGGAGGAACTGCTTAAACTCGCACGTGACGCCCGAAAGAAGGGCTGGTGGCATGCCTATGACGATCTTTCTAACGAGTACACCGCCTATATTGGCCTTGAGGCCGAAGCCGCCTCGATATGTAGCTTTGCCTCTGCTGTCCTTCCGGGTCTTCTCCAGACAGAGGACTACGTTCGTGCCGTTGTCCGCGCTGGGCTGGTCCTCGCGCCTCCCAGTGAAGTTGAGCACCGCATCGAAATACGTATGGCTCGGCAGGGGCTGCTCTCGCAGGCAGAGCCCCTACGCCTCTGGACGGTGCTGGACGAAGCTGTCATCCGCCGCGTTATTGGTGGGCCGGTTGTGATGCGCTCCCAGCTCAACCGGCTCCTTGATCTGGCTGAACAGTCCAACGTCACCATCCAGGTCCTGCCTTTCACGGCTGGAGCTCATCCAGGCACAGGGGGCGCGTTTGAAATCCTCCAGTTTCCCGAGCCCGCCGACCCAGACGTGGTGTTCCTAGAGAATCTGACAGACAGCCTCTATGTAGAACGCGATGCGGATGTATACCGTTATACGGTGGCGTTTGACCACCTTCGGGCCAAGGCGCTGGACCCAGACGATTCCCGGGGTTTCATCGCAGAGACGGCGGCTCAGTTCGGCTAACCCTTGCGAAAGGGATGTGGAATGTCGGAGATAGATCTATCTCGTGTTGTGTGGCAGAAGAGCTCCCGCAGCGGAGCCGGACAAAACTGCGTCGAGGTCGGTGTCTGGCGCAAGAACTCGCTGAGCGGTAACGGCTCCAATTGCGTTGAAGTCGCCCTCGCCGATACCTCGCAGGCCGAGCCCGGCCCGGATGCCGACCTGCTCGTCCTCGTCCGCGACTCCAAGGACCCCGAGGGTCCCATGCTGGCTTTCGCCTCGGCCGAATGGGACGCCTTCCTCGACAGGATCAAGAGCGATGGCTTCGGCGACCTGGACGCGCGTCACGAGGCATGATGTGAGTCCGTAGCGTCGGCTCCCGCTAGATTTTGGCCTGATGTGTCACTGTCGTGCAGCGGAAGGTGGAACCTTCGCCGGGGCTGACCGGATCTCCTCTTCGAGCGCGTCGACGAGCGCCCTGGCCGCCTGGCGCAGTCGGGTGCGGCGGGCGGTGAGATCTTCGGTGAACGTCCGGGCCTTCGGCCCGACCCACACCGGCTGGCCGGTGAATTGGCCGTGGGCCGGGTCGAGCGCGGCCTCAAGGATGGCGACTCGCGCCCTGAGCTCCACCAATGTCTGTTCCAGCACCTGACGCCGCGGGTTGGGCACCAGATCTTCCGGGCCAGGATTCATATATCCCTCTTCGGATGCGGGTACAGGGGGCGATCCATTGGACATTATTGGATCTACGGCACCTCGGCCAGCCCCGGAGGAATTCATGACACGTTTTGTATGGCGCGGCTTTCTGATCGGCACGGCTGTGGTGCTGACGGTGTCCGGATGTGGTGACAGCGGCCCCACAGCGGCCGAAGCGGGGGAGACTCTTAAATCGCATATCACCGAGCTGATGAAGGAGCGTCATGCTTCGGATGTCCGAATCACCGATTCCGGTGGGCGCGATATTCCCTGTGGGGAGGATAAGGCCAAGCGTACTTTTGCAGCTATAGGCAAGGATCCGGGAACACAGCGTGCAGGGGACAGCCTCAATGATCTTTTGCTGGGTGCGCTCTCTCGCGTCGCTTTCTATCGGATTGCCGAAGACCGTGGCAACGCTCCCATCCGGCTCGCCAATGATGAATACAAGACGGTGATCATTTTGGAGTCCCCGGGTAACGGTCAGTATGGGGTTCGAGGTGAGACCGAGTGCCTGCCGATCTCATGAGCTAACTATCGAAGGCCAAGGCTCGTTCCCGCCCTCGTTTGTTGCGGCTTTCAAACCGGTCGGCCATCTCGTTGGACAGTCTCCCCAGGGACATTTTGTCATCGCTGCCCATGCCATTGGCGACCGTCCACCTTTCGAACGCTTCAAGCCCTTCGTTCCCCTTCCCGATCAACTCGGAGGGCGGCTTCAGGTTGCCCTTGGCGTCGATGAGGGGCACGTCGGGTGGCTTGATCAGTTCGGAGAACGGTTTGAGGTTGCCCTTGGCGTCAGTGATGGACTCGCGTTCGGCCTGGAACTCGGCGGGTGTCACCTTCGGGTCGAAGCCGTTGGCCATGAGTATTTGCGCGTACATGTGCTGGCGGCCGAGGGTCGCCACCCTGTCGGCCTCGTCGGCTCGGTCCATCCGGGTCTCGTCATCTTCGAAGAAGGCACCGTAGCCCGAGAGGCCGGTGCTCAGCGCGTACCAGCCGTAGGCCATGGCCGCGCCGGTTCCGATGTACATGCTCGCGATTCCGATGGTGGCGTCGCGGAAGAAGTTGAACGTGTCCTTCTGCTGCTCGTCGATCGCGTCCAGGTCGCCCTGGACCTTCTCGACGGCGGCCAGCTCGAAGCCGCGTACGTTGCCCAGGGCGGTGAAGACCCGGTCCAGGTGGTCGACGTCCCCGGTGCGCCTGGCCTTCTCCGAGGCGTCGGCGATGAGCTTCTGGGAGAAGCCGCCCATCGCCCGGTCGAACGGGGCGAGGTTCGCCGTGGAGTCGGCGAAGGTCTTCAGGAAGCGGTAGGTGTCCTCCGGGCTCAGGGTGAACGCCGCCGTCGTGCCGAACGCCGAGGTGAAGGGCTTCAGCGTGCTCTCCTCGATCATGTTGGCGTCGCCGATGTTCGCACCCTCGGTGATCTCGGCGGCGTAGGCCCCGGCCAGCGTCGACATGAAGGGCCGGACTTTCGGTGCGACCTCCATCGGGGTGGCCGGAGTGTCCGTGGTGCCGTCGGTGTCCTTGAGGTCTCCCATGATGGTCATGACGTTGAAGGCGAACTTCGCGGCCTCGGGGCTGTGCGGTCCCTTCTCGTAGGCCCCGCCTCCGGCGGCGAGCATCCGGCCGAACTCCGTGCTAACGTCGAAGTCCATGCCCTCTACGCGCTTCCAGGGCTCGTCGGGGCTCCTCATGCGGTTGAGCTCGGTGAACAGGTCCCTGAGGTCTTCGCGGGACATGGCGTTGAACAGGCCCCTGGCCACGTCGGGGTTGTTCGCCAGGGTCGGCAGCAGCGGGGCGAGGTCGGTCTCCCAGCGCCGGGGGCGGGAGCCGTCGCCGGCGCCGACCGGCTTGCCCACCCTGCTCCGCGCTATCTCGGTGAGCCACGCGGCGGGGAACATGCCGTGCCGGAGCAGGGTCGTCAGCTCGTAGTCCGACGCCTTCTTGAGGGTGCCGGACTGCCAGGCCGAGCCGAGGAGGGCCGGTTGTGCGCCGACCGCCGTGGCCAGGGCGTCGCCCATGACCTTGCGGTGCTTGTCGGCCGCCTTCTTGTCGTACCTCTCCAGGCGGCTGACCATGCTGAGCATGCCCTCGGGGCCGATGGACCGGAAGAACCCGGCGGTGAGGTAGGCGTCCTTCTGCCCGTCGGCGAGCTTTTCGAGGATCCGGTTGTAGGCGGCGTTGGGCAGGCCGAGGGAGGACTCGGGAAGACGGCGGAACTCGGCGGCGAGGTCGGTGCCCTTCTTGGCGTTGCCCGCCGGGGACTTTCCCGTCTTCTCGTTGTAGGGCAGCAGCCCCCACCGGAACGGGTCCTGGAGCGGGTCGCCGGTCCACCGCGAGCCCTGCTTCGGGATGTGAGGTGCCCCTCCCAGCATGGGGAGGTCCTGGTCGATCGTCTCCAGGCGTTCGCGCAGTTTCGGCAGCTCGTCGCCGACCCAGCCGTCGACCTCCCTGATCGGCCCCAGCCCCGCCGCCGACACCTCGGCCACCGTGAGCAGCTGTCGGATCCGCTCGGACTGCTCGCCGATCACATCGCGCCCGCGTTCCAGCGCGGTGACGAAGGTCCGCATCAGATCGGGGTCGATTCCGGTGAAGTCCGGCGACGTGGGCCCCGCTCCCGGCGACATCGACTCAACCACCTCTCTCGCCCTATTTTCAGTTATTTCACTCTAGTTCCAGAATGAGTGATTTTCATTCAGCATGGAGATTGCTTCGGACCTTGACCTGTCCGGGGATGTCATGCCGATTAAGAAATACGGTTGTCCAGTATGGGACAGATGGCTTGTAGATATCGTTTTGCCCGATGGAAGCCTGGAGGCCTCGCCCACTGGACGGGGCCTCATTCATTTCATCCAGAGGTTCGGGTGCCACGCCACCGGGCCTCGCCGGGAAGCGTCCCGTGCTCAAGCGACCCTGTTGCGAAGCGGGACGTCGCGGATCAGCGGCCAGGTCATCGCCAGGCCGAGCAGAAGGCAGCCAAGACCGGCGCCCAGGGCCGTCGTGATGCTCGGCGTGAGGTCGAAGCCCAGTGCCGAGGTGAAGAACGGCAGCCTCAGGTTTCCGCCGATGGCCGACTCGCCCAGCACGACCAGCGCGACGCCGAACGGCAGGGAGAGCAGCCCACCGGCCTGCCAGCGGTAGAACGCCGCCCCCATGAGGGCTCCCGCGACGACCCAGGCCAGGCCCTGAACGAGGTACTCGGTGAAGATCAGTGGCACCTGCGTCGACGAGGAGAACAGGTGGGTGTTCATCAGCGTCTGCGGCCGGTCGAGCAGGTTGTACAGGAGGGCTTCCAGCAGGTAGCCCAGGGTGATCAGGGCGGAGAACGCCGGCGCGTACAGCGTGACGGTCATCGCGGCCTGCGCGCCGAACTGCCTGCGGGTCTGCCCGTGCGCGATGTAGAGCGGGAGGAACTCCCTCATCAGGGAGACACCGACGAACAGGACGAGCCAGCGGGGGAGCTGCGTGGCGGCCTCCCACACGCTGATGTCGAGTGTCCCGAACACCGTCACGCCGACCGTGATCAGGACGATCAGCACGTAGAACCCCGCCCACAGCAAGGCGGTGTAGACCAGGGGGGCGCCCAGAAGGCGGCTGGGGAATCTCATCGGACGTCTCCGGCGGGCTCGGTGGGGACGGGGGCCGCGGGGGCTGCGGAGTCGGGGTCGGTGAGGTGGACGAACAGGTCCTGCATGGCGATCGGGCCGAGCTCCAGCCCGGCCTGAGAGGCCTTGGCGCGAGAGGTGGCGTCAAGGTCGCCGTAGACCATGGCGACCTTGGTCGGGCCCAGAGTCCTGGTGTTCAGCACCGTGAGCCCGGCGGTGAAGGCGTCGACCCCGGCCACCGGCCCGGTGACCGAGGTGCCGCGAGCGAGGAGGGTCTCGCTCCGCTCGTGCAGGAGCAGCCTGCCCTGGTTGAGGATCAGGACCTCCTCGAACAGCGAGCTGACCTCCTCGATCAGGTGGGTGGAGAGAATGATCGTGCGCGGGCGCTCCATGTAGTCGGCGAGCAGGGCGTCGTAGAAGGCGTAGCGGGAGGGGGCGTCCATCCCGATGTAGGACTCGTCGAACATGGTCAGCGGCGCCCGCGCGGCCAGCCCCACCACCACTCCCAGCGCCGACCGCTGCCCCTTTGACATGGTCTTGACGGTCGCGCTCCGCTTCAGCTCGAACGTGTCCATCAGCGTGCGGGCGTACGCCGCGTCCCAGTTCGGGCGGAGCGACCTGGCGAAGTCGAGCGCGTCCGCGGCGGTGCCGATGTCGACGGTCTCGCCCGTGTCGCGGATCAGGCAGATGTCGCGGGTGACGTCCGCGTTCTCGAACACGGGGCGGCCCCCGACCCGCACCGTGCCCCCCGACTCCCTGCGGAAGGCGGCCAGCACCGACAGCAGGCTGGTCTTGCCCGATCCGTTGCGCCCCAGGAGGCCGTATATCTTGCCGCCGTCAAGGGAGAATGTGACGTCGTCGACCGCTCTGACGGTGCCGTAGTCCACTCGCAGGCCGTCGGCCACGATGTTCACGCGCGCTCCTCGAGCTCGTGGATCCTCTTGACGATGTCGGTGAGAGGGATGCCGATCACCTTCGCCTCGGCCACCATCGGGGCGACCACCTCGGCGAAGAAGCTTTCCCGTCGCTGACTCCTGAGCGCCTCCCGGGCGTCCGGACTGACGAACATGCCGATGCCTCGTTTCTTGTAGAGAACGCCCTCGTCGACCAGCTGCTGGAAGGCCTTGGCCGCCGTGGCGGGATTGATCCGGTAGAAGGCGGCGTACCGGTTGGTCGACATGACCTGTTCGCCGCCGCTCAGCGTGCCGTTCAACACCTCGGTCTTGATGCGATCGGCGATCTGCCGATAGATCGGGCTCTGGTCATCGAACATGAGCACCCGCTTAGTTGGTTCATCACTCTTGTAATGAACCATAGGAGCGAAGAGGTCGTGCGTCAACATCGGCTTCACGGCGGGGCGGACGAGGCGTCGGGTGCGGCTTGAACGGACATCACAGATGCCCAACCCGAGGTGGAACGACCCGTGGGCGAGGTTCGTTGCAGAGCTCTCACCACAAGAATGGGCGAACCGGTACTGGACGGCTCCGCCCCTGGCCGGCTCGCCGGTGTGTTTCTCATTCGGCCGGTACGGCCGGGATTCCCTCGGTCGTGACGGCCTGGTTGAGGATCACGTTCTCCACGTTGGGCTGGATGTTGTCCTGGTCGAGCCCGATGCGGCCGTCGTTGTTCTGGTAGTCCAGGGTCACGCTCACGGGCTGCGTGGTGAGCTGGTAGCTGACCCAGTCGGTGCCTTCTCCGCCGACGTAGAAGACCCGGCTCGTGGTCGGGGCCGTGCCCCCGTAGTAGGCGTCGGAGCCGGTGCCGCCGTCGACGTAGCTCGACATGGGGATGTCGATCACGATGGAGTCGCTTCCGTCGCCGAGCAGCGCGACGATTGCTCCCACCCCGTTGGAGGTGCAGCTCACCCTGGTGGCGTCCACCTGCGTGCAGCCGTCTCCCGCGCTGATGGGCACCGCGTCATGCACCATGATCTTGGTGCCGCTCTTGTAGAAGCGGACGCGGTTGGCCTCTCCCGGTCCGGCGATGTGACTGATGGTGTTCTGGTTGACGCGGACCTCGGCTCCGGCGGCGGCGTGGCCGGTGGAGGGGGTGGCGGCGACTGTGACGGCCGCGAGGCCGGCCAGCAGGGAGAGGTGGAGTGCTCTGCGCGTCGTCCCGTTCCCTCGCACCATGTGAGATCCCTTGCCGGGATCGATGTCGGCGAGCATGTCAAATCCTTCTCATCTCGTAGGAATGCCGATTTTGGCACTGCGGTCGAAGATAGGGAGAGGAGGAAAATAAGTCCCGGCACAAGCCGACAAAAGAAATGTGTGCTTTTACCTGGACGTGCTCCAACGCCATGACCTGGGCCTCACGCCTGAACCGCTGTTTTGTCAAGAAGACGAGCCTGCGGGTAACGGACAGCGCATCCGTCCGTAAAGCATCGACGACGCCTGCCGAATCATTCGCGGGCCAGGAGTGTAGATCGAGCCACCGAAATTTCCCTTACGGCTGATCCCTCATTTCCGGCCGGCATGCCACACGCTAGGCCGATGCGACTCTCTGACCTGCGCGAACGGGATGCTTTGCCTTGCTGTTCCGCCTGGCTTTGTTTTTCTCACCGCTCATGACCTCTGACCGCTTGCCGCCGGCGAAATTTCACCTGGCAGAACCCCGGCCGCGCGCAGAGGAAATTCCTGAACTCGATCACGGCACCTGTACGATCGACGGAACAGGAGCCAACATCATCGGCCCCGTCCCCCCGCCCGATAGATGACCGGGGGGAGGGCGGACCGTTCACCGCCCTCCCCTGCTGTTTCCTGGAGCGTTCACATGATCGAGATCGAGACCGCCTGCTTCACCTGGATCAGGACCGGCGATCTCGACCAGGTGATCCGGGCGTTCGGCGGGCACCCCCTCGTGTCGGAGCCGGAGACCCTCGACGGCCTGTTCGGCATCGCCCCGGAGGACCTGCCCGACGACGCCACCGGCGTGGCCCTGGTGGCCCGGCACGGGGAGTGGGCCGTGATCGTCGAGCCGTTCGCGTTCCGCGGGCTGAGCCAGGCGTTGCTGGGCCAGGCCGTGGCCAAGGGTGAGGCGTTCCGGGTGGCGTGGACCGTCAACATGGCCACCTTCGTCAGCTACGTCCGTGACGGCGAGGTCGTCGCGTCGTTCGACGCCCTGGATATCGACGGCGCCTCTGGCCGGGAGTGGCTCGACGGCCTGCCGGCCGGCGAGGCCGACTGGCGCGCCGACTGGAGGGCCACCGCGTTCGCCGTGGCCGAGCACCTGTCGGGAGTCGTCATCGACGACGACTGGACGGCCCGGTCCCACGCCCTCCACTGGTTGCGCCCGGTGACCGTGGGCGTCCGCCCGGCCCTGCGGGCCGACGGGCGCATGCGGGCCATCGCGGCCGTCGACCCCCGCATCGCCCGCATCATCGCCGATCCCACGCCCGATCGGCTGCCGGAGATCGTCGCCATCGCGGCCGATATGGCCGTGACCACGGCGGGCGTCGACGGCCCCCTGGTCGAGGAGGCGCTGGCCATGATCGCGACCGGCGAGTGCTCCGCCGAGCTGGCCGAACGGCTGGACGTCTTTCAAATGGAGCTCGCGCGACGGGAGTGGGAGGCGTTTCGAGCCTCGCCCGACAGCGCCCGGGAGCGGTCCCCCTCGCCGGGCCATGACACCGATTATGGCCGATGGGCGGTGAAAGGGGCCGCCGTCGGGGCACTGACGGCGGCGGTGAACCCGGACATGGGTCCGTTCTGGCGGGCCCGGCAGGTCGTCACCTACTCCGGCGGCACCTACCTTGGCGAGGAGAACGGGGACCTCGACCGCCACTACGCGCTCGGAAATGTCGTCACCTTCCTCGACCCCTGAGTGCCAGAGCTCAGCGAGCGAATGCGCGGTTGAAGGGCCGGCGCGTTCCGCGCACCACGTCATGCTGCCGCCCTCTTCGCGCGGGCCGGCTCGCCAAAGCGATCCTGATGCCTCGGCTCCGCGAAGCGACTCCCGCATGCGCCGGCGGGGTCCGGCGGGGTCGCCGCTCTCTGGGAGCGCGGGCGCCTCGATCCGACGGTCGAGGCGCGGCCGTCCAGCCACGCTTCGCGAATCTCTTCACACCCGCCGAGGTCGAGATCGCCCATCACCGTCCCGGCCGGTTCGGCCACCACCGGGTCGGGTCAGGCTCGGCGGTGGGCGTCCTCGAGGTAGTGCAGGACGGCGGTGACGCGCCGGTCCGCCCGGTCGGTGGGCGGCAGGTCGAGCTTGGCGAAGATGCTGCGGATGTGCTTGTGGACGGCGCCGTCGGTGACGAACAGCCGTTCGGCGATGGCGGTGTTGCCCAGCCCCTCGGCCATCAGGGCCAGCACGTCGCGCTCGCGAGGGCTGAGGCGGTCCAGCCGGGTGTCGGGCCGGGTGCGGGTGAGGAGTTGCGCGACGACATCGGGGTCGATGGCCGTACCTCCGGCCGCCACCCGGTGCAACGCGTTCAGGAACTCCTGGACGCGCCCGACCCGCTCCTTGAGGAGGTATCCGAGGCGGGCGCTGCCCTGGGCGAGCAGTTCGGTGGCGAAGGCCTGCTCGACGTAGGCGGACAGCACGAGCACGGCCAGGTCCGGACGGCGCCGCCTCGCCTCGACGGCCGCGACGATCCCCTCGTCGGTGTGGGTCGGCGGCATCCGGACGTCGACGATGGCGACATCCGGTCTGTGGGCGTCGACGGCGGCCAGGAAGCCGTCGGGGTCGCCGGCGGTGGCCACGACGTCGAGTGCCTCGGCGCGCAGCAGCAGCGCGAGGCCCTCGCGCAGGAGCGGGTCGTCCTCGGCGATCACGATCCGCATGGCAGGCTCACCGTGAGGGTGGTGGGTCCACCGGGAGGGCTGTTCAGCATGAATGTCCCGTCGTGTGCTTCGGTACGGCGGCGGATGCCGACGAGTCCAGACCCGCTGCGCTGGTCCGCCCCGCCGTGGCCGTCGTCGGTGATCTGGAGGTGGAGCCGGTCGGCGTCGCGGCGGACCTTGACGGTGGCGTGCCGGGCATGGCTGTGCCTGGCGATGTTGGTGAGCGCCTCGGCCGCCACGAAGTAGGCCGTGGCCTCGACGGAGGCGGCGCACCGGACAGGAATGTCGGCGTCGATCCGGCAGGGGACCGGGCAGGTCGTGGCCAGACCGGTGAGGGCGTCGGCGAGGCTCCGGTCGGTCAGCACCGGAGGCAGGATGCTGCGGGCGACCGCGCGAAGCTCGGCGAGCGCCTGCTCGGCGGCGCTCTGCGCGCGTTCGAGGATGGCGTCGGCGTCGGACGGGTCGCGTGCCAGCGTACGACGGGCCGCGCCGAGCAGGATGGTGACGGCGACGATGCGGTTCTGGGTCCCGTCGTGCAGCGACCGCTCGATCCGCCGAAGCTCGGCGGCGTGCGCGTCCAGCGCGGCGGCGCGGGTCGCGGTGAGTTGCGCGACCCGCAGCGCGAGGTCGGTGCCGGGGTCGGCCGGCAGGAGGCGCCGGCCGGGCCACGCCTGCAGCCGCGCCATACCCGGGGTGAGGAGGAGGGCGAGGACGGCCCACCCCAGGCCGAGCAGGCCGACTCCGAGGGCGCTGGGCAGGTCCCGCACGGTCCAGAGCCCCATGGCGGAGCTGGACGCCTCCTCCGGAGGCAGCAGCCGCCACCACAGCGGGAAGGTGGTGTTGGTCACCGCGCCGAAGGACACCGTGAGACCGGCCAGGCTGAGGAAAAGCCCGAGGGTTGCGTGGACGACCACCCAGCCCAGCTCCCGGCGGGTGGCCGGATCGGTGAGGGCGGCACGCAGGCCGGGCGGCACCGGCTCCGGACCGATGATCTCCGGGCCCCAGCGGGAGAGCCGCGCGCGTTCCCGGTCGGCGACGGCACGCAGCGCGCGCAGCGTGGCCGGCACCAGGAGCAGGCCCACGCCGACGAGGCAGGCGAGCGCGGTGGCGGCCACCAGGAGGAGCGCTACCAGCGCCAGGACGGTGGTACCGAGCCCGCCGACGAGGTGTTCGAACGCGTCCAGGGTGGTGCGGGCGCGGGCGAACACGTCCCATCGACGTTCCGGCTTCCGGCCGGTCGCGGGGTCAGGGGCCGGCATCCGTACCTCCTGGACCAGACGAAACCTCCTGGACCAGACGATAGGGCACCGTCCGGGTCATCGTCAGATCGTCGGCCAAGGAGTACAGCCTGCTGTACCTCGGCTGTCCCGTGGGCGGGATCGCCGCCGGCGGCGATCGTTCGTAGCGTCGGGGTGTGACAGACGATCTGCCGAGTTCGTCGAGTGAGGAGCGTACCGTGACCGATTCCCACCACGTTCTGCAAGCTTCCGAGGCACCACGTCCGGTACGGCCCACCGGCGCCCGGGCCGGGATGGTGCGTCCCGTGCTCTGGTTCCTGCTGATGGTCAGCGCGGTTCTCAACATGGTGTTCTCGTCCGTCGGTGACAACGTCCTCGCCGGGGTCGGGTTCGGGCTGGCCACTCTCGCGTGCGTCGCCGCCCTGATCATCCACCACTACCGGCACCGGCGGTGAGGAGCGGCATGGTCGGGTCCGGCCGGACGGTGGTGATGGTCACCTACGGCCTGGTCGTCGCCGCCGTCATCGCCGTCGTCGCCCCCGTCGCCGTCGCCGTGCTCCGCCTCGCCCCGCTCCGTCTCGCCGCGCTCCGTCTTGTCCCGCTCCGCCTCGCCCCGCTCCGACCCGCCGCGTCCGCTCCGGCCCCCGCCTCATCCCGTCTCGGACGGTGATGACGACCTTTTCCCGGGAGTGAGAGGGACGAAGGGAGTGGCGGGGATGACGAGGATGACGGGGGCTATAGGGAGGACAAGGCTGACGGGGTCGACGCCGGCGGACGGGTCAAAATCCTTTTCCTCGTGAATAGAAGCCGCTTTCGATGTCACGTTTGAAGATAGGGGAAAGGGGAAAAGGAATGGTCGTTGCAAGCGGGCGGGGGAAGTATGCGCTTTTGCCCGGACATGCCCTCGAATGGTATCCGGGTTTTCCCGGTGTCGCGGTCCGCGCCACGACCCGGGAGTCGAGAGCGGCGCCAAGGTCGGCGTCAGGACCGAGGTCCGCAAACGCCGCCTGTGCCCGAGGATCAGGGGCGGCATCGGCTCGATCGCGCCGATCGGCATGACCGTCAGGTTTTGTCCGGTGCCCGAAATTTATTACAGACTAGCCGAAAAACAAAGAGTTCTTTCTCGCCGTGACGCCCGCGAGACCTTCGAGCCGGACGCGTCCTTCGAGGTGCGTGACGCGCCTGGCTGCCCATTCTTCGATTCATGAACGCGATACTTCGTGACCGTGATACTTCCTGAACGTGACACGAGGGCGTCGCGGCAGGGGTTTCGGTACCGCCTCGTCACATTCGCGATCGATTGACGCAGGATAATTGCCTATTGTTGGAATATGGCCGACTTGATGGGGGCGAAGCTGGCTCTTCGCTATCTTCTCCTGCGCCCACTCGGCCACGGCGGAATGGGCACCGTGTGGCTGGCCAGGGACGAGATGCTCGACCGTGAGGTCGCCGTCAAGGAGGTGAGGATCCCGGAGGGCGGCGACGAGCGGAGTCGCGCCGAGCTGGTGGCCAGGGTCATGCGGGAGGCCGAGGTCATCGCGCGGCTGCGTCACCCGGCGATCGTCGCCGTACACGAGGTGCTGGTGGAGGACGGCAGGCCGTGGATCGTCATGGAACGACTGCACGGCCGTAATCTCGCCGAGGAGCTGGCGGCCCGCGGCCCGCGGCTCCCCCTCCAGGTGGCCTCGATCGGAGCCTTCCTGCTGGAGGCGCTGGTCGCCGCGCACGCGCACGACGTGCAGCATCGTGACGTCAAGCCAGGCAACGTGTTCCTGACCGACGACGACCGCGTCGTCCTCACCGACTTCGGCATCGCCCGTTCCCCGGACCGGCCCGCGCCGACCGGCGTGAGCCAGGTCATCGGGACGCCCGGGTTCATCGCCCCGGAGCGGCTGGCCGGCGAGAACGGCGGTCCCGCCTCGGACCTGTGGTCGCTGGGGGCGACCCTCTTCATCGCGCTGGAGGGTGTCCCGCCCTACGACGGCTCGCCCGCGGACGTGATCCGGGCGACGCTCACCCAGGACCCCCGCCCGCCGCGGGTCGCCGGTCCGCTGACCTCACTCCTGCGGTGGCTGATGGCCCGCGAGCCCGAGGCGCGCCCGGACGCCGAGATCGCGCTGGGGCTGCTGCGGCAGATCGCGGACGGTGAGTCACCGCGCATCACCGCGC
Organism: Streptosporangium sp. OZ121; assembly: GCF_051918885.1. Taxonomy (NCBI): domain Bacteria; kingdom Bacillati; phylum Actinomycetota; class Actinomycetes; order Streptosporangiales; family Streptosporangiaceae; genus Streptosporangium; species Streptosporangium sp. OZ121. The sequence goes on from NZ_JBPXMC010000003.1 coordinate 50,899, forward strand.
CCCGGACGATCGGCCGCCGGCCGCGCCGGTGGACCCCGACGGTCCTGCTGGCCGTGGCGGCGGCCGTGGTCTCCGCCGCGGCCGCCATCCTGGTCACGAGAGAGCCCTTACCGGCGGCCAGACCGGTGTCACCGGTGTTCGAAAAGGCCGTGGATCTCTGCAAGGCGCTGTCACCGGAACAGGTCACCAGGTTTCTCGGCGCCCCGGCCGGCGGGCGCGCGTCCGAGAACGGCTGCGAGTGGACGATCCGCGGCGCGGGGGTGGAGCTGACCGCCGTCACCGACTCCGACACCCCGGACCCGTGGTCGCTGAACCCAGGGTCCGCGCACGAGCTCTTCGCCGCCCGGGAGCGGCGGCAGATGCACGGCACCCGCGACATGGAGTGGACCTGGTACGAGATCGGGATCGAGGACAGGCAACGCATGACCCGCTCCGTTCCCCGCACGCTCACGGACGTGGGGGACGAGGCGTTCTCCTGGAACGCGGCCAACGCCGAGGGACGGGTCCGCATGATCGTGGTCACCTTCAGGCTCGGCAACCTGGTGGCGGACCTGCACTACGTCAATCTGCGGACCGGTTCCGACGACGCCCTGCGACAGGCGGGCCTCGATGCGGCCAGGTCGGCCGTGGCCGCGCTGCGGGGCCTGGGCTAGGTGTACGGGCCGCTCCCCGACCCGTGACGGCCGCAAGGGGGATCGGGAGCGCGAGTTCGGACATGCGGGAGGCGGGCAAACCAGGTCGGCCCGGTTGATGGGGCTTCAGCGGGTAAACGGGCTGGAATCACGTCAGCCGGTTGCCCCCGCCACAAACGACAACCCGTGATTACGTGACCCGCCGGCGAGTAACGGCCACGCCCTGTGACGGTACCGCGGGCTCGCACCACCGACCTTAACAAAGGGTTTACACGGAGACCAATCAATGGAATGCTCCCACTGTGTTCAATTTCAATTCACGGCTTTCGTCTCGCCGTCACACCAAAATTGCCGCGTCAATGGCGGCAATGACCCTCATGACTGTCGGCCTCGTCACGACGGCCACTCCGGCGCACGCCGCCGCGAAATGCGTGACCGCCACAGAATGGACGCTCTACGGCGATGTCAACACCAAGACTCTGCGCGGTTACAGCGTAAAACTCCAGTCCGGCCGGACATCCGCCGCGGCGCGTGCACAGTCGAACGTCCCTCCTGGTGGGATCATCTCTATCGACAGGTCCATCAACCAGTTCACCCCCACCGCCGCCGAGAAATCGGCTGGACATGGCTGGCGCACCACCACGCAGGTGGCGAACAACGGCGGCTATGACTACTGCGAGGGCAAGAACACGGCCAGCAGCACCGTGTTCATGTCAACGAAGTCGGTAGAGGGTTCATATAACGCCGTGCGCCAATGTCTGCGGGTCTCGGGAACCATTGAGTGCTCATCGCAGTGGTACGTCGACTTCGATGACTGATCGACTCCCGGGATGAATTCATGGTCCCGTCCTCCCCTCGGGGAGGGCGGGACCACTTCGTAGTGTCGGGACGGACAGGCCTGCGCGGCGAGTTCCTCCGAGCTTTGTCATTAACATGAAAAGTGCCTCTGGCCTGCAAGGATCGGACTTTTCTGAAGTCCTGTCCATGCCAGCTCAAGAGGCACTTTTCATGCGAATGGATAACAAAATACCGATGTCAGGGGTTTAACGGTGTGCAGATCTGCGCCACCTGGAAACGGATCGAGTCCGGCGGTGACGAGGCTGGACGGGACCGAAAGTCGCAATGCCGATCCATGCGCCGATCGCCCCGGATCAAGGCGCGAGGTGCCGGCCGGTCCAGGATCTCCAGAACAGGAGCCGCCGGCACTTGTCAAATTGTTTGCGGGCGGCGGTCTTTCCGTCGGGAAACGCGTCAATACATCATCCGGAGACGGCAATTTCAGCCGGGTGGCGTGGCCGACGCCGATGTTCTTAAATCACGGTGTTCTTGATGTATCCAACGGCTCCGGGGCTGCAGTTGTACAGCTCCATTCGATAGGTGCCGTAAAGACCGTAGATGTACCCGTTCTTATGGCTGGCAATGCCAACTCGACCCGAGTAGACGATTGCGCCGTTGGCGACGTCGACGACGCGCATACTGCAACCTACGGCGGAAAGACCGGAGTCCCAGTAGTACTGGATCCAATGGTCGGAGCTGGCCTTGACATTGCCCGTCTTGCAGCTTGTCCCGGCGACGATGCACGTTGCCGAGGCGGCCTCCGCCGGTGAGGCGGAAATCATGCTCACGCTCCCCGCCACCGCCAGAGCCGCCACATACTTGGCAAATCTTCTCAACGAATAACGCATGTATTTTTCCTGCCGGTAAGGGTGTGTGATGAGATCTTTGCAGCGGGCTGCGACCTTGGGAACCTATAAGGTTCCAGGGAGCCGCGGAGGAGGGGGCGCGGTCGCTGCCCCGAGTCACGCGAACCGCGACCGCCACCTCTGCGGGGACCGGCTCGTGGAACCGCCGTACCCGGTGTCGGAGCCGTTGACGAATCCGGAGAGGAGCCCCTGGGTCTCGGGGGTCCGGCGAGAAAATCGCTTTCCCGCCCGTACCGGTCTCGCTACACTCGCCACTGATCACGCGCTGCCGCGGCACCGCGGCGCGCGCCTTACCAGTGAGGGGAGCAGCCCGTGCGTCACCGCACCGCTGTTGTCGTTCCCCCGTCACGCTACGACGTGATCCTGGTGTCTTCGTCGGTGCCCGACGCCGGCCGCGCGGCCGGCGTCGAATGCCCGTGACGAACCCCTGACCCCTGCCCGCCCGGCGCCGAACCGGCCGCCGGGGCATGCCCCCGTGCGGTCGCGCCGCGCCAGGGGTCCATCCACGACCTGACCTCGGGTCGTCTCGTCCGGGAATCGCGCCGTCCTGTCCGGAACATTCCGAAGGGCCATGGGCCGTGCGCACCGACCTGCACCGTCACATCACCGACTCGCTGACCGGCGTCCGCAACCTGGGCATCCTCGCCCACGTCGACGCGGGCAAGACCACCATCACCGAACGGATCCTGTACGTCACCGGCGCCACCTACAAGCGTGGCGAGGTGCACGACGGGACGACCGTCACCGACTTCGACTCCCAGGAGCGCGACCGTGGAATAACCATCTTCGCCGCGGCGGTGAGCTGTGCCTGGGACGGTCACCGCATCCATCTGATCGACACCCCGGGCCACGTCGACTTCTCCGACGAGGTGGAGCGCTCGCTGCGGGTGCTCGACGGCGCGATCGCGGTGTTCGACGCCGTCGCGGGCGTCGAACCGCAGAGCGAGTCGGTGTGGCGGCAGGCCGACCGGCACGGGGTGCCGCGGATCGCCTTCGTCAACAAGCTCGACCGCGCCGGCGCCGACCTCGACACGGCGGTCGCGTCGATCCGCGAGCGGTTGCGGGTGGTCCCGCTCGTCGTCCAGCTGCCGATCGGGCGGGAGGACGGGTTCACCGGCGTGGTGGACCTGCTGCGCATGCGGTCGCTGGTCTGGGCCGGAGGCCGCGACACGTTCGAGGAGGGGCCGGTGCCGGACGCCCTGCTGGAGGAGGCACACCGGCGCCGGCGACTGCTGGAGGAGGCGGTGGCCGAACTGCACCCGGTCGCGCTGGAGGAGTTCTGCGCGGAGTCGGCGATCTCCGCGCCGACCCTCGCCACCGCGCTGCGCGACCTGACCCGTACCGGTGAGGGCGTGGTGGTGCTGTGCGGATCGGCCTACCGCGACCGGGGGATCGAGCCGCTGCTGGACGCCGTCGTCGCCTACCTGCCCTCGCCGCTGGACGTGCCGCCGGTACGCGGCACCCCGGACGGCTCCCGGGCCGGTACTCAGGACGGCTCCCGGAACGGCACGGTGCTGGAACGGGCCGCCGACCCGGCGGCGCCGTTCGCCGCCCTGGTGTTCAAGGTGAGCTCGACCGCCACCGGACGGCTGTCCTACCTGCGCGTCTACTCGGGAACGATCCTGAAGGGAGACACGGTGCTGGACGCGGGCGCGCGGCGTACCGAGCGGATCGGCCGGATCCTGCGGGTGCAGGCCGACCGGAACACCGAGGTGGACCGGGCGGTGGCCGGGGACATCGTCGCGGTCGTCGGGCTGAAGGCGGCGCGCACCGGGGCCACCCTGTGCGAGCCCTCGGCGCCGCTGGTCCTCGAACCGCCGGTCGTGGCCGATCCGGTGGTCTCCGTCGCGGTCGAGGCTCGCAGGAGCGTCGACTCCGGCCGGTTGGCGTCGGCGCTGGCGCGGCTGGTCGAGGAGGATCCCTCGCTGGTGGTCCGGACCGATCCCGAGACCGGCCAGACGGTGCTGTCGGGAATGGGCGAGCTGCATCTGGAGGTCGCGGTGGAGAAGATCCGTCGTGCCCACGGGCTGGACGTCGGTGTCGGCCGGCCTCAGGTCGCCTACCGGGAGACCGTCGTGCGCGGGGTGTCCGGGCTGCTGTACCGGCACGTCAAGCAGGACGGCGGCGCCGGCCAGTTCGCCCACGTCGTCCTCGACGTGGAACCGCTGGAGCCATTGGAGCCGCTGGACACCGCCCAGGACGCGGCGGGCTTCGTGTTCCGCTCGACCGTCGTCGGCGGACGGGTGCCGAAGGAGTACGTGCGGGCGGTGGAGGCGGGTTGCCGGGACGCGCTGGCCGAGGGTCCCCTCGGGGGTCATCCGGTGACCGGCCTGCGGGTCACGCTGACCGACGGGGCCACCCACCCCAAGGACTCCTCGGAGTTGGCGTTCCGCGCGGCCGGAAGGTTCGCGCTGCGTGAGGCGCTGCGGGCCGGCGTGATGGCGCTGCTGGAACCGGTGGTCGAGGTCACGGCCACCGTGCCCGACGACGCCGCCGGCGGGGTACTGGGCGATCTGGCGGCCCGGCGCGGCCGGGTCTCCGGCTCGACCGCGCGGGCCGGGACGGTGGTGATCACCGCGACCGTGCCGCTGGCCGAGCTGTTCGGCTACGCGACCCGGCTGCGCAGCCGGACCCAGGGCCGGGGCACCTTCACCACCCGGGCCACCGGGTACGCCCCGGTGCCGGGCGCGGTGCCCGACGGGATGCCGCCCCGGTAGAACCCGGTAGAACCCGGTGGGAACCGGTAGAACCCGATACCGGTAGAACCCGATACCGGTAGAACCCGGGAGGAACCGGCGGTGGTCCCGCCTCGAGGCGGGACCACCGCTCGGCGACGTACCGTGTGCCGTCCTCCTGCCGCGGCCGTCTCGGCACCGGACGACCCGACAACCCACCCGAAGCGCCCCGAAGCGCCCCGAAGTGGTCCGAAATGGTCCGAAGCGGTCCGAAGTGGTCCGAAGCCACGTGAGGTCCGGCGAGGCCGGGCGCACCGAAACGGAGAGGCTAAGCGCGTCGATGTATCGGATATGTCAGGCCTTCGTCCTCCGGCCGGGCTACGCTGCCTCATCCCGCCGATGACCGAACGGCCAGGAAACGGGGACACGCGCGATCCAGGTCAGCAAGCGATGTCAGAAAGGTGTGTTCATGAGCAGCGAAGCTGTGGATGAGTTCGTCGAAACCAAGGTCCAGCCGCACCACCGGGAAATCGTGAACACGCTGCGCACGCTCATGAAGGAGTGCGCCCCCGAGGCGACCGAGGTGATCAGCCGCGGGTCACCCGCCTGGCAGCAGGGCCGTAAGATCCTGGCGATCATCAGCGTCAGCAAGACGCACATAACCTTCGCCTTCGCCCGAGGCGCGGAGTTCGAGGACTCCTTCGGCCTGCTGGACGGCGTCGGGAAGACGACGAGGCACGTCAAGCTCAAGAAGCCGGAGACCATGAACCTGGAGGCCCTGCGCGACTACGCGCGGCAGGCCGTGCGGCTGGACCAGGAGTAGCCGTCGTACCGGCGCACGTGCGCCCACCGCGGGGACGCTCGCGGTGGGCGCGGTCGGATCCGTCGAAACGAAGGCGCGGAGAACTCGATTCGCGGTACCGGGTGAAAGGGGGTGACCGGACCACGGAAACGGAGTTCACGCTTGAGTGTGGAAACAGACCTGGACGACGCGGAGGTGATCGAGCGTGCCCGGCGTGATTCCGCCGCCTTCTCGGTGCTGTTCGACCGGCACGCCCCCGCCCTGCACCGCTATGTGACGCGACGCCTGGGAGACTCGACGGCCGACGACATCGTGGCCGAGACGTTCCTCACCGCCTTCCGGCGGCTCGGGCGCTACGACACCGATTACCGCAATGCCCGCCCCTGGTTGTACGGCATCGCCGCCAAGCTCATCGGCAAGCACCGCCGTGCCGAGGTCAGGGCGTACCTCTCGCTGGCCAGGACCGGGGTGGACGAGGTGGCCGAGAGCTACGCCGACCGGGTGGAGTCCCGGGTGACGGCCTCGGCGGCGCAGCGCGATCTGGTGAGGGCACTCGCCGTGTTGTCGGCGAAGGACCGCGAGGTGCTGTTGATGATCGCCTGGGCGGATCTCAGCTACGAGGAGACGGCGCGGGCCCTTGGCGTCCCCATCGGCACGGTGCGCTCGCGCCTGCACCGTGCCAGGAGAAAGACCCGCGAGGCCCTGGGCGGGGTCGATCCGTCCGCCATCTCGGAGGAGGAGACCGGTCGTGGATGACCTGAAGCTGCTGAGCGAGCTGCGGGCGGACGCGCCCGAGCCCGACGCCGACCGCCTGCGCGCGCTGCGGGCGCGTTCCCTGCGGCACCGCCGCCGGTTCCGGCCGGTGCTCTCGCTGCCGATGGCCATGACGGCGGCCGTCGCGGTGGTCGCGGCGGTGGTCGTGGTGGTGAACGACGACGAACGGCCGGTCGTGCCGCCGTCCGTCATCGTGGAGGCGACGCCGGTGAGCGCGAAGGCCATGCTGAGGAAGGCGGCGCTGACGGCCGAGAAGCGCCGGCCTGAAAGCACCCCCCTCCGTCCCGACCAGTGGCTGTACCGCAAGAGCGTCGTCACGCAGCCCGCCGACGGCTCGACCGAGGTCCAGGAGTACTGGACGCGCTACGACGGCACCGAGCAGGCGACCCGGCTGGGCTCGCGCCCGATGGAGACGCGGACCATCGAGCCGGACCCGGGTGACGACGACCTGTCTCCCCAGCAGTACGCGGCCCGGCTGGCCAAGCTGCCCACCGACCCGGACAAGCTGCTGGAGCACGTCAAGGGCGACCTGCACTGGAGGGACAAGCCGGACGAGGAGCGCGGTCTCCACGAGCACCCGGACGCGCGGGCCTTCCGAGTGCTGTCGCTCTATCTCGGCCGGGAGGAGTACATGCCTCCCAAGCTGGAGGCCGCGATCTTCCGCGCTCTCGCCAGGATTCCGGGAGTCCGGGTGGATCTCGGCATACGCGACGCGGCGGGCAGGTCGGGCATGGGCATCGCCTACGAGGCCGGTTCTCCGGGCTTCGGCACGCAGCGCGACGAGAACGGGCAGGTCATCGAGCGGTCCTACGTCATCCTCGACAGCACGACCTATCGCCATCTCGGCACGCGGACGGACTACCTGCGGGACTATCTCATCAACGGCGAGGTGGCCTTTCCGAAGGGGAGCGTCTTCGCGACCGCCGAGGTCGCGTCGGGAGTCGTCGACGAACCCGGGCAGATCCCTTAGGGAGACGACGCTGGACGGATTCCCCGGGGAGCCGGCGCCCGGGGAATCGAGAACCGCCGGAGCGGCGCCGTCCGGTAGCGGGTGTGTCGTCAGTCGTGCAGGGCGACGGTGACGCCGTCGGAGAAGACGGAGTCATGGAGTTCGATCGCCTTGATCTTGAAGTTCTCGGGGACGTCGAGGAGCGGGATCCCGTTGAAGGCGCGAACGCTCGACCGAGCGTTCTCGAGAACTCGCTCAGGACGAAGGGCCCGCGGCCAGCGCGGTGACCAGACCGTCGAGCCGGCCGAAGGCCCGGGCCATGCCCAGGTGGTCGATATGGTCGCGGGACTCGACGATGACGCCGTCGCGTACCCGTGACACGAAGACGCACGGAACCGCGAAGGGACGGCCGCCGGCCGAGCCGACGTAGCTGAACTCGAAGACGACCACCTCGGGATCGGCCGTCTCGTGGACGTGGCCCACGGGCTCGAACCGCTCGGCCCGCGCCTGGCCCGGCGCCTCGGCGAAGTGCCGGCGCAGGTCGGCACGGGTGCGCAGCGGCGTGTCGCCCAGCGGCGCGAACGGGTGCCGGACGTCGGTCCGCTCGGCGTACAGGCCGGCCAGGTGGTCGAGCTCGGCCTCCCGCTCGCGCTCGGTGAGCCCGCCGGCGATCAGGCGGCTGACTCCCGCGGCGACGGCCTGGACGACCTCCGCTGGTGTGTACGGCTGTGGCATGGCATTCTCCAAAGTAACCGTAGTCTGGACTACGAAAAGCGTACCGTAGTCCAGACTACGGTTAAAGCCCTGAAGTGAGATCAGAGATCAGGAGGAGGCCGGATGCGGCAGGACGCACGGGAGAACCGGGAACGGATCCTGGCCGCGGCGGAGGCGGTGTTCGGGGAGTACGGTGTCGCCGGGTCGACCGAGGAGGTGGCCCGGCGGGCCGCTGTCAGCATCGCCACGGTCTTCCGCCACTTCCCGACGAAGGAGGAGCTGATCGAGGCTGCGCTGCTGCGGCATTTCGAGCAGCTCACCGACCTGGCCCACGCGCTCGTCGCCGACGCCGACCCGGCCGTGGCATGGCGCGCCCTCATACGGACGATGATCGAGACCGGTGCCACCAAACTCACCCTCATCTCCCTGGTGGTCGACCGCGACGAGTTCCCCGCCGGCGCCGCCGCCGCGTCGAACCGGTTGAAGTCCGTGGTCAGCGAGGTCCTGCGCCGGGGGCAGGACGCCGGGGCCGTCCGGCCCTCGGTCACGGTCGAGGAGGTCTATCTGCTCATCCGCGGCCTGGCCCAGGCGTCGGCGACGACGCGGACCCCGCCCGACACCATGGCCCGCGCCATCGACGTCGTCCTCACCGGCCTGTCGCGGCCCGGCAGGTCAGCACCCACCCCAGCCTGACCGGCCATACGCGAGACCGGGAAGAACCCCGCCGAAGTACCGGCCGGACATGGTCAGGGCGGGGACGAAGCGGTCGGCCGGGGGGCGACGGCGGACAGGGCGGCAGCCACGGTGATCACGACGGCACCGATGGCCGCCGCGTGCATGGCGTCCGCGAACGCGCCGCCGAACTCGGTCGTGCACTTCAGCAGGGCGGACACCGAGCCGGTCCGGGCGGTTGGTGATTTCATCGCGCGTACCGGCGGCCGGTTGCGCCTGTTCTTCCTGCCTGCTTATGCGCCCGATCTCAACCCCGATGAGTGGGTCAATCAGAACCTCAAGGCTCGGGTGGCTCGTGAGGCGGTCGCCGATGAGCAGGGGTTGACCGCGGCCATGCACAGCGGCATGCATCGGCTGCAGAAGCGCCCCGATAGCATCCGGGCCTTCTTCGCCGACCCTCACCTGTCCTACATCAGCCCATAACGCCAACAGTCCCAAAACTTATGATCGCCTCAGCATCTGGAACTCTCCGTCTTCCCGACCTCGCCCTACTACGCCCGCGTGCACGTCCGGCGGGTGCTGGAGGGCTGGCGGCGGGACGACCTGTGAAGCGCGATGGCCGGGTGCCCGTCATGCGGCGGGAAGCCCGGCCTCACTTCGGGGTTCGTACCCGACCGCGCACCACCCACCGTAGTTACGTCGTCGCTCCTGTCAGTCGCTGTCGGTGATCGCGTCCATGACGAAGCCCGACGAGGTGGCTGTTGCCCGGCGGTCACCTGGAGGCATCAGATGCCAACCCCCTGGACGCGGCCCTACGCGAACTCCCGGGACCTTGCAGAGGCGAGCGATACGGACGACAGCCCAGGAAACAGGACACCGTCAGCGTCTGCTTGCTCCCCCACGGTCGTCAATCCGAATGGGATCAGTGGTCGGCTGTCGTACGAACCCGTTGAACAGTGAGGTCCACGTCGCGTCCACTGGTGACACGGTTTCGGAGAACGACCGTTGATAAACCGGTGTGGTCGGTAGCGGTCGCGACGACTCCGACCTGTTTTCGAATTCGCTTGATCCGGCGATAGCGGTGGCGCAGTCGTCGGTGTATCAGCTTGGATCGGTTTACAGCTCCTGGACACTCTCGTGCAAGGCGGCCGGAGGGAGACCGATCAGGTGGAGAAGTCGCGGCAGGAGAGTGGACCCCGAGCATGGCTGGTCCGCGGTGGGCGGAACGTCGAGGGGGCGGACCGGGCGGAGGACAAGGCGCTGGCCGAAGGGCTCACGATCGTCGGCTGGCGCGAGCTCGGAGACATCGGGCACTACGCGAATCGAGACGATCTCAAGGAAGAGATTCAACGCGCCTACCCGGAGAGTTCGCCGGGCGTCATCGCCAACTGGGCCGGACAGCTCTGGCGTTTTTCCAAGGAGATCCAGGAAGGCGACCTGGTGGTGATGCCCAGGGCGACGATTCCGGGGAAGGTCGCGATAGGGAGGGTGATCGGTCCCTACGAATACCGCCCAGGCGAGGCGCCGGGATTCCGGCAGGTCCGCAAGGTCGAATGGATTCGTACGGATATTCTCCGCGATGACTTCAAGACCGATCTGCGGGCGAGTACCACCTCCCTCCTCACGGTCTGTGGGCTGACCCGTAATGACGCGGCACGACGAATCGCTCATCTCGCCGAACATGGCACCGATCCCGGGGTGGACGGGCAGGAGGAGATCACCACAGCCGCCGATCTGTTGGAGGACGCTGTTTCGCGCAGTGCGCAGGATCCGCGGAAACTAACGATTCGCGACTTCCTGGGGCACTGGAACACCTCACGGCGGACCGGTACGACCATCGAAATGATCAAAGCCGACCTCGCCGAGAAGGGCCTCACGACTCAGCCGCCGTTCACCGAAGGCACGGTGGACACGGAGATCGCCCTGGTACGGCTCGTCGGAGAACCCGATGTGGCGATGGACGTCGTCGAAGACGGCGACGACGTCGAGAACGTCTCCGACTACGAGCCCATGACGCTCAGGCTCGGCAGTCTCCCGGCGTCTCTTGCCTCGGTGCCGAGATCGGCGAAGTTGCGATACGCCAAGACCCTCATGCTGACGAGGAACTTCTCCCAGCTGGCCGTGATCGACGAGGACGGGACCTTCCACGGTGCGATCAGCTGGGAGTCGATCGGTCACGCACACGTCGCCTCCGCCGACCCGACACTGAAGGACGCGTTGACCCCCGCCGTCGTGGTCGATCACGACGCGCCTCTGCTCGACCAGATCGAGACCATCTACGAGAAGGGGTATGTCTTCGTCCGGAGCGCTGACCGGTCACGGGTGAACGGGATCATCACGGCCGCGGATCTGACCCGCCAGTTCGGCTACCACGCACAGCCGTTCATCCTGATCGAGGAGGCGGAGAACAGGCTCCGTAGGGCGGCCGCGGTGTTCAGCGTGGACGAACTCCGGCAGGTGGGGCGATCGCCCAGGGTCCGTCAGGCCGCGGATCTCACCTTCGGCAACTATTTCTACCTGCTGAAGGACCGCGGGCGATGGGAGACGCTCGGTTGGAACGTCGACCAGGAGATTCTCCTTGAGTACCTCGATGAGGTTCGGAAGGTGCGTAACGAGCTCATGCACTTCTCCCCCGACCCGCTGTCACCCGAGCAGTACGCCGCCGTGCACGGTTTGCTGGCGGTGCTCCGGGCCGCCGACCCACGACCGTAGTCGCACCGTCCGGGCTGAGAGAAGTACGCGAACAGAGCCGCCGAAGGAGCGGACACCCGAGTCAGGGTCGGCGCCCGCTTCCAGCCTGGCGCGAATCACCTCGGGATCGGCCCGGCCACGTCCGCTGATGCCAGACCATCCCGCCGGGCCGGAACCGGTCATGACGCTCTTCGGGCCGACGCTCAGTGGTCCAGCCAGAACTGGAGCTTGAGCAGGGTGGAGCCGACGATGTCCGGGGTGAACTCTTCGTGGCCGAGAGCCTTGCGGTGGATTCTGACCTGCCAGACGCCGTTCTCCCTGCCGAGGTCGAATTCCTCGCCGTAGGACACATCCCCGGAGTACTGGTCAACGGATTGAATCCTTCCCGAGGTCAGGCGCACGCTTCCGGACCAGGTCCTGTCCCAGGTGTCGAGAGCGGGTGGCGGCCCGTCCCAGAGTTCGTATTTGATCAGGCATCTTTCGCTGTCGATCTCGTTGATCGCGATCCCGTCGTCGCCGACGCCGATCCAGCCCTCCTCGTCGAAGGGGATCTCATCAAGGACCCAGTCCTCGTCGACGCATGCGACGCCGGACAGATACTTCGGTATCTCGCGCTCATCGAGGAGCTCGGTGATGATGTTCGCCATGATCTTCCTGACACTTTCGAGGTCGGGGGCGAGAGTGAGAGGCAGGGCCTGCGGAGGAGGCCGGCGGCAGTGCGGTTTCCCGCCCGCCGGACTCGCGTCCATGGCGCGCCGGCGTACTCTGCCATATCCCGGCCGCCGAGGTGACGCCCGTAAGCCGTCATCGGGGGATGTGGTCACGAACCCCCGGTCCAGGGAGGCGGGCGCCCTGAGCGGATGACGGCCGGCGCTCCCCTCGGTCATACCGGCGATGTGGACGGCACCTCACCCCCGGTCGTCCAGGTCGGATCGCTCGAGGACCAGGGCGGCGGCCGTGCCGTCGATCAAGGTTCGGAGGCCGTGTTCGAAGGCGTCCTCGCCGAACGAGCCGCCGCTCTCGCGGAACGCCACGAGCAGGGTGGCCTCCATGCCCCCGTCGAGCAGTTCGGCCAGTGCCGCGAACCGGTCCGCGGGCGTGCCCGAGGACGCCTGGCGTTCGGTCTGCTCCTGCAGGACGCACCCGTTGACGTAGCGGGTGAGGGCCGTGATCGTGCGCAGTGCCAGGACCGGGGTGAAGCCGCGGCCGACCATGGCGGTCAGCTCCTCGTCGAACATCCTGATCGTCGCCGGGCTCAGGCTCGCGGCGTTGGCGACGAGGCGGGCGCCGTCGCGGTGGGCGCGCAGGGAGTCGCGGTAGGCGCGGGCCCGGCGGGCGAGCCAGTCCTGCCAGGACTCGCCCTCGCGGGGCGGTCCCATCCCGGCGGCCAGGACGATCGCGTCGGCCATCCCGTCGAGCAGCTCCTGCTTGTTGCGCAGGTGCCAGTACAGGGCGGGTGACTGGACGCCCAGCTCCGAGGCGAGCCGCCGCACCGTCAGGCCGTCCAGGCCGACCTCGTCGAGCAGCCGCAGCGCCGTATCGATCATCATCTGCCGGGTCAGGCCGGCCCCCCGCTTGTTCTCGCCCATCGGTTGACACCTTAGCAGCGCTAAGGAAATATGACGGCGGCGCGCACTTAGCGCTGCTAAGGAAAACTCGCGTGCCGGACATCCCGAGGATGTCGGCCGAAGAGGGGAGAGCCATGTCCACCATGCGGGGACGGCGCCTGACGAGGGCGCTGCTGACCTGCGGCGCCGTAGCCGGACCGCTGTTCGTCCTCGTGGTCGTGATCCAGGACTACACGCGCGCGGACTTCGACCCCCGGCGGCAGCCGCTCAGCATGCTGAGCCTGGGCGACCTGGGGTGGATCCAGATCACCAACTTCGTGGCCACCGGGCTGCTGAACATCGCGTTCGCGGCGGGGCTGTGGCGGGCGCTGCGTCCGGGCCGCGGCGGGACCTGGGGGCCGTTACTGATCGGCGCGTACGGAACCGGCCTGGTCGCCGCCGGTGTCTTCCGCTTCGAACCGGCGTGGGGCTACCCGCCCGGCGCGCCGCGGGGTCTTCCCGACGACCCCGGCCTGGGCTACATCCTGCACGGCGCCGCCTTCGGCCTGGTGTTCGTCTCGCTGGTCGCGGCGTGCTTCGTCTTCACCCGCTACTTCGCCGTACGGGGAGAGCGCGGATGGGCGCTCTACTGCGCGGCCACCGGAGTGGCGCTTCCCGCCCTCTACCTGCTGGCGGGGCTGCTGTCGGACGGCGGCGAGGACTCCCGGCCACTGAGCCTGCTCCTGCGCGCCGTCGCGTTCCTGGGCTGGGGGTGGGCCGCGGCGCTCGCGGTGCGGGTGCGCGGATCGTACCCGTCGGCTGGCCGAAGGTTATTCGAGCAGGTCACGGAGGTCAGGTCCCAGGTCGTCGCCGACCGTGCGCAGAGCGGTCTCGGCGCGCAAGGCGAGACCTCCACATAGAAGCGCACCCGGTCCAGCACGCGCCTCTCGTCGGCGGGCAGCTCGCGCAGGCGCAGGACGGAGGCGACGTCGCCGCCGGTCCGCCAGGAGCGCACGAGGGGAAGTGAACCTCCGCTCCTCGGCTCGGCGGCGATCACCACTGCCCGGCTCCGGTTCGATTCGCACGCTTCGAGGCGGGCGGCGAGGTCATCGCCCTTCACCTCCCGGATTCGGTAGGAGAGCGCGGTGAGCTCGGCGCGTGGCCAGGAGGCGGCGACCAGAGCGGCGGCACGGGCCGCGGCCACCACCTTCTCCCGCTCGTCGGGGTCGCGGGCCTCGGTGAGCAGAGACTCCAGAGCCGCCCAGCCTCCGGCGATCGCGGGCGCGAGCGGTCCCTGGTGGAGCGCGGAGGCGATCTCCAGGGCATCGTCGAGCGTGCTCCTTGCCTGCTCGCCGAAGCGCTGGAGTCGACCCGGTTCGGTGGTCACCTGATCCCTGGGGAACCCTGGTTCCTCGCGTGACCGTGGAGCCGATCGGACGGGTGATCTCCAGAACAGGCCTGCCCCTTCGTCCGGTCAGTCGGGCAGTTCGGGTACGACCAGTCCCAGCGCGGTCGCCAGGTCGATCGTCCTGCGCGGTGTCGAGCAGCGCCTGGCCAGGACGGTCTGGTCGAGCCGGCCGTCACGGGCCTGGAACAGGTACTGCGCGGCGGGGTGTCGGCGCAGCTCGTCCGTGGTGAGCTCACCGGCGACGCGATGCGCCGCGGTCGTCAGAGCGGGAAACGACGACCGCAGATCCGCGGCCCACCTCTCCACCGTCTCCAGCCAGTCGTGTACGGCGGGGTCGGGCGTCGAGGAGAATCGCACGATCGCCTCGGCCAGCTCAGGCCAGGTGAAATCAGGCCAGGGCTTGGTCTTCAGGACGGGCAACTGCCACCGACGCTTGACGATCGACCAGTGGTCCGCGTGCGCCGCCACCGAGTGGATCGTGAATCCCGGCACGCACAGCGCGGTCAGGTTCCAGCCATGGCAGGCACCGGTGTCCAGGCCGAAGATCCTGCCGTCGCGGATCATCGGCTCGCGTCCGGCCACATGATGACCGAACACGACCGGCTTGGCGTCGGTGTAGTGGTCGTGCCAGTGGCCGTCGGGGAACAACGCGGTGAGCTCTCGCTGGCCGCTGGTCGAGCCGCAGAGGATCTCCTCTTTCTGGTCGGCCGGCGGCACTCCGGGCAGCATCGCGGCGTGGACGACACGGACATGCTCGTTCTCGAAGTAGTACGGCAGCGTCCGCATCCAGTGGACCGTTTCGGCGTAGTGGTCACCCAGTTGCAGGCGCGTGATCTCCTGCGCGTAGGAGAAGATCCCGCGTACGTGCTTGCGCTCGTGGTTGCCCATCACCGCGACCGAGTTCGGGCGCTCGCGGAAGAACCTGACCACCTCACCGGGCGCCGGGCCACGGTCGACCAGGTCGCCGACGCTGACCAGCAGGTCGTCCGGGCGGAGGTCGACTTTCTCCAGCAGCTCGATCAGCTCGTCGAAGCAGCCGTGGATGTCGCCGATGATGACGGTACGTCGCACCTCGGCGAGCCTAGACAAGTGGCGGTTCGGCGTGCAAAGGAGTATTCGAGGAGGCGCTGAGAGACGACGACGGCAGGCCGCCCCACGGCGGTGGACGCCCGACACCTCGCAGGCGACGGTGCGTCGGCCCCGCCGGGTGACCGTGATCGTCGACAACGGCCTGTGGGAGCAGGCGCATGAACCTTCTCACCCGGCGCCGGAGCCGTTGACGAGGCCGGAGAGGAACTCCTGGGTCTCGGGGTCCGCCGCGTACAGGACCACCCCCGCCAGCCCTCTGGTGAGCAGCACCTTGTAGGTGTTGCGGATCAGGCGGTCGAACTGTTCGGGGGTGACCGACGACCTTGTCAGGTCCTTGTCCTTGCATCCCTCACGTTCGGTGACGAGCCTGCCGCCACGGGCCAGCAGGTCAGGGCCGATGATCACGCCCGCCCAGCCGAACTCCAGGCCCTGGGCCGTGTAGACGCAGCCGATCTGGCCGAATCCGCCGGGTGCGCTGGCCCAGATCTGGCTCGGGGGAGTTGGCACTGGCCATGTAGTGCAGCAGCTCGATGGCCACGGCGGTCTTCCCGCTGCCGGGGCCGCCGGTGATCGTGACGACCCGCTTGGTGTTCGCGGCGAAGGCACCCTCGACCGCGTGCCGTACGGTCTCGAACGCCTTCTGCTGTTGGTCGACGAGGATGAACTTGTCGCGTCCCTTGAGGACGTTCGCGGCCTTCTCCAGAAGCGGCCGGTTCGGCTGGACCCGCCCGTTGACGAGGCGCTCGGCCGCGGGGTGCCCCTCCGCGTTCTCGAACCGGTCCCTGAGATAGCCGACGAACGCGCTCCGCTCCGTCTTGGTGAACAACCGGACGTTGCTGTCCAGGGCCAGGTCGAACAGGCCGGGAACGCTCTGCCGCGTCGCGTTGTGCAGGTAGGCCACCCCTCGGAGCGCGTCACTCCGCCCCTCCAGGGCCGCGACGAAGTCGGCGATGTATTCGCAGTAGTGCTCGACCTGGAGCACTGGGTGCAACCAGGGGCCGCCGGACATGCCTCCGACGAGCACGAGTTTGGGATCGTCCTCGAACAGCTCGGCCTGGCTCCACTGCTTCAGCTCCACCACCACGTACGCGTCACCGCTCGTGCGGCGGTCGACCCCGGCGAGGACCACGTCGGCGCGCTTGCTGGTCAGCGGGAGCTGGTACTCGACCAGCATCTCGACGGCGCCGAGCCCGGCGTCGACCAGGTCGCGGGCCAGGACGGGGAGGCTGCGGTCCCAGGACCTGCGTTCGGCGTCGGAGGGGTTGACGCGCGCGGTCCTTCGGAGGTGCTCGGCGATGACTTCGCTCAGCCGTCGTTCGGGAACCGAACCGTTGGTCGTCAGCATGGCGAGACTTTCGGCGGAATGCCGAAATGCCGTCACGGACCTACCCCCAGGCAGCACGAGAGACTCGTGCGGTATGGGGGCGTGTCCGCGCTCAGACGATGAGCGGAAGCCCGTCGGGCCGCATCACTACGCCAGGCACATTACAGCGATCATCCGACAAAATCAGGCGAGCGGCGGGGCCTTCCTGGCCGACCCCCGATAGGTCTCCGCGTCGTAGCGCCGGTCGCTCTGGTCGAGCTTGGCGCAGGCCGCCTCGACGAGGTCGATCCCCAGCACGTCGGCGAGCCGGGTCAGATAGATCATGACGTCGGCCACCTCGGATCTGAGGCGTTCGGCGGCCTCGGGGTCGTCCATGACGCTCGCGGCCTCCTCGGGCGTCAGCCACTGGAGCTCCGCGAGCAACTCGCCGACCTCGCCGGCCAGAGCCATGGCCAGGTTCTTCGGCGTGTGAAACCTCTCCCAGTCCCTGACCTCGGCGAACCGCCGAAGTTTTCCGGCCAGTTCCTCAAGCTCTGTCATGGGAGCAAATTACCGGCAACCATGATCGACGCCATCAGCAACTCGCACGGGGTGGCGGTCACCTCGGCGAGCTCGTCGTGCCAGAACTTCCGCGCCTCCCGCACGGACGGTGCGGACGAGAATCCGGGCGCGGTGCCCGGCGGGACGCCGTCCCGGCACCGGACGACCCGGCGCGAAGCGGTTCGAAGCCATGCGAGGTCTCGCGAGGCCCCCGTGGTCCCGCGAGGCCGGAAACGCCTTATATACCGGGATTCCATTCTCCGGTCGGGTCATGCTGCCTCATCCCGCCCGCCACGATTGCGGTCAGGATTAAACCGGCGGCGATTGCCAGACGGGACGTTTTCATTTCTCTCTTTTTGCTGCATTTCCTGCGATGAGGAAATTTATTCGGCCTGTCGGCTGTTCCGGCCGGCGCCGATGGAGCATCGAAGTGGTCTCGGCAAAGTCGGTCCGACAATTCCCGGTCTGCCGGGGAGGAGATGGTGCGATCAAATGATCGAACACGGGACGGGCGTATGGGAACCTGGAAGCTTCCAGGTTGACAAGAATGGCTGCTGTGCCTTAAGGGGCCCGAGATGACGGGCATGCGTCCGGTCGACGGTGCGATCGGTCGTGAGATCGTTGAGCGCCACGAGGCCGAGCGGGGCGGCCGGCACCCCCATGGCGGCGAACCGCGGCAGGCCGTCGGGGGCGGACCGGGGACCATCCGGGACCGCGTGAATGCCGGCGTCATCGGCCGGCCGAACTCCTGGTGGACGGGCGTCCTGGCCTGCGCCGATGTTCGCCGCGCACGTCACGCCCACGTCCTCCGCGCCGGCGTTGCCGGAGGGTGACGAGCCGCGTGGCACGGGATGCGCAGGAACGCTCCGGCGCCCTCAGGGCGGCTCGCGCCAGGATGTCCGGTCGAGGCCGCGGCGAGTCGCGGCTCCGGTGAGGGGACCTCCCGCCAAGGCCGCCTGTGGAGTCTCCACGACCGGGCCCACCGTGAGGATCCCGGCCGTGCGGCGGCTCGCCTTCGGCGGGAAGGGCGTCTCGCGCCACCCCCGAGCGGACCTTCTCCCGAATTAAGGCCAGACTTATCAGCAAAAATCTATAAACCTATACACGTCATGCTGTCAATAATTGTAAATAGGTTTATGCAGAAAATAGTAGACATTTACCGCGATTGACTGAACTCTTGACGGTGTGCCGGGGGTACCCGAAGGCCGCTTTTCGAAGTGACCGAAACGCTCGGCGCCATTGACGGGGATGAGAGGAACCGAAGGGAGGGAAAAATGGTCAAGGCTGCCTTCGCCTACTGCAAGTACGCAGTGAGCGCGATCACCGCTGTCGCTTTCGTGGTGTGCCCGTACTAGTCGACGGGATCCAAGGGTCGCCCCGGAGCGCGTGCGCCCCGGGGCGACCCGGTTCACCGCCGGCTCCCTGCCGCCATCGGAGGATGAATTCGTGCTGAGGACCGCAGTGGCCCAGCTGCACCATGGTCTTTCCCTTGTGTTCGGTCGCCGGCTCCGGGTGGCGAACATCGAGCGTGTCGTCGCCGACATCGTGGCCACCCGTGCCGAGTTCGGTGGGATCGGCGACCTCGACGCGTTCCGCGGCACCTCGATGTCGGTCCAGGACCGTAAGCCCATCGACGACCGGAGGTTGCGCCGCCTCGCACGCATGGCGTACGCCGAGACCCCGTACTACCGGGACCTCTTCGATCGTGTCGGCATGCGGCCGGACGAGGTGAACCTGTCGACCCTGGAGCGGCTGCCGGTCACGCGCAAGGAGACCCTGCGCGACACGCCCGAGGCGCTCGTGAACCGCGGTGTCCGGCCCTGGTACCGGGCGGAGACCTCCGGCACCACCGGCCCGCCGTCGTCGGTGTGGTTCTCCCGCTACGAGGCCGAGCTGCTCACCGCGATGACCGCGGTCTCGCTCCTGATCGACAACCGGCTCGGCGAAGGCGACGTCATCCAGCTCAACCTGGTCTCGCGTGCCTTCTTCGGAATTCACTGTTTCGCCGGGGCGGCGGCGCTGATCGGCGTGGCGCCCAGCTCCCTCGGTCTGGTGGAGCCCGAGATCTCGCTCTCCCGGCTGGCGGGTGGCGCCCGGCTCTCCGGCGCGGAGGCCCGGCCCGTCCTGCTGGTCACCTACTCGAGCTACCTCGGCCTGCTGGTGGAGGCCGGTGAGCGGCTCGGGTACACGGCCGCCGACTTCGGGCTGCGGCAGATCACGTGCGGCGGCGAGATCCTCACCGAGGGGTTGCGCCGTCGCGCCGAACGACTTTTCGGGGCCACGGTCGTGGAAACCTACGGGATGACCGAGATCGCTCCGTCGAGCGGCCAGATCTGCACCGGGGGGCATCTGCACTTCCACCCGGAACAGGGCATCACCGAGGTGCTCGATCTCACCGGGACCCGGGCCGCCGAGCCCGGTGAGCTGGGAGTGCTCACCTTCACCCCGGTCTTCCCCTACCGGGAGACCACCCTCCTCCTCAGGTTGTTCAGCGGGGACGTGGTGCGCCGGCTGGCCGATGACGATCTCGGCTGCGAGCTGGCGCGGTTGCCGGCCACCTCACGGGTGCTGGGCAAGGACGGGCACCTGTACGGCTTCGCGGGCCGCACCGTGACCCCGCGCGACATCCTGGAACTCGTCGAGGCCGATCCGGCGGCGAGGTTCCCGTCCCGGTGGTCCCTGCGGACGGGGGCCGACGGGCTGGAGCTGCACATTCTCGGCGACGATCCGCAGGCCGCCGACCGGATCCGAAAGCGGGGCCTCGAACAGGAGATCCCGCTGTCCCGCGTCATCGTGCACGGTGAACGCGCCACGATGCCGCCCACCGCGCCCGTACGCGCGGACCTGCGCGAGCTGAGCTTCGCCGACGCGACCCTGAAGAAGCATCCGGAGGCCGCACAGTGAATTCCGCCCTCGCCGAGATCGTGGTGATCGTCCTCATTCCGGCCGCGGCCATCCTGCTCGGAGTGCTCTACTTCCTCCGGGTGCGGATGGAACGGCCCCCGGTCGGGGTGTACACGCTCGGGGACGTCATGATCATGATGACCGCCGTCCTCGTCATCCCCGTGGTCTACCTCGCCCTGCCGTCGTCCGCCGTCGCGACGGTGCTGGGCCTGATGACCGTCTTCGCGATCCAGATCACCCTGGCGCCGCTGCTGTCGGGGCGGGTGGCGCTGCTGGTGGCGTTCGGCGCGGCCGCGCTCGATCTCGTCCTCTTCCTCTCGGGGTCCTCCGCGGCGACGGCCTGGAACAACGTCCTCCTGCTGATCCTCGTCATCGGCGTGTGCAACCTCTACGTCCAGAGTGGCATCAAGGCTCGCGACGTGGCCGTCTTCGCCTTGCTCCTGGCCGGCTACGACCTCGTGGCCACGACGATGCTGCCGATGATGGGCGACTTCCTGCGCAAGGTCATCGACCTGCCGTTCGCGCCGGTCTTCGCCTGGTGGGGCGGGCCGCAGCCCATGGTGATCGGTCTCGGGGACGTGCTCATGTTCGTGTTGTGGACGCTGGTGGCGTTCAAGGCGTTCGGACGGGAGGCCGGCTGGTCGGCCGCGGGCGTCTCACTGGCGCTGGCCGCGACGCTGGTCCTCGCGATGCGGACGGGCCTGCTGACGGAGCCGTTCCCCCTCATGGTGCCGGCGGGCCCCCTGATGGCCCTGCAGTACCTCTTCTGGCGCAGGGCGCGGGGCCCCGAGCGAACGACGGCCGCCTACCAGGCATCGCGCGAGGCCACCGCGCCGCCTGTCCTCCAGGCTCCGGCCGGAGCCGCGGAGGCGCGGCCGCCCGAGCGGCTCGCCGGGCACACGGTGGCCGAATGACTCGCCGGGCACACGGTGGCCGGATGAGCGGCCGACGGGTGTAGCGGCCGGCACCGCACCCCCGCGGCGTGACCTCGCACTCGACCGTTCCGGGAACCGTACGGCCGGCGCGGCATGGAAAAGCCCGCGTCCCTGGATGGAGGGGAGCCCGCGTCTCTCCCCGGTCCTCGCCGCGCGCGTGGGCGAGGTCAACGAGGGATGCTCCACGGCTCGGTGAAGCGGGCGCTCCCGGAACGCAACCGTTCGGCCCGCGCGCTCGAAGGAAGGGTCAGCCGGAACCCGGCGCGCCTCGCAACGCGTCGAGCTCCTCGTTCATGGCGTCGAGGAAGGCGGCCGCGGCGCGCAACTCCTCCGGGCTGAACCGCCGCAGGACGTTGTCCGTGCTACGGCCGAGCGGGCGGAAGAAGACCGCGGCGAGTTCCTGCGCCGCGCCGAGGTAGTGGAGGTGGACCACGCGCCGGTCGTGCAGGTCGCGAACCCGGCGGATGTGCCCGGCCCGCTCCAGCCTGTCGAGGCACGCGGTGACGGCACCCGAGGTGAGGTTCAGCTCCTCCCGCAGTCGGCTGGGCGTGATCGGCGACGGAGCGTCGAAGATCTTCATCAGGGCCTGGACGTCGGTGGGGTGCAGCCCGTGCTGGTGGGCGAACTCGTGGGCGATGCGGTTGAACTCCGCGGTCATCCGGCGCAGTCGCACCGCGAAGGACAGCAGGTCGATGCCCTTCTCGCTGTCGCCGTCCATACCGCCATGCTACATTAACTCAATTATTGAGTATCTTAATGATTGAGTTACATGTGGGAGGGTGATCTCATGACGCGGCGACCGATCCGCTGGCTTGTCCCGGCGCTGCTGGTGCTGGTCTGGCTGGCCGTCGGCGGAGGGCTGGGGCCGTTCGCCGGCAAGCTCACCGAGGTGTCCACCAACGACCAGGCCGCGTTCCTGCCGCAGAGCGCGGAGTCGACACGCGCGCTGGAGGTCCAGGAGCGGTTCCGCCAGGACGCGACGCAGCCGCTCATCGTGGTGTGGACCGCGGACGGCAAGAACGTCACTCCCGAGCAGGGCGCCGCGGCGACCCGGGCGCTCGCCTCGCTGCGCGGCACCGAGGGCGTCGTCGGGACGCCCACGCCGTCCATCCCGTCGGACGACGGCCGGGCGCTGCAGGGCGTGGTCCAGCTCGGCCCCGACGTCGAGGACTCGCTCGGGGAGACCCTGGACCGGATCGGCTCGGCGGTGGCGGTCGACGGCCTGCGGGCTCAGCTGGCGGGGCCGGCGGCCACCCGGGCCGACCTGTCCGACGCCTTCGCCGGGATCGACGGCCTGCTTCTCGGGGTGGCGCTGATCACCGTCCTGATCATTCTGCTGGCGGTGTACCGGAGCGTTCTGCTGCCTCTCATCATCATCGGCGGCGCGATCTTCGCACTCGGCCTCGCGTGCGCCGTGGTGTACTTCCTGGCCGACCGCGACATCGTCCGGGTCGACGGTCAGGTGCAGGGCATCCTGTTCATCCTGGTCATCGGCGCGGCCACCGACTACGCGTTGCTGCTGACCGCCCGCTTCCGGGAGGAGCTGGCCACGACCGGCGACCGCTTCACCGCGGGCCGCGTCGCGCTGCGGCGCTCGTTCGAGCCGATCGTCGCCAGCGCCGCCACGGTGGCCCTGGCCCTGCTCGCGCTGCTGCTCAGCGGCCTGACCAACAACCGCGCGCTCGGCCCGGTGGGCGCCATCGGCATCGCGTGCGCCGCCCTCAGCGCGCTCACCTTCCTGCCCGCGGCCCTCGTCCTGCTGGGCCGCGCCGCCCTGTGGCCGGCGAAGCCGCGCCCGGCCGACACGGCCGACGCCGAGGGGCGCGGGATCTGGAGCCGGGTGGCCACCCTGGTCGACCGCCATCCGCGCCGGCTCTGGATCGCCACCATCCTGCCTCTCGTCGGCCTCGCCCTCCTCGCGCCGCAGCTGAACGCCAGAGGAGTGCCGCTGGACGAGACCTTCGTGAACGACGCGCCGTCGGTGGCGGCGCAGGCGACGCTGAGCGAGCACTTCCCCGGAGGCTCGGGGCAGCCCGCGGTCATCGTCGCCCCCGCCGGGCGTGCCGCGGCCGTGGAGAAGACGGCCGGCGGCGTCGAGGGCGTGTCCGACGCCGCGGTGGTCTCCCAGAGCGGGCGACCGGGTGACCCCCCCAAGGTCGTCGACGGGCTCGTGCTGGTGGAGGCGACGCTGGACGACGCGCCGGACGGCGACGCCGCCCAGGACACGGTCAGGCGCCTGCGCGCCGCGCTCGCCTCCGAGAACGGCGTCATGGTCGGCGGTTACAGCGCCCAGCGGTACGACACGACGGAGACCGCGAGGAACGACACGCTGCTCATCGTCCCGGTCGTCCTGGCGATCATCCTGCTCATCCTGATCGCCCTGCTGCGCTCGCTGGTGGCGCCCGTGCTCCTGGTGGTCACCGTCGCGCTGAACTTCCTGGCCACCCTCGGCGTCTCCACGCTGGTCTTCACGCACGTGTTCGGCTTCACCGGCGTCGACGCGTCCGTGCCGCTGTACGGCTTCGTCTTCCTGGTCGCGCTGGGGGTGGACTACAACATCTTCCTCATGTCCAGGGTGCGGGAGGAGACCGCGCACCACGGGGCGCGGGAGGGGCTGCTGCGCGGGCTGGTCACCACCGGCGGGGTGATCACCTCGGCGGGCGTCGTGCTCGCCGCCACCTTCGCCGCGCTGGTGGTGATCCCCCTGGCCTTCCTCGTGCAGATCGCCTTCATCGTCGCCTTCGGCGTCCTGCTCGACACCCTGGTGGTGCGCTCCCTGCTGGTCCCGGCGCTGGTACGGGATCTGGGCGCGCGGGCCTGGTGGCCCAGCCGCCTGGGCCGTTCCGAAGCGGGGCGGGAGTCCCGGGAACTGGCCGAAGCGTCGAGGTGACATCCGGCCCGGGTGGCGGTGCGGGCGAAGCCGTCACCTCGAAGCGGGACACCGCCCTCCAAGGGCGGACAACGCGGCGGTGAAAGCACGCGCGTGCCCCAGCTCGTCGTGTGCGATCTCCGTCAGCAACTCCGCCGCGGTCGTGTCACCGGCCGCGGCGGCCCGGCGGGCGTAGCTCGGGTACATCCGGTCGCCCTCACGGGTCTCACCGGCGATCGCCTCGCACAGGTTGGACCTGGTGCCGCGAACCAGGCCGGCGAGCGTCGCCTCCTCGGCGAAATGCTCGGTCAGTTCGACCCGTGCGGTGCGGTCGAACAGTACGGCGAGGTCCGGCCGGCCGGTCGCCCGGGCACGTTCGGCGTAGAGGGTGTACGCCGCGTGGGCGAACGCCTCTCCACGCATCGCGCTCCGCAGGTTGCGCAGAGTCCGTGGCGACGACACCTCCGGCCTTCCCGCGGGGATGCTCACCGCTTCGACGATCATGCCCCCCGGGACGGTCGCACCGGACGACGGATCGCTGACGGCTTTCAGCGCCCGGACGAAATCGCGGCGATGCCGGGCCTCGTCCCCGCTGATCTCGGTGAAGAGCCTGGCCGCCTCCAGGTCGCCGTCTGCCTCGGCCTGCGCGGCGAACCTCCTGTACATGGTGGTCGCCTCGTAGGACTCCCCGGCGATGGCGGCGCGCAGGTTGGCGGCGTTGTCACCGACCAGCCCGATCAGCTCCGCCTGTTCGGCGAAATGCTCGCCGAGCTCGACGGCCGCGGTGCGGTCGAACAGCGCCCGCACATCCGGCAACCGTTCCCTGGCCGCCTGGGCGGCGTAGGCGCGGTACTCGGCGTGGGCGAACGCCTCGCCGTGCATGGCCGCGGTCACGTTGGCCCGCGTCGACGGATCGATGCCGCTCGCCCCGTGGCCGGGCGAGGCAGTGGCGCCTTGGCCGGGCGAGGCGGTGGCGCCGCCGGCCGGAGTGGCGAGAAGCGCGACCGTGCCGAGAGCGGCCGCACCGATCCGCCACCGGGCGAAACCTTGGATTCTCATGTGGCCCCCGATCCGCGAGCTCCTACGGCCCGACACTGTGAACGCGGTCGAGCCGGGTCGCCATGCGGGTTCGAACGCATCGGATTCGTACCCTTGCGTGAGCTTCGGACTTCCCCGGAGATTAAGGTTCGAATGATCATTGATTAAAGGCGGCCGGAGCGGCTCGACCGCCACCGCGGGCCTGCCCGGTCACGGAACAGCCGGACCGGCTCGGGCAGCCCATCCTTGACGTCTCCCGGCCGGTAATGGGTTTCTCAGGGAATGACGCCCTGGCGCCTACGGATTCAGATGTCCGATCACCCTGATCACCGGACCAGAAGACGCGTCGGTTCGCTGAGTACGGAGGCCGCGGCAGGAAAGTCGGCCAGGCGGGCGGCCAGCGTCTCGACGGCGAGTCCGCGCGGTAGCGCGGTGTTGAACTTGAGCCCGTTCAGCGCCCTGTCGTCCACCTGCGGATGCCGGAGATGGAGAGCGTGAAGATCGGCACGTCGCAGTGGTCCGGTGAGATCGGCGCGGAGCCTGACGTACAGGTCGTCCACTCGATGCAGGGGATCGGCCAGCGATCCCAACGTGGCCTTCAGCGTGGCGTTGCCCCGGTAACCCGCCCATGTCCACCAGCGGAGGTCGCCGTCCTCGCGCACGATCACGGTGCCGTCGGGGTAGACGGTGTCGGAGATCTCCGCGCGCACCTTGGCGAGTGCGTCGGCAGCCCGGCGGGTGAGCCGTACCGGAGGGTCGGCGCCCAGGGCGACGTCCCGCATGGCGCGGGCCAGCGCGAAGGACGTGCCACCGGAAGCGGCGGACGTCCAGCGGGCCTCCCCTCCGGTTCCCTCCACGGGGTCGACGAAGCAGCGCCGCCGCTTCCAGTCGATCCAGTCGACCTTCCAGGTCCGTCCCGCCAGAAGCAGCAGGCGCGGGCCCTGAACCGAGGAGGTCAGCGAAGTGGGGTCGGTACGGCCGATCTCGACACTGCCGTGCATCACAGTGAACTCAGGCGGCGCGGTGAACACCGCGGTCAGGTCCATGAAGTGGCGGCGCCCGAAGCGCTGTTCCGCCTCCGGCCCGATGAGCAGCATGCCGCCGTCCCGTTCGAGGAATCCTTCGGTGATCAGGTGGTCGAGCACGGGTTGGGCGGAACGACATTCGAAGGGGGACAGGCCGTTCCACCAGTCCGGCCAGAGCGAGTCGCCGATCCGTCCCTCCTGCAAGGTGAGCGCGAGGAACTGCTGCGCGACGATGTGCCGTGGGTCCGATGGCGGTTGCACGGGTTCGACGTAACCCGTGCCCCACAGACGCAGCAGTCCGGCCGCGGCGAGCAGGTCGTCCCGGCTCAGCGCGAGCAGCAGGCAGTTGCGGGTAGCGGCCGAGCGCCGTCCGGTGCGGCCCAGCCGCTGCAGGAACGAGGCGACTGACCAGGGCGCGTTGATCTGGATGACCCGGTCCAGGTCGCCGACGTCGACCCCCAGTTCCAGGGTGGAGGTGGAGACGATGACGCAGTCGCGGGCCTGGGCGAAGGCCTCCTCGGCTCGGCGGCGCTCGTCGGCGGAGAGCGAGGCGTGAGAAAGGAAGGTGGTCACGCCGTAGCCGCGGAGTGTCTCGCCCAGTTCCTCGACCATGCGCCGGGAGTCGCAGAAGACCAGCCGCTTCTCACCCGCGTGCAACGCGGCGATGACCCGTGCCGCGTTGGCCACGGAGCCGACATGGTCGAGCTCGATGTCGGGGGAGCGGGAATCGGATGTCGTCTCGGAAGCGATCACTCGTGCGGGCCGGCCCGTACCGGCTCCCTGCAGCCAGGAGAGCAGCTCGCCGGGGTTGCCGACGGTGGCCGAGAGACCGATCCGCTGCAGTGGGCGTCCGGTCAGACGGGTGAAGCGTTCCAGGACGCAGAGCAGGTGCCAGCCCCGGTCGTCCTTGGCGAAGGCGTGCACCTCGTCCACCACCACCGTCCGCAGTTCCCCCATGAAACGCCGGTGGTCCACCCGGGTTCCGATGAGCATCGCCTCCAGCGACTCCGGGGTGGTCAGCAACACGTCCGGTGGGTCACGCAGGATCGACTGCCGCCGAGAGGCGGGAACGTCGCCGTGCCAGAGCTCCACCCGCCTGCCCAGCCAGGTCGCGTACCGCTGCAGCCGTGGCAGCAGGTTGTTGAGCAGGGCCTTCAGCGGGCACACGTAGATGACCGACAGGCCGGTCCACCGCCGCTCCTCCATCATCGAGAGCAGGGGGAACACCACCGCCTCCGTCTTGCCCCCGGCGGTCGGGGCGACTAGCAGCGCGTCGACTCCGTCCCCGATCGGGGTGAGGGCGTCGGCCTGCAACGGCCGGAGCCGGGGCCAGCCAAGAGTGTTGCTGACGTGGTGGGCCAGCGTCGGATGCAGCGTGGTCACAGTAGGTCGAGTTCCACCTCGTCCGCCGACACGGCCCGGCGCGCGCGGCGGTTCGCGTTGCGCTCGTCGTCGTTCAGGTCGGTGTCGAGGACCGTCAGCCGATAGTGCTCACGGGGGTCGAACTCCTCGTGCTCGGCCACCCGGTGCAGCACGTCCGCGACGAGTTTGCGCAGGAACGTCCGCGGAGCCGTACCTACCCCAAGGTGGCCCGCGACAGCGGTGGCCAGTTCCTTGACGTAGCCGTCGTCGACCAGCGTCCTGATCCGGGCCTCGGCGGGGTTCCCCTCGGCGTAGAGGTCGCGTACGGCACAACCGAGCTGGACCAGCTTGTCGGTGTCGAAACCGGTGAGCCGGATCTGTACCGCGCGGGCCGTGTCGAACCGGGGATCGGTGTCGAAGTCGGTGGCCAGCCGCTGGGCGAGCGGCGTGAGCCGCTGCACTCCCTGCTGGCCGTCGTAGAATGCGGGGGTGCCGGTGATGACGAGATACAGGCCGGGGAACCGGCCCTTGTCGATCTCGTCGATGAGCTGCCGGAGCGTGTTGAGGCTCCGTTCCCGGATGTCGCTGCGCATCCGCTGCAGTGTCTCGATCTCGTCGAGCACGACGAGCAGCCCGGGATGGCCGCAGTCGCGCAGCACGGTCAGCAGGCCCTGCAGGAAGCCGAGGGCGTTCCCCGAGTCCAGGTCGCCCTTGATGCCCGCGTAGCGGCGGACCGACGCCGCCACGTTCGGCTCCCCGCCCACCCACGCCAGCAACCCGTCAGCGGTGGCCTGGTCTCCGGCGAGCCTGGCTCGGCGGTAGAAACGCAGCGCGGTGGCGAAGGCGGGTGCGGTCTGGGCCGCCTTTTCGAGCCGGGACTCGATGAGCTCTTCGACCGCCGAGACCATCGACCGCCGGTCGTCTTTGGCGATCCCGGCTGCGGCGCTCGCGTCGTCCTCCAGGGTGAGCAGCCAGGTGTCGACGATCTCGCGCAGCGCGCTCGGCGGGCTGCTGGCGGTGGAGAGCCCGCCGATCAGGGCGCGGTAGACGGTTTCCAGCTTGTGCAGGGGCGTCTGGGTGTCTGAGATCTGGATCTCGCTGGTCGCCATCCTCATCCGCTTCGCCCGCTCGGCGAGCCAGCGCGCGAAGAAGGTCTTGCCCGAGCCGTACTCGCCGCGGATCGCCTTGAAACCGGCGCCGCCCCCGGTCACGGCGCTGAGATCCTCGTCGAGCGCCTTCTCGAACCGCTCCATGCCGACCGCGAAGAGGTCGAGCCCGTTCTGCGGTACGGTGCCGCGCCCCAGGGCGTCGATGATCTGCCGCCGTCTCGCCCGGCTGACCTTGCGTGTCATGGCTCAACCTCCTCGTCGAGAAACTGTTCCTTCAGGAGTCCAAGGTTCAGGTCGACGGTCTGGTCGCCGTCCTTGAGCGTGAGGACGTCGAAACCGTCGACGTTGAGCAGCCGCTTCGCCGCGACCATCAGCAGCCGGGTCCTGTCCACCGGCTCACCGACCAGCGTCGCCACCTTCGTCACGGCGAGACGGCCACCGCGAGCCTCCAGACCGTCGAGCAGCAGCACCATCTGGTCATCGGCGATCGCGGCGGGGGAGGTCCGCCGCTGTTCGGCGAACACGTCGGACGCGGTCACCCGTTCGCCGAGCGTCAGGGGGCGAGTCGGTGACCCGACCGGGAAGCTCCGCCTCGGAGGGGGCGGTGTGGTCTGCGATACAGGTCTTATCTGTGGTCGGGAGACGGGCACGGAGATCCGAGGAGGACGTGACGGCGACCCTGCCGCGAGGCCATTCGTCGGCAGGCCGACCGGTTTAGGAGGCTGCCGGAGCTGGGGCCGGTTCACGGCGATCCACTTGCGGCCGACGAGCGCCTGGATCCATTCCTTCGCCGTCGGGCGAGACCCACGTGGCCCCTGTGCCCGTGTGAACAGTTCGGTGACCGCGTCCGCCGTCTGCGGCTTCAACCCGGGGAGCGGCGTCAACGTCTTTCCGGGGCGGACGTAGGCGTCACGGGCCAGAACGCGACCGACGAGCAGGGCGAGCTTGTAGCGGTCGGTGTCCAGATCGGGGCCGGTGGACGGCTGGAGAGGATCGTCCCAGTCGGGGGTGTGCGCCTGCCGCAGCACCGGCTCCCCGCCGCAGCGGCGGAAGCCGTCACAGTCGAGGAGGAACACACTGTACGGCGGGGCCGGCCGCCAGAGCAGGTTGCGGAATGAGATGTCACCGAGCACGAATCCATGGCCGTGCAGTATGTCGATCAGGCGGGTGGCGGCGAGCGCGATCTCGACGCGGCCCGTGATGTCCGGCTGGTGCAAGCTCTGCCAGGTGTGGCCGGGCGGGAACAACAGATACTGCACCTCGACCAGCTTGGACGCGTCACCGATGGGCCCGCTGAACTCGTCGGGGACCTCCCGCATCAGGAATCCGGTGATCCGGTCTCCGTCGCGGATCCGGGCCGTTGGCCACGCGCACTGGCTGAACAGCAGTCGCCGCTCCGAGGGGGGCAGGGCGTGACCGAAGTCCACCAGGTCGGTGAGGGCCGCCTCGTTCACCGTCCCGGCCTGCGGCATGTACTCCTTGTAGACGAGCGGACCGGGGCCGTGCACCCGGGTGACCACGCCCTGACCCCCTTCGCCTATAGGCTCCGGCTCCAGGGACAGCGAGGTGCGCTGCCGGTCGTGCGGATGTGTGACGAGGGCCACGTCAGACTCGCCACACGCAGATCGCCGTACGGTCGTCGTCGTAGCTCTTCGCGCGGAAACTGAACTGCCAGAAGAACTCCGGCAGGGAGGGCGGCTCCGGCCGGCTCCACCAGTCCGACAACCGCTCACCGACCTCTTTGTTCTGTGTCATCGGTTTGGCGAGCCCGTCCGTGCAGAGCAGCAGCATGTCGCCCGGCTCCAGGGTGTGGACCGAGACCTCGACCCGACCGGTGCCACCGGGAAGCGCGTGGGTGGCCGAGGAGCCGATCTCCTGCTCGTCCTCGGGAAAGCAGGAGACCCAGACGCCCTTGTGCAGCAGCATCGCCGCGCTGTCGCCGATCCGGATGAGGCGCACCCGGGTCGTCGAGGTCTCCTCGCCGTGGTCGATGACCGCAGCGAGGAACGTGGTGCTCAGCGAGTCCGCCGGAAACCCGCCCTGGTCGGCCCAACCGTGAAGATCGTCGGCGATGTTCTCGGCGAAGTGCTCGGCCGCGGTCGTGATGTCGGCGTGATCGAGGAAATCGGTGAGGTTGCCGTAGGCGGCCCTGCACGCGGCGGCGGATCCGAGGTGCGACATCTCCTTGCTGCCGAGCCCGTCGGCGACACAGGCCAGCAGCCTCGACTCGTCGACCTTCCAGAACCCCATCGAGTCCTGGCGGGGCGTGCCGTAGTAGCGGTGCGCGTCTCCCCGGACGGAGGCGGCGCGCATCACCAGTCCGGGCAGTGTGGCACCGTCCAGGACGCTGTCCGGCGGGCTCTCCCGTACGGTCGAGGGCGGCCCGGGAAGCGAGCCCAGCATGGGTCTGCGGCCGATGACCAACGGTTCGGGGATTTCGAGAACCGGTTCGTTCGCCGGATTCTGCTGAAGCCATCGCATGTCGATGTTCCTTGTTTTCCTGTTTCCTCTTCCGGCAGTGTTCAGACCGGATCCGCGGTCAGTACCGTGTAGCCCTTGATCTGGTCGGGCACGAACATTTGGGCGCCGTTGGACGAGCTGGACGACGACGCGATCGCTGAGTTGACCACGGATTTCAACAGCTGCTTGGCGAACTCGCGGAGCGCCTTGTCGGGAGTGGCGCCGTCGTCGGCGATGAACGCCCGGAAGGTCATCACCTCTCGCAGGGTCGCGGGTTCGGCGTCCCCGAAACCGAAGGCCAGGATGGTCGGACGCGCGGAGAAACCGGGGTCGGTCAGCCGCCGGTGCTCCGCGTGCCAGTCGTCCGTGGGCAGGCCGTCGGTGAGGAAGAAGACCGTCGGGCGGAAAGGCACGTGGCCGGCCTGCTTGAGCTCCTTGATGTCCTGCTCGATCGTGTCGCGCAGCAGTGAGAACGCGGCCCCGTAGTTGGTCACCCCCTGAGCGGTGAGTTCCGGGATCGATCTGACCTCGTTGAGGTCGGTGAGGGGAAGGATCACGTCGGCGGTCGTGTGGAATCCGATGATTCCGAGCCTGACCTTGTCGGCGACCACCGGATTGCTGGCGATCTCGTTGTAGAGGTTGGCCAGCTCCCTGTTGATGGCGTCGATCGGGTCACCCCCCATCGAACCGGACTCGTCGCAGACGAGGTAGAAGGGGAGTACCTGCTCACTCATGTGATGATCCTCGGTTGTTGGAAGGGGAAGAGCAGCCGTTCGTGACGAAGTAGATCTCCATGGAGATCGACCCGGCGGCGGCGGAGAGGTCGTGGAAATTACGGGTCGCGGCCGTGCCGAAGATCTTCGGGTAGGCCGTGCCGATGGCGGCGTTGACGCGGGTGGCGAGCCGGACACCCTCTCCGGCGCCACCGGCCCCAAAGGTCAGCACCATTCCCGCGTGCCGGCCGGCCAGGTGCTTCTTGTAGCGCAGGAGCTTCTTCTTCACCTGCGCGGTCAGGACACGGTCGTCGGCGCCCGGGTTGACCCGGAACGAGATCTCGATCGGTTTGGCCCGGACACCTCCGACACGGGTCACGCAGGCAGACGGGGACGGGGTAGGGGTGGCTCCCGCGCTTTCTCCCGTCGGTGGCCTGACCGGTCTGGAAGGTGGCGCCTGGGCGCCGAGCATGACGATCATGAGACCGAGCAGCAGGTCGGCGAAGAGCCAGCCGGCCAGCAGGATCGGGGTGGTGGTTCCGCGCCTGGCGGTCACCACAGGGTTTCCTGGCTGCGATCCGCGCGGTCCGCGCGGCCGGGGACGGCGGGGGTGAGGAGGACGGCGGCGTGCTCCATCGAATCACGCAACTCGACGATCGCCCCCTTCAGGCCGGCGAACTCGTCGTCGGAGAGCTCGCGCATCCTCGCCGGCAGCTCGGCCAGCACCCCGGCGATCGCGACCGGGAGCCGGTCGAGCGTGTCGCGGGTCTGTTCCAGGAGGGAGACCGTTCTTCCTGAGGTGTCGGAGACCATCTCGATCCGGGAGGCGTGGGCGCCGGCGGTGTCCGACCAGTCGCCGAGGGCCCCGCGGATCTCCGCACCGGTGTCTCCGAAGGTCCGGCGCAACTCCACGGCCGTGGTGGTGAAGGAGTCGGTGACCTCGTCGCCGATGCGGCTGACGGCTCTCTCCGTCGAGGAGCCGACCGAATCGATTGCCACCGCGGCCCGGTCGACGGCGTAGCCGATGCTCGCCGTCACCTTGACCAGCTCTTCGATGCGGTCGTCCAGGCCTGTGACGGTGCCCTGGACGGCGTCCACGGACCTGAGGAGACCGTCGTCGAACCCGTGTCGCATGCTCACCGCCGCCTCGCCCAGCTCGCCGACGCGGAGGTCCAGGGTGGAGACGGTCGACTGGACGGACCGGGTGGACCGCTCGAGTTCGTCGGCGAACGCCTGTCGCATGTCGAGAGTGGTCTGCGAGATCGTCGTCGACAATCGCTCCCCGACGCTTGTGACCGCCAACCCGGTCGTGGATCCGAGAGCCTCGATCATCTCCGAGACCTGTCCCACCGCTGCGGCCATGTCGTCACAGGCGATGTCGATGTTCGCCACGTGGGTACCGAGGGCGGCCATGGCCTCCCGCACGTC
The DNA here is from genome assembly GCF_051918885.1 of Streptosporangium sp. OZ121. NCBI lineage: Bacteria > Bacillati > Actinomycetota > Actinomycetes > Streptosporangiales > Streptosporangiaceae > Streptosporangium > Streptosporangium sp. OZ121. The sequence goes on from NZ_JBPXMC010000003.1 coordinate 84,262, forward strand.
CGCCGCGCCGCCGGTCAGCAGTTCGGTGGTCTGCTGGGTGGCCTTCCAGGTAAGGGTCAGCGTGTCGACCAGTTCGGTCTGCGCCTTGCGCACGGTCTCACCGACGAGGTTGATCTCGGACGCCGTCCTGGTCAGCTCGGCTCCGAACCGGGCCGGTGAGGAGAGCCGGACCTGACCGAGCAGCAGGCTCGCCCTGGTCAGCGCCCGGCGGAGCCGGGCACGGAGAAGTGCCAGATCACGCTCGGAGGTGTTGTCCTCGCGCTCCGCGCTGTTTCGGGTGACGTTCTCGAAGACGGTCCAGAAGATGAGCAGGAAGATTGCGCAGATCGTGCACAGGGCGATGTTGTCGAATTCGAAGAACCCGTTCAGGCGGCCGTCGAAGCCCTGCTGCCACATCTCCAGAAAGGGCCGCTGGGCGGCCTCGGAGCCATTGGCCTGGAGAACCTCGCCGTACGCCCCGGTGGCCTCCTTCAACCCCCACCAGGTGATGAGGATCGGGGCGAAGATCAGGGAGGAGCTCATAAGAATGCGGAACCAACGGAAGGTCTTCTTCCGCTGCGTCTCCGCCGGTTCTCCGCTCGGGACGATGCTGTTCTCAGGCGAGAAGGCGGCGAACAGGTCGACCTCACACCAGCGTTCGGCCTCGTCGGAGTCGGTGATCGCATGTGCGAGGTCGCTCAACTCGGCTTCACGGGCCGCCAGGCGGGGATCGGCGGCGAGCTCACGCAGCTCGGCGGCGAGCTCGTGCTTCCGCACGGACAACCACCACCCTCTCACTAATAAATTCGGACATAAATCAATAAACGTGACGCGAAGCCTGGTTTAACTTTTTCGACGGTTATTGCGGCATGTGACACTTGCGTTAGCGGACGCATCAGAAAGTGACTGGGTTTACCGTCGAAGCAGGAGTGATGCGAGATTGTCGGTCGCGCCGAACGTTCCCGGCTCGTGACAGTCGGGGGTTGATGTCTGGGGGCGCTTTCGGGTGCCGGACGCCCCTTTCGTTCGCGGGGTGGGTGACGGGAGGCGTCCGGTAATCCGATCGGGCGGGTGTCGCGTCACCCTGCTGTAGGTTAAGCCACTTTCGGTGAAATGTGAACTGAGCACACATGTAGCTGTTCCTGTAGACGCGAAACACCTATGTGACGTACAGTCCAGTCCCAGCCCTTGACGGAACGGTCACGGGGCGATCTTCTTGTAGATCCTTTACTCCCGTCTTCCCCCCGACGGCCATGCTCCCCTGCGTTCACGGCATGGCGCCCCGGGCGAGGGTGCGGCGGGAGCGCCGCCGACGAGGAGTTGACAGTGACGATCGCGACCCCCCCGAGCGCGACCCGGCAGCGACCGGACATCGGGGCCCTGGTGGAGGTCCGCGGACAGCGCTGGGTGGTCAGCGAGGTCGACGCCGGCGAGCCCAGCACCCTGGTCGGCCTGCAGAGCGTCGAGGATGGCCGGTACGGCGACCGGCTCGACGTCGTCTGGGAGATCGAGCCCGGCCGCCGCGTGCTGCCCAGCGGCTCGCTGCCCGACGTGACCCCCGACGGTTTCGACCCGCCGGAGCGGCTGGCCGCCTTTCTCGACGCCATCCGCTGGTCCGCGGTGGCCAGTGCCGACGTCAAGACGCTCCAGGCGCCGTTCCGCTCCGGGGTCGCCATCGAGGACTACCAGCTGGAGCCGGTGGCCCGCGCCCTCGACGCGCCCCGGGTGAACCTGCTGCTCGCCGACGACGTCGGTCTCGGCAAGACCATCGAGGCCGGGCTCGTCGCCCAGGAGCTGCTGCTCCGCCACCGTGCCCGCAGCATCATGATCGTCTGCCCGGCGGGGCTGACCCTCAAGTGGCGCGACGAGATGGCCGAGAAGTTCGGCCTGGACTTCACCATCGTCGACACCGAGCGCTGCGCGGTGGTCCGCCGCACCCACGGCAGCGCCGCCAACCCGTTCCAGGTCCACCCGCTGACGATCGTCAGCCTCCCCTGGCTGCGCGGCCCGAAGGCCCAGCGCCTGCTGAACGAGGTGCTCGACTCCTCAGGGCTGGAGCGCCGTTTCGACCTGCTCATCCTGGACGAGGCACACCACGTCGCCCCCGCCGCGCCCAAGCAGGTCTACGCGGTCGACTCCCAGCAGACCAAGCTGATCCGCCATCTCGCCCCGCACTTCACCCACCGGCTATTCCTCTCGGCGACCCCGCACAACGGCTACGACGCGAGCTTCACCGCGCTGCTGGAGATCCTCGACGACCAGCGTTTCGCCAGGGGCGTCGATCCCGCGAAGGCCGCCGTCGGGGAGGTGATGGTACGCCGGCTCAAGCGGCACATCGTCAACGACGACGGCAGCAAGCGCTTCCTGGAGCGTGACGCCAAGGCCATCCCAGTGCGCTACCCGGAAGACGAGCGCGAGGCCCACGCGCTGCTCAAGGAGTTCGCGGAGCTTCGCCGGACACGGCTCAACCGGAACCGAAAGGGCCGCAAGGCGGCCGACCTGGTGACGCTGCTGCTCAAGAAGCGGCTCTTCTCCAGTCCGGCCGCGTTCGCCCACACCGTCGGCGTCTACCTGAGCACCGTCTCCGACCGGTTGGCCGAGACGGACGATGACGACGACGCCCCCGAGTGGGTGCAGGACTTCTGGGACGAGACGGCCACCCTCGACGACGAGCCGCTCGCCGAGGCCGAGGACGACGCCATCGGCATGGCCGCGCCGCTTCAGGGCGCCGCCACCGAGGGCGAGGTCGAGCTGCTCGACCGGATGCGCGCCTGGGCACTCGACTACACGGGCGCCCCCGACGCCAAGGCCCGCGAGCTGATCACCTACCTCAAGGCGGTCTGCCGCCCGGACGGGCGGTGGCTCAACGAGCGGGTCGTCGTCTTCACCGAGTACCGCGACACCCAGCGGTGGCTGGCCGAGCTGCTCCGCCAGGAGGACCTGGCAGGGGCGCACCTCGCCATCCTGCACGGCGGGATCGCCGCCGACGAGCGCGAGCAGCTCAGGGTCGCCTTCCAGACCGACCCGGCCGAGCACCCGGTACGCATCCTGCTGGCCACCGACGCCGCCAGCGAGGGCATCGACCTGCAGAACCACTGCCACCGGCTGGTCAACTACGACATCCCCTTCAACCCCAACAAGCTGGAGCAGCGGATCGGCCGGGTCGACCGGTGGGGCCAGAAGCACAACCCCGATATCCGCCACTTCGTCGGCACCGGCTGGGAGCGGGCCGTCGACTCCTTCGAGGCCGACCTGGAGTTCCTCTCCCGGGTCGCGCAGAAGGTCGCCCGGATGGAGGAGGACCTCGGCTCGGTCAACGCCGTGCTGGCCGACGCCGTGCAGAGGCGGATGCTGGGCACCATCCCCGACTACGACGTGGAGCAGACGCCGCGCAAGCAGACCGTGCAGGCCGAGACGGACGTCGGCGAGCAGGTGCGCAGGCTCCGCGCCAACCTCGACGACACGGTACGCGAGCTCGGCATCACCCCGGCCGGGGTGAAACGGGTGGTCGACACCGCGCTCGGCCTGGCCGGCCAGCAGCCGCTGCGCGGGCACGTCGACGACAAGCACCTCACCGAGGGCCTGTACGACGTACCGCCGCTCACCGGCTCCTGGGAGCGCGCCACCGCCGGGCTCGCCGAGAAACTCCGCAAGAAGGACGAGGCGCCCAGGCAGCGCCCGGTCACCTTCGACCAGAAGGCCACCTTCGACCCGCAGGGCCGGGTCCGCGACGACGTGGTCCTCGCCCACCTCGGCCACCCGCTCGTCGCCATGTCCACCCGGTTGCTGCGCGCCGCCGTCTCCAACCCCGAGATCGACCTGCACCGGGTGACCGCGGTGGTCAGCGACGACCCCGCGCTGGAGACCGTGCTGGTCGGAGCGTTCTTCCGGTTCGTGCTGGTCGGTGGCGACGGCGTCCGGCTGCACGAGGAGGTCTTGCACGCCGGAGGCTGGATCCCGGAGAGCGGCCGGTTCCGGCGGCTCGACAGCGTGACCGCGCTCGGCGGCCTCCTGGGCCGGGCGCTCGCCGGCGGCACCCCAGCCTCCGCGCCGGTACGGCACCGGGTGGCCGGTCTCTGGCCGAAGGTCGGCGACGCCGTTCTCCAGTCGATCGACTGGCGCGTCGACGGCAAGGACCAGAAACGCGACCAGCTGGAGCGCAAGCTCGCCCAGCGGATGGAGGCCGAGCAGGCCCGGATGGTCGCCAACCTGGACCGGTTCGAGAGCACGCTCCGCGCCAAGCTCGCCGAGAGCGACGACGGGGACGCCCTGTTCAGCCGGATCGAGGCGAGCCGGAACAAGGAAGAGCTCGACCAGTACCGAAAAGACCGCAGATCCTGGGAGGACCGCTTGTCCCGCCTCGCCGAGGAGCGTGACCGCGAGCTCGCCACGGTCGCGGCCCGCTACCGTGACCCGCGGCCGCACCGGTTCCCGGTGGCCGTGGTCTTCGTCGTGCCGAAGCGTGAGGCCACCCGATGAGACGCGGCAGGACGTTCGGCGTGGAGCGGGACGCGGTCCGCCAGCACCAGGAGTGGCTCAGCCTCGTCGAGGTCTCGGGCCCGTTCCTCAGCGTGCCGGTGCTCAGGTCGGCCTGGCCGGAGCTCGACTCGCTGAACAAGGCGGAGCTCGACCGGCTCCGTCTCGCGCACGCCACCTGGCTGGCCGGCCGCGATCAGCGGGACCAGGCCGCCGTCCGCAGGGCCTGGATCGGTTACGTCCTGCGCGAGCTGCTCGGCTGGGGCGACGCCGTGCGGATCGGCGGGCTCGACGGCCTGACCATTCAGGTGCCCGAGCACGACACCTCCCTCACCCCGCAGTTCGCGCTGACCGTCCCGGGGTCGGCCGCCACCTCCACCACCGCGCCTGGTCCGGACCCGGTCGCGACCGCGCCGGACCCTGACACGGATTCGAGCGGGGGCGCATCGGGCTCGGTCGCGATCGGGGACGTACGGCTGCTCGGCATGATCAGCAGTGATCACCCGATGGCCCGGATGCGCACCTCCAATTGGGCCGCCACCCCCGTCGACCGGATGGCCCAGCTCTGCCGCCACCATGGCGTCGAGCTCGGGCTGGTCACCGACGGCCGCTGGTGGGTCCTGGTCTGGGCGCCCCGGGGCGGCGTCACGACCACGGCCGTCTTTGACGCGATCCCCTGGCCGGAGGCCGCCGAGCGCGACGTCGTCCGCGCGTTCGTCTCGCTGCTCAAGCTCGACCGTTTCTTCTCCGTCCCCCAGGCGGAGCGGCTGCCCGCGCTGCTCGCCGCCAGCCTGGACAACCAGGAGGAGATCACCGAGGCCCTCGGCGTCCAGGTCCGCCAGGCCGTCGAGCTGCTCGTCACCGCGATCGGCCGGACCGGCGTCCGCGACGACATCAAGGCGGACCAGGTCTACCGGGGCTCGGTGACCGTGATGATGCGGATCGTCTTCCTGCTCTTCGCCGAGGAACGCGGCCTGCTCCCCGCCGACAACGAGGTCTACGCCACCGCCTACTCCGCGGGACGGCTCTGCGCCGAGCTGGAGCAGAGCGCCATCGAGGGCACCGAGACCGAGCTGGAGAACAGCAACGCCGCCTGGCACCGGCTGCTCGCCGTCTTCGAGGCCGTCTACCGGGGCGTCGAGCACCCCCGCCTCAGCATGCACCCGCACGACGGCTCGCTCTTCGACCCCGACACCTTCGCCTGGATGCCGCTCACCATCGACGACCGGACCGTCCTGCACATGCTCAAGGCCGTGCAGTACGTCGAGGTCGGCACCGGAAAGAACCGCGAGCGCCGCAGGCTCAGCTTCCGCTCCCTGGACGTCGAGCAGATCGGCTACGTCTACGAGGGCCTGCTCTCCTTCGAGGGCTTCCGCGCGGCGGACACCGTCGTGGGCCTGGTCGGCAAGCCCGGCAAGGAGGCCGAGGTCGAGCTGACCGAGCTCGAACGCCTCGCCGCGGGATTCGGCGGTACGGCGGGCGAGGGCTTCGCCGCCAGGCTCGCCGAACTGTACAAGGACACCGGGCTCGGTACGGCCGGTGCCGTCGCCAGAAAACTGACCCCGCCGGACGCGGCCGGTGAGCTGGAGGCGACCAGGAAGCTGCTCGCGGCCACCGGCGGCGACGCCGAGCTGGCCCGGCGCCTGCTGCCGTTCGCCGGGATCATCCGCGACGACCTGCGCGGCCTGCCGGTGGTCATCCTGTCCGGCGCGCTGTACGTCACCGAGTCCGTGCTGCGGAAGAACACCGGCACCCACTACACCCCGCGCAAGCTCGCCGAGGAGGTCGTGGAGGGTGCCCTGGAGCCGCTGATCTACACGGTCGGCCCGCTGCAGACCGCCGACCGGTCACAGTGGAAGCCGAAGACGGCAGAGGAGATCCTGAAGCTCAAGGTCGCCGACATCGCGATGGGCTCGGCCGCCTTCCTGGTCGCCGCGGCCCGCTATCTGGGCGAGGCCTTGGTCGAAGCCTGGTCCCGTGAGGGCGACGAGCGCGCGGTCACCTACCTCGACGCCCGCAAGGGCGACCAGGTACGCACCGTCGACGCCGAGGCAGATCCCCTGGTCATCGAGGCCCGGCGACAGATCATCGAGCACTGCCTGTACGGCGCGGACATCAACCCGATGGCCGTCGAGATGGCCAAGCTGTCACTCTGGCTGGTCTCCATGGACCCGGCCCGGCCGTTCACCTTCGTGGACGACCGGTTGGTGGCGGGGGATTCGTTGTTGGGGATCACTTCTATTGAGCAGCTTGAGTACATGCATATGGACCCGGCGAAGGGGCGAGAGATCCACGAGGATCTTTTTGGCTGGACGGCGGGAGTGCGATCAAAGGTCGCCGAACTGGCCGAGTTGCGCCGGGGAATCGTGGATATCGAGTTGGGAGAGGACCCGTTGGCGGGGTTGGCCAAAAAGCGGGCACGGCTCGAAGAGATAGGGATCGCTTCGGCGCAGTTACGGCTTTTGGCTGACCTGACGGTAGGTGCGGCAATGGCATATTCGGGGAAGGGGGAACGGAGCCTTAAGGTTGGTTCCGAGCACGCAGCAAAGCTGGCGAATGACGTTTACGATGGAAAGGGTGAGCGAGAAGCCTGGGAGTTTCGAAAGAAGTGGTTTGCCATTGATCAAATAGATGGCGGATTTGATCGGAAGCCAATTCATTGGCCAATATCTTTTCCAGAGGTGTTCGAGCAAGGGGGTTTTGATGCTTTTATTGGGAACCCGCCTTTCTTGGGTGGTGCAAAACTAAAAACCGCAATGGGGGGAGCGTATCGCGATTATATTGTTGAGTGTATTGGTGGAGGTGTTCGCGGAGTAAGGGGAACTGCTGATCTTGTTGCATATTTCACTCTTCGTGGTCACGATATTCTTGCAAAGAGTGGCCAGATGGGTCTGATTGCTACAAATACGCTCGCACAAGGCGATAGTCGCGACCTTGCTCTTGGGCAAATCAAAAATGTTGGGAGTGAGATTAGGAAAGCGGTTAAAAGTGAGCCTTGGCCATCGAGGTCGGTGGTGCTGGAGTACTGTGCAGTTTGGATTACTCGAACCCCGCTTCCTTCAAATGCAGAGCGCATTCTTGATGGAGATAAGGTTCGCGATATAAACTCATCACTGGAGCCTGCCTCGCGGGTTTTGTGGAACCCTGAGAGGCTTGTTACATCAAAGAATCTTGCCTTCAAGGGATCGTTTGTATTTGGACTCGGATTCGTATTAAAAAACGAGGAGGTTGATCGCCTCGTCGAGGCAAGATCAACTAACCGTAATATCATATTCCCCTATCTCAATGGCGAAGATCTAAACAGTACTCCTGCCTGCTCGGCAACTAGATGGATTATTAACTTCTTCGATCTAGATTTGAGGGAGGCTGAGAATTACCCTGAATGTTTAGAAATAGTTCGACGGCTAGTGAAGCCCCAGAGAGATGGAGATCCAATCAAATCATATGAAAAATATTGGTGGAGATTTGGTGCACATAGACCGAACCTTTATCAGGCGATCAGCAAATTAGAGCATGTAATAGTTTTGGCTCAGACGAGTAAAACGGTCATGCCTGCACTGGTTGAAAGAAACCAAGTATTCGACCAGAAGATCGTGGTTTTTGCGGAAGACGATGTCGCAATGCTGGCTTTCCTGTCGAGTGCTACTCATTACTGGTGGGCGGTAAGTCGCTGCTCAACAATGAAGGCGGACCTTAGTTATACTCCTACCGCTGCCTTTGAAACACTAGTTCGGCCAGAGATGACTAATGAAATGCGAAAGCTTGGCGGTTATCTGAATAAAAAACGGTCGGAATTTATGTTAGCGAGACGGGCAGGGCTTACTAAAACCTATAATTTGGTTCACGATCCTAAGTGTCGAGACGAGGACATCGTCGAGCTGCGCCGTATTCATAGAGCGATCGATGAAGCAGTCTGTTATGCCTATGGCTGGGATGATTTGATCGATCGCCTTGAGCACGACCATTACTCCGTGGGGCGGGATGTTCGCTATACGGTCAGCCCCTTCGCGCAGCGGGAACTGGTAGACCGGCTGTTGGAGCTCAACCACGTCCGCTACGCCGAAGAGGTCGCCCAAGGCCTGCACGACAAGGGCACCAAGAAGAGCGCGCGGAAGCCTAAGGTCGTGGCGAACACTGACCAGGAAGACCTGTTCTGACAGTCGGCAGGAGCACCGCCGCTGTCGAGAGCGTGCCACTTTCCTGGAAGCAGTGAGAACCTGACGAGAGGTGTGGCGCCGGGCTCCCGATTCTGTCGGGGATCCCGACGCCACTTCTGTGCCTCAGAGAGCACGGCATCATTGGCATCCGCATGGTGGCCCCTGATCGCCACAGCTGTAAGGCGCAAAGAGCGTCCTACCTGTTCGATGAAACGAAGTCTCTGGCGACAGGGCGAGCGTTCAGCTCATGGCATCTGGCTGATCAACCCAAGGTGGCTGTCGGTCAGGTAAGGCTGTCGTAGCCTCCGTTCTTGATGTCGCTGATGAAGGCGGTCCACTCGTTGCGATGGAAGACGAGGGTTCCGCCGTCGCGGTCCTTGGTGTCGCGGACGGCGACGTCGTTGCCGACGAAGGCCATCTCGACGCAGCTCGGGCCGTCGCCGCTGAGGCTGCTCTTGCGCCAGCGTGCACCGGATAGATCTGGTTGCATCTCGGGCTCCTTCCGCTAGTGATCTCTGTGTAGAGAAGTGAGTAGCGCGACCGTATCGGCGGGACTGAGCGCTATCGCGCGAAGATGCTCACACATCTGGTTATACCTCCGAATATCCGTTTCTTTCTCCAGAAACAGATCGCCGGCCATGCTGTCGATGTGGATCACATCGGGGTCGTCTGGGCCGAACTTCAGGACGATGAAGCTGCCGGGCATTCCCGGATGGGCACCGGCAGAGAACGGGATGATCTGGACGGTGATGTGTGGGCGCTGGGCTTGCTGGATGAGGTGTGTGAGCTGATCGCGCATGACCGCGTCGCTGCCGACCTCCCGGCACAGAGCGGCTTGGTCCAGGATCGCCCACAGGCGGAGCGGTTTGTCGCCCTCCAGGAGAAGTTGCCGCTGCATCCGTGCGGTAACGCGGTTCTCGTTTTCGTCATCGGGGGCGGTTGGCCGTACACCGCGGATCACCGCTCGCGCATAGTCCTCGGTCTGGAGCAGGCCAGGGACGAACAGAGACTCGTAGTTAATGGCCTGACGAGCCTCGGACTCCAGGCCGATGTAGGCACTGTACTGGCCGAGAAGGTTTGCTTCGAGGTCGTTCAGCCAGCCGCGCTGCTTTGCCTCCTTCTGCAAGGACAGCAGGTCGGCGTGGGTGTCGCCGGTGACGCCGTAGATGTCGAGCAGGGCTATGAGCGTCCTGAGTTGTGGCTTGGCCTGGGCGGTCTCGATTCGGTAGAGCGTGACGATGTTGACTTTGGTTTTCTCCGCGACGTCCTCCTGGGAGAGTCCGGCGGCTTGACGGAGGCGGCGTAGCTCGGATGCCAGGCGGCGCAACCGCACTGTAGGGGGTTGGCGTTTGCTGGATGGCGTGGACGCGTTTCCGCCCATTCCTTACCTCTCTCGCTTTTAGGGCGTATCTGGATCATGTATGAGATACAAATGTAGCCCTTGCGTTCACCTAGTGTGATGACTCATGCTCTGAGAGTTAGCTTTCCAGGTGGGGTTCCCGCTGGAAAGTGAAACGCACGATTTCCCCAGACGGCCGGGCGGACGATCTTCCCTCCCGAGGCGGCCCACCCCGTACCGGGTGCCCGTCCGGCCTCAGTGGTACGACCGGCGACACATCTGCGACGCTCCCCGGCCGTGCTTCCCGTAGGACCGGCACCGTGCCCCCGTCCCCCGTGGGGTGAGCGGCATCCCCCGTCTGCGAACGGTGCCGGTCCTACGCCCGACGTACTGACCAGGAGCGGGTGAAATGACCGGTGTAACCACCACGGAGCACTATCTGGAACTCTCCGTCTTCCCGACCTCTCCCTACTACGCCCGCGTGCACGTCCGGCGGGTGCTGGAGGGCTGGCGGCGGGACGACTTGATCGAGACGGCCCAGCTCGTCGTCTCCGAGCTGGTCTCCAACGCGGTCAAGGCACACACCTCGTGCCCCGCCGCCGCCGAGGCGGCCTATCTCGGCCCGGATCGCATCTGGATGGACCTCTATCTGGTCGGCGAGACGGTGGTGCTCCGCGTCTGGGACGCCGCCCGCAACCCGCCCGTCCTGCGCGACCCCGGCCCCGACGACGAGAGCGGCCGAGGCCTCCATCTCGTCGACCTCCTCGCCACCGGCTGGGGCTACTACCGCCCGGCCCCCGGCGGCAAGATCGTCTGGTGCACCCTGGCAGCCCCACTCTCGCCCCAGGAAACCGCTGAGCCCTGAAAAGGTCGTCGGCAGGCTTCGGCCATAGGGCGGCGGCGTGCTGGTCACGTTCATGGACGTGGCGTACAGCCTTCCGAACTCAGCGGGGTTCATGGCCAGCCGGTACCGGTCGGTTCCGGAGGGATCTCACTCTCCACTGGCTCTGGGGGAGGCTCGCTCTCGATCGGCTCGGGTGGCGGCTCTGTTTCGGGAAGGCCGGCGGGGAGTGAGGCCGCCGGTATGGGCTCGCGCTGCTCGGGTGGCGGGCTGCCGCTCGTCGAGATCATGGCTCCGAGCACGAAGATGACCCCGATGACCGCCACCAGGCCCGCACCGACCTCGTCGGCACCCGGACCGCCGGGCAACCTACGTGGATGCCCGCGCACCCAGACCCTTCTGCCGTTCTGATTCCGGTAATGGCCGTTGACCCAAGTCCAGCGCGTAGCGCCCATGCCAGGACCGTACAGAGGTCAATGGGGCGGGACCAGAACAGCGTCCGGCAGGGTTTTCTGTCTCGCCGTGAGACGGTCGCATCTGTTCTGTGCTCCACGCTCGTGCCGTCGGCGGCCGACTTCGTACGCGTGGGCAGAACGCCACGGATGTCTGGCCTGTTCTCGCTGAGATCATCCCAATGTGTGATGTTCAGAGCCTCATGACACCGTCAGGCGGGCCTGTCTGGTTGGAAAGGGCTCGGTCAGGCGTAGTGCCTATTCGATTTCTTTGTTTCTCAATGGAAAATGCTCGCCGTCGGCCCGGCTTCTCTTGAGGACCTTCACGAATTCAGACAGTACCTCTTCGTCGAGCGGCGAAGGATTCTTCTCAATCATTGACCGGATGCTGTCACTGACTCGCTGAGGCGTGAGCGTTTCCATTGTGCTCAACTCTAAATGATCATTCTCGCCCTCGATCCGGGCATTGCGCAGAACTCTCATCTGCTCTTCACTGAAGAGCCTGGCCAGCAGAGCCGTGGCAAGACGCTCCCGCGCTTCTGCGCCGCTCATGTTCACTCGATGTCCTTCGAGGCCGGCGACCACTCTTTGTGAGTCCTCCGCAGATGCGGGTCCCATCAAGGTGGTCGACTCGGTCCGGGCGGCTTGGCTGTCGGCCTTGCGAGTTCGCGCAAGCCTGCTCCGTGCCGACTTCATGAACGGAAGTGCCTGATCGTCCCACCATCTCTTGAGGTGCGGCGCGGCCTTCTCCGCGGCCTTGACGGCAACAAGAAGAACCAGGACACCGAGCAGCGCCTCAAGTTCCGAGCGCTCCTGTGCCCTGGAATCCGGTGCGTACTCATTGGTGTTGACAAAAACCGGTGGAGATTCTGCTGGAACATCTTCCTGACTCTCGTCCTTCAAGAAGATCTCGGCGTGTCCCAGCTTGTTGGTGTCAGAGTCACGCGTGAGTCCACGATGAGCACCAGCGGTCTTTCTGGATTGCGAAAGATCGGCCCCCTTTGGAACTCTGACAACGGCGTCGTATTCGTCGTATTCACTGTCGGCCATCTGTCACCTTCGGTCTGCGGGCGCGCACGACGGTGACTTGAACGGAGCTGATCTTCGGGCTCGCCCAAACCATGCACACGCTGCCGCTCGGCGAGCGCGATGGTTCATCGGGAACCACGCTCCGACTGTACCTGCGGCCACCGATGTTCTTGCGACATCAACAGATATTGATATCGATCCGCTGCCGGCACTGGCAGGCGCCTCAATATCCGCCGTCCCGAGTGGACGGAAGCGGAGGCATGCAGGACGGTTTCGTTCAGAGGATATGTCCAAATTAATACTGGTTCTGATGACGGGCGCATAGCCATACTCCGGGCATTCTCATCCGAGTCAGCGGGACAGCAGTCGTACCGAACGACGCTGGTTCACCAGGTGGCTGTCGGCCAGGGGTCCGAGCGGGTGACTCGGGCACCCGCTGAGCACGGCGGCGTTACGTCCCTCCGGTGAACTGTTCTGGAACGCGTTCGGCCGATCGATCTTCGCGGAGACGCGTACGAAAGCGTCCGAGGTGGCGGCCATGACGAAGCCTTCGTCGAAGTCGGAGTCTCTCTTCGCGCGTCAGCTCGTCGGCAGCGGAGGCGTAGGCGCTGTCAAGGTCCGTTCGAAGGCGACGTGCAGCCTTCTCGCTGGTCAGGCCATCAGGCCACGCAGCGTGGAAGCCGAAGCCCTCGTTGTCGAGACCGTATTCGTCGAGGAGCCCGTAGAGGTTCAAATTATCTGGCATGTGTTGTGGCTCCTTGAGGATGTGGCGCTCCAGCCGACGGCGGAGATCCCGGTGGCCATCAAGGTGATTCGGGTCATCTATATCCGTTGTAACGGCTCTGAGTGGTATTGCTACTTCAGCCGCCCGGTAGTTGACTAGATTAGCTTTTCATCCCAAATGGGCCATCAAAGTAGCTTGATCGGCTTTTAGGCTTATTTTGAAGACATGCATCATTTGATACGATCTGGGTGGTATGTAGGTGTTCGTCGGAATTGATAGCCATTTAAGATGAAACTAGTATTGATAAAAGACGTCCCTGGTTTGGATGTGTCGATGGCGGGCGGTTGCGCGGGCGGGCATCTTCCCTGTTGCCATGGCAGGCTCGGCGCAGGTTGGATATCCGAGGTATGCGAGGTTGGGTAGTCGGCTGCCCGAATGTCACATAAGAGCGTAACCGCAGGTCATTGAGGGCTGCTTTCTTCTGCCCAAGGTCATGCTGGAGATGTACTGTGTGAGGCACAGGTGAAGGTAATGGGTCGGCAGATGTGAAGTGCGAAAACCGGCTTGTGGAGCCGTAACTCCTGGTGAACAAGTAAAGCAGGGAGCCTGATGTCCGATTTGACGCGTCGTCGAAAAGGTCCCAGAGGGGCGGCTCGCCTGCTCACCTCCACGGCTCTCAATACATTTGTTGGCCTGCTCGGTCTCATTGTTCCGTTGACCGCCTGGGCGCTGGGGAAAGCCTCGGTAACAACGATCCTCTTTGTCGTTGAAACTGGCTTGTTGGTTGCAATTGTCATCCGACATGCTTGGTTGCAGGCAACCTACATGCAATTCAGGCGAGCGAGCGGCAGGGCGATGTCCGATCCAACGTACTTCGAACTCATAAGCGCCACTCTCGAGAGGGAGTTGATGGAGGACACGGAGGAGATCGCCGATGGTCATCTCCTCCTGTACGCGGCGGAGGTTCCGCGGATAAGCGTGCTGCTGTATCGGACATTGATCGACTCTTCGTGTCAGCCACGAAAGATTATGGCAACCGATCTCACAACAGATCCCCGGTTGTTGACCCAGCGTAGAGAATATCTCGTGGAGAATCGTCGGCTGATCGAGTCCGGCGGCGTTATTCTACGCATATTTGTCTGTCGGCTGTCGGATCTGACGAAACGTGGCTACGCCAAAGACCTGATCGATCTCATCGACCTTCACAGGTCATTGGGGGTTCAGTGTGGGCTCGCCGTACGTGAATGGTTGAGGCCTGATCAGGCCGTCGACTTCGTGGTGGTGGCCGCAGCGGCCGTGCTGGTTGAGGAAGAGCAGGGCGATGCGGGATACAGCAAAGGGCGAAGTAGCGTCTACTTCAAGCGCATAGACAAATGGGTAAAGAAGTTCGACGAGATCTGGGGTGCGGAAAACTCATCTGCGGCGCCGGCCGTTCTTCATTCATACGAACAGGTGGCTCGCGAACTTCTGGTCGATTCCAAATGGAAGCCCGCAGAGATCAGCGCAGCTTTAAGTAAGCACAGATAATTGATTGCGGGAGACATGAACAGTATCGAGATCCTGAAGACCCACGGCTCGAAGAACGATATTTTCATCATCGAATCTCCTTATGACCAGTTTCCCGAAGAGGTGGACCTGGTGCAGTTGGTTCGTGGCATCTGTGACCGGAACGGACCGCTCGGCGGCGATGGCATCTACTTCGTGGATCACGTTGACGGAGTGCCGGAGGCCACCTTCTTCAATCCGGACGGTTCGCGGGCGGACCTATGTGGAAACGGAATGAGATGTCTCGGACGGTATGTTCTTGAGCGAAGGGGTGAGACCTCGACGTCGATCATGTCGGGCCGCCATCGCTTCGTTGTTCGCACTGCCCCGGAGACAGCAGGTGGTGTGTGTCAGGTCTCGGTGGATCTACCTCTGGTGTCTTTCGCGGCGCCCAGGCCCATAGTGGCCGGCTCCGCGCTCTGGGTTGATCGATCCATTCCTGTCCTGGATTCACACCTGACCTTCACCGCCTTGGCCGTGCCCAACTCCCATCTTGTGGCGATCGTCGATCACTACGATGAGCAGGAGCTCGTCCGTGTCGGAGGCATCGTGGCCTCGGACGTCGACCAGTTTCCTATCGGGGCGAATGTCTCATTCGTCTACCCCGTCGGACCCGACGAGATATTCGTCAGAACCTACGAGCGTGGAGTCGGTTTGACGCCATCCTGCGGCTCCGCCGTCGTAGCGTCATCGGCAGTGTATTCGCGGCTCGCGACCAACACACAGCAGGTAAGCGAGATCACCGTCAGAAATGCGGGAGGAATGGCGAAGGTCACCCTTCGATCGGAGAACGGTGATCTGATGCCGACCCTCGAAGGTAACGCAACATTCGTCTACCGGGCTGATGTCGCCATCGACGACATCCTGGACGCCGAGCGAGAATCCTTTGTGCAGGGCGAGTCGTTTCCCGCGGAGATCGCAGCCTATGCCGATCTGGAGGATGAGAACCGTGCCTGGCTGAAAGAAAAGGGGATATACGTCTAATGGCCAATGGGCTGGTCCTTGTTTTGGTCGGGCTGCTCGTCCGCCAGATCGATCACTGGTGGTTCTCCCCGTATCGCCGTCTTCCGGGCTCCGGCAAGGATCGTCCCGCCTGCAACGACATAGTCTCGATCAAGCGACTCCAACGAGCCCGTGCCAACGACTACACACCGGCCTGCGTCGTCATCGGGCACTGGCTCGAAATAGTGGGCCTCTGGGTGGTCGGCGGGGCGGCGGACAACCTCGCCGTGTGGATGCTCATCGCGATACTGGTCTCGATTGAATTCCGCTGCCTACAGGAGGTTTCCCACTACGCGGTGCATCGTTCGCTCTGTCGCACCCGTCGTATCGGTGACCTGTTGGCCAACATGGGATTCCAGTTCCCCCTCGCACTGCGAGATCTGACACAGCGGCGAGTTGTACACGTGCGGCGCCACCACCCGAACGCCATCGTTCCCGGAGTCGATCCAAATCTGGAGGATCTCGCCGACGCCGGCCTTGCTCCGGGGTGCACGAAAGGCAGGTTCATTCTAGGAGTTCTGTTCCCGATGACTCCCCGAGGGGTTTACCGGACGGGGAGGGATGTCTGGCAGGTCCTGACTTCGAGCCGACAAAGAAAGTGGGTGCTGTTGTCGGCAGCGGTCATGGCGGTCGGCGCATATCTGCTGGGTGGACCACTCGGACTTGCCTTCGGCTTCCTGATCCCGCGGATCCTCATCTATCCGGAGCTGTCATGGATATCTCTGCTCGTCGAGCATCGATGGTTTGATCGCCCGCCGGATCGCGGCAACCGGGTGAGTATCGAGGCCGCGCGCTGCCAGCGTCTTTATCATGAAAGACCCGTGATGGAAGCTCTCGCCGGTCACACCCTGCTCCCCTACGGAGACCTGCGGCATTTCGTTCACTCGGCATATCCAATGATTCGCTGGAACTACCTGAGAGCCGTGGAGAGAGTCATCGGACATCCACAGAGGCTGGTCCCGGCGATTTTCTTCGGCCCGCACTCGTCATTGGCATATGTCTACCGGTCCACTGTCCTTGGAGAAGCTCATGACGAAAGCAGGGCTCAGCCGCATCCACTCTGAGCAGAGGACACTGTGAAGATCACCGTGGTCGGCGCCGGCGTAATCGGGCTCACAACGGCGCTGAGGTTGAAAGAGATGGGAGCGGAGGTCTCCATCATCGCCTCCGAACTCCCGCAGCAGACCTCCTCAGCGGTCGCGGCTGCCCTCTGGGGTCCCTTCCGCGCCGGCCCTCCCGGCGACGTCGCTCGCTGGAGCTCTCACTCACTGAGAATCTTCCGGCATTTCGCGGAGCACGTTCCGGCAGCGGGGGTGCGGATATCCTCGGGCATTCAGGCAGCCCGGCGTATGGTCTCGCCACCGGTCTGGCACGAATTGCTGAACGAGGTGGCCGAGTGGACACCGTGCGCCGCACAGGACATGCCGGAAGGCTTCATCATGGGCTGGCGGTACAGCACGCCGATGATAGAGATGCCGACCTATCTGGGCTACCTGCAGGATCTTCTGTCGGCCACCGGGACGAAGATCGAACAAGCTACTCTCACCTTCCTCGAAGAGGCAGGCCGGCCTGATCTGGTTGTCAACTGCTCTGGATACGGGGCAGCGGAACTGGCCGTGGACCCCCTGCTACGTGCGGTGCGCGGGGATCACCTGGTGGTGGAGAATCCGGGATTGACCGACTTCTTCAGTGAAGACCGTGCATCATCGGACCGTCTCACCGCGATCTATCCTCACAGAAAGACAGTCATACTCAGCGGCACCGCGATCGACGATGTGCGGGATCGCACCCCGGATCCCGCAGTAGGGAAAGAGATCCTGGCTCGTTGCCGCGAGATCGATCCACGCTTGGGCGACGCCTCCATCGTGGACCATCGGGTCGGAATCCGGCCGGTCAGGCCAACCGTCCGACTTGAGGCCGATCGCCTGGCGAACAAGGTGCCCTGTGTGCACAACTACGGACACGGTGGAGCGGGTGTGACCCTCTCGTGGGGATGTGCTGAAGACGTCCTGCGAATCGCACAGTCTCTGCTCTGACAACGTGATGCCGTGGCATCGGCGACCCTGTCCTGAGGCAGCGCGTCACCCAGGCACTTCGCTGAGCCCCTCCGGCCCGCTCGTGGTCGTGCCGCTAGAAGGCGAACACCTTCCCTTTCACCTCGTCTCCAGGCACGACGATCAGGTCGTTTACATAGAGGTCGACGAAGGATTCGCGTTGGGCGGCCTGAATCTCGCGGGCCCGGGCGAGCTTGTCGGGGTTGCGAAAGACCAGCTCCGGATTCCTCAAATGCGCCACCCGGAGACTGTTTCGACTGTGAGATTCCGTCAGTCGTTGCCGTATTCGGACTCGCCGTAGTCGGCGTAACGCTCTTCGAGCGACTCCCGCTCGGTCCGCAGGTACTGTTGCTGAATCCCGGCAGCGTGGATCTCGGCGGTGCCTTCCAGGCTTAGAGTGCAGACCGGGCAGGACAGCCCCGTCGCCACGTAGACAACGTCGCGATAGACCCAGTCGTCCTCGATGCGCTCATTTGTGCTGCGCACGACCCTCAGCTCTAAAGGGATCTTCTCGGCGCAGGCGGGGCATCCCACCTGCTCCGCGGCCTCATGAAGCAGGCTGAGGCCACCCCATCCCGGGAACAGCGTGCTGATACGGGCCCGCCGCACGATCAGCTCCTCGTCGGGCAGGCCGTCTCGAATCTTGACAGCTGCTTTGATTCGCTGCGTCACCTCATGGATCAGCCGCTTGTCCGCGGCGTCGACCAGGGCTCGTCCATGGCTGAGCAGGGCGTCACCGAGCATATCCGCCGGATCCAACCCGAGGTGATCGCACAGGACTTCGACCACTCGCGTGAAGTGTGGCAACCACAGTTCAACCCCCTGCTCGTACGGTGACGAACTGCTGTGTGCCTCCGCGTTACGCAAACCCGCCAAACCGGTGACGTCTTTCGTGTGGTATTTCGTGAAAGTAGGAACGATTGTCTCCAACCGTTCCACGACCGTCTTGAGCGGAATGGACGTCGGGTGACCGGTGGGTTTCGGATACCCTGCGGCAGCCATGATCGAGTCGCCGTTCATGTCGGCGAGCAGTATTGGGTGGACTTTCGCGAGTGGTGCGCGGAGCAGAAACTCCAGGCCGAGCAGCAGCCAATGAGCCAGCACGTCGTTATCCGCGGTGTGATGGTCATTGGCCCTGGAGAAGTACAGCTGCGCCTTGGCGATGAACCCGTCGTACTCCCACATCATTCGCTCCACACATAGGTTCGTTCCAGAACGCGCCCCGCTGGAACGGTGGGACGCCGATGCAGCAGGCGTGCGTTGTCGAGAACGACGATTCGTCCTTCTCGCCACTCAATGATCGTCGTAGCATCTTGGGCTTCCACCTCGTCCAGGCTCAGCCCGATCCGGGGATCACAGGTGCGCGGATCCCACCGAACTCGCCACCGCCCCTCCTCGGATACCGCCGCGGGCAGGTGCCGCGCTCTTCCCGTGCGGTCAACCGCCCGCAGTACGGTACGGCGCAGCCCGGTCAGCAGGGGCGGGTCCGGATCGAGGAGCTCCGTGTACGTTGACTGGGGAATCGACAAGGCTCGAAGCACGATCCAGCGGGGCGGCCGAGATGAGATGGCACCGTCCGTGTGCCACGGAAACGCCTCCAGCCCGTACGTCCCGGACAGACTCCAGGAGTCGTCTCGCTCTCGCGAGACAATCGCCTGTGGGCTTCCCCAACGCCCGGCGATCTCCGGCACGGCTTCGCGATCCATGACCACGAAGCCGTGCGCGGTGAGTTCGTCCTTCACCCGCGCTGTCCGGGAGGGGTGCGCCGGACCTTCGCGGGAGTGGGAATCACCGGGCCGGAGGGAATGGTCCCGATCGCCTGGCGCGCGAGCTCGGCCCACGCGGGCTCGTTCACCCCGTCTTTGTCATCTGTGCGCAGCAGGATGCCGTTGGTCCCGTCACCCTCTTCGGGGAGCAGCACTCCCCCCTGCCCGTACCAGCGCTTGCGCTCCTCCCACCACGCGTGATCGACTCTCTTACCGAACATCTCCAGATGCTCCCAGTGGATCGCGCGCCCATCTGACCCGATGATCGTGAAGTCGGGTCGTTTTGTTTCGCCGTTGAGGGTGAGCGGCTGGTCATATCCCCATCGGCCAGGAGCGATACGGTCCAGGAGGTCGGCGATGATGACCTCGCTGTGACTGCGGACGATCACTCCCTGTGCGGTGATGTGCACCCTCTTGGCATCGAGGACGCCCGCGGACGCGCCATCCGGGAAGAACAGTTCGCGCGGGGCGGGTGCTGTGAAGAGGTCGGTCAGTCTTCTGGCGGTTTCCGAGCTCGTGGAGACGGTCAGCTCTCGCAGGTCGTCGATAGAGCATTCGTGCAACAGCGTCACCTTGTCCTGCTGGCGTGTCAACGCTGTGTAGATCATCTCTCGGGAAAGCTTGCGCGCGCTTCCCGGGAGCACCACGATGACCTTCCGGAACTCCGACCCCTGAGACTTGTGGATCGTGATCGCCCAGGCCAGCTCCAGGGGCGGGTCGTCCTCCGACATACCCGAGTAGCCGTAGGTCGTTCCCTCCTGCGACGAGAATTCGACCTGCGTCCACCGGGGGTTGCTCCCCCTCCTACCCACCTGCCCCACCACGACGCCGATCTCACCGTTGGCCACGTAACCCAGTCCGGTGTTCGCGGGGTACGGCTTACGCCGGCCGTTGGCGTTGTTGAGCACCTTGTCCCCGAGCACGATCTGCTCCGCCCCGAGGGGTTTGGGAACGCTGCGTTCCCAAAGCGGGCGCAGGGCATCTGCAAGGGCTTTGCCGCGGAAGGTTCGCTTCAGATGCCGGTTGATCTCGATGGTTCCCCAACCGTGAACCCGCGTGGGAGTGAGGATCTGCCACTTCTCGCAGGAGGCCGCGGCGCCCTTGCGGAAGTTGACCCATGGCTCACTGAGCTCACCTCCGTAGGAGGTCTCGAAGCTCTTGGAATCAACGATTTTCTGCTCTTCCGCCAGCGTGCTGTCGAGGACATCCAGCGCACGCGACCCGGCCCAGGACACGGCCGCGAGGGTTTCCATCGGTGTCCCCGTACGCAGACGTTCCCAGACCTCGTCGAAGCCGGGAGGAACGGGATCTCCGGAGAACCACGCGGCGAGCATCAGGTCGTCCCGGACCTTTCCCTGCTGGCGGCGCAACTCGGTGAGTTCGGCGTATCCGGGCGCCACACGCGGGAAGCCGACACTTTCCGCACTCCCCGGAGGCGGCGCCAGGCGGTGGATCAGGTCGGCGAAAGGTCGTCCGGCGCCGATCGGCGGGAGCTGGCGGGGGTCGCCGACCAGGATGAGCCGATCAGGCATGGGAAGCGCGTCAAGCAGGGCGGCCAGTTGCTCCTCGGTGAGCATGGACGCCTCGTCGACAACGACGGTCCCGTACGGCTGAGCCTTGGGTCTGTCCGGCGCCAGGACATAGGAACGGGTGTCATCGCGGTAGCGTTCGTGTTTGGTGAGGAACTGGGCGATGGTCTGCGCGGAGTGCCGGACCTTGGTCTGCAACTGCACGCGAGCCTTGCCGGTTGGAGCCAGCAGCAGCATGTTTCGGGAACGAACCTTCTCGTGAGCTGCCAACGCCCTGATCAGGGTGGTTTTCCCGGTTCCCGCCCGCCCGTTCAGCACGCTCAACGGGGCTGCGAAGAGCTCGGCGAGCGCGGCCCTTTTTTCCAGGCCCGCCCTTTCCTCGGCTTCGGGGTCGGGGTCGTCTTCCGATTTGTACTCGGCCAGCACGCGGTCGAGCTCATCCGCGAGATCCTCCGGAACCGGGTGTCTGGGCCGAGCGATCTGACCGTCCACGACGCCGCGGATGACGTGCGCGACAAGCTCCAGCCGGGCGAGCTTGTAGGCGGGACTGCCGTCGGCCAGCCGAGTACCCGCCACGGGCGGCCAGTAGGGCGATTCGATTGAGAAAGTCAAATCGTCAGGGTGAAAGTCGTGCGCGTTGAGCTTCTGCTCGGTGATCTCGCATGTCTCCGCCAAGGGCTTTTCCGCGATGCGCTGGATCGCGGCGGACATCGGCATCACGGTGTCACCCGCCTGCGCCGCCGCTTCCAGCGTATCCACGAGCAGCGCCTGTAGCCGTCGCGGATCGTCGGGGTCGACGACGGCGGTCGGCTCGGCCATAGGGAACCGTTCCCGTATGTCCGCTTTCGGAAAGCATGCGCGGTCGACGGTGCCGAACGGCACCGGCGTGGCAGTCCCCACCGTGCAGATGTGGGCCAGGTAGGGGTCGGCCAGGAGATCCCCGTGCTCCAGGTCGATCTCCTTGTTTTGGAACAGGATGGTCGCTTGGTCGCTGGTCAACTGGAACCGAGAGAGCAGCCACAGCACCCGCAGTTCCTCGGCCGTGAATCGGAGCCAGACCTTGCGATGGGTGTCCGTGACAAGCCCGGAGACGGCCTGTGCATACCGCTGCGGATGGGAGATCACATCATTCAGTACTTCCCACGGATCCGTGTCCTTCGGGGTGAGACGGGTGATCTCTCTGGCCAGGACCTTGCTGTAGCGGAACTTGAGTGCTCCGAGAACGGCGCCGAGGCCGGGAGCCGGGCCGCGTGCGGTCCAGAGTTCGCCGATACGTTCGCTCACCCACTCCATGGAGGCGTGCGGCACGTCCAGGCCGGCCTTCCGGCAGCGCTCGGCGGCGCGGAAGAGCCGGTCCAACGCGTCGATGGCGCTGTCGTGCGAAACGTGTTCTGTCGCGTAGCGGAACTCGCGACCGCCGTTTTCCGGCGCCCAGGCCAGCAGGTCCCGCACGTCCTCGCCCCGTGCGTGCCGTTCGGCCAGTTCCGTGACCGGTAGCAGGATGCCTCCGGCGCCGCCCGGACGCAGCGTGTGCGAGACGGCTGTCTCCCACATGTGGTTCGGAAACGGGGTGGGGCCGTCGGTTCTCCAGGATTGCGGCAGCTGGAGGTCGGTGATCCGGGCCGCACCTACCAGCAGGTGCCCCTCGGTCTTGAGGTCATCGAACGGCGAGTGCTTGGCATAGAAGAAGACCAGGGACTCATTCGGTTTGACGTCATCGAAGAACCGCCCGATCAAGGTCTTCTGATTGTCGCCGTGGATCACCCAGCTGGGAGTGAATCCCAGCTCGCGATCGACCAGCGCCTCCCGCTCGTCGTCAAAGTCAACGAGATCGTATTCACGACTTACCTCCGCGATGCTCTCGCGGAGCAGCCAGTAGTACGGGATCGCCTGCACGCCGAAGGCGGGGACGGTGATGGTGGTCGGCTGCAGGTTGCGCAACGCCCGGTTGTGCCGGTACGGGTGCTTCAGCACGACCGGGTACGGCCGGGAACTCAGGAAGGTCCCGCGCTCGCCCACACAGGCGATCCGATGAGTGTCCAGCTCGTCCAGCGACTTCCCGGCGTGCTCGATTTCATACTGGTCGTCACGTTTCGTGCCGATGTTATGCAACAGGATGCAGGAGGCGTTGTCGAGCGGATTACGGCAGACCGTGCCACTCCAGCCGGAGTCATGCCAGGGGATACGGACCGACACGTGCATGGGGACCTCTCGGAACCGGAACGGCGATGATCATAACCAGGGACATGTCTCGCTTGCGACGGATCCCCGGGAAAGGCGAAGCCAACGTTCCGCTGGTCGACAGAGACGGGGGGCGCCGCGAGTTCGGGAATGGACACGCCGTTGGCTGGCCAGAACCACTATAGACACAACATCCCCACCTCTCGTTAATTATCTCGCATCACAGTCGAGTCGCCCGCCGGGCCGATTCGTCCCAATTCTTCAACCGCTCGGGCTTGGAAAGTGGTGGGCCCGTGGGGTCGAAAAATGCAGGGTCGTCAGTGCGACCGAAAACGGTTAAAAAATGTTATCAGAACCTTCTCTGTTGAATTGGTGATATAAAAGGATAAACGGCCCTTAAGTGGAATCAATAGGGTGAAAATGGACTTTCTTTAGTCGGCAAACAGGTTGTCGACAAGTCGGGTGTCGAGAATCCTGATGAAAATATCCCCATGTATCCGTTAGTGCCACTTGTGTCCGCTTCGGCATTGAGGGTCATGTCAAAACGGGGCTAAGTTTGTTTCAGTGAACGGCTGAGGCATGGACTCCGTGAGGGGCGTCGGCGGGCGTGATAAATGATCAGGAAGACCTGTTTCCGGACTTAGGGGATAGGCAGCAAGGGCTTAATCTGTCATCCGAAATCGCCGTCGAACCGGTCAAAAGCAAACAGGCGGCCCCTGATCTGGACATTCCTCAGGCGTTCGAGTCGGGTACTTCCTTCCAAGTGCGTGACGCGTTCGAGGATCTCGTCCGGCTGGATCTGCTCGGGCCGTGGGGCGGTGACAACGAGGAGCTGCCGTCCAGGACGTCGGGGCCACGCGAGCGCTACCTCGTCGGCATGCTCGGTCCGAAACCCTCGCACCGATCACCCCGGGAGGACGCCGGGGAGATGCCGGAGACCGAGATCGGGGTCGAGGGCGACAGCGCCGACGGCGAGCTGCCGGAGGTGCTCACCCCGCAGAACCTCGGCCGGATCTGGGCCTCGTCCATGGGCCTGTCGTTCGCGGTGCCCGATGAGGTCGACGCGCTCGCGGTCACCGCCTCCTGGGGGCGCTACACCAGGGCCGAGACGGTGATCGAGGACGCCAAAGGCCGAGAGCGCGTCGCCTCGGCCTGGACGCGGCAGCCGGTGGAGCGCCGCAAGAAGATCCGGCTCGACGGCGAGCCGTCACAGCGGATCCCCCTCACCATGGAACGTGCCGAAGACCTGGGCGTCCTGCTTGCGGTGGCCGTACGTCCGCAGCGGGACGGCCGCAGGGTCGTCGAACTGACGCTGATCAACCAGCAGATCGAGCCGGAGCGCGCCGCCGATGTCGCCTGGTTGTTCCAGGTCGAGCTGACCGTGACCGCGCTCGATCCCGGAGCCCGGGGCTTCCTGCCGATCGACGACCCGCTGGACGACTTGGAGGCGGTCGGCGACGATCTGGAGGAGCGGCACCTGCGCTTGCTCTACCGGCACGAGCGCCGCTACGCCTCCGGCCGCAACGTCGCCGTACACGCCGAGGTCGCCGAGGGGGAACGGTGCGCGCGGGAACTGCGCACCACCTGGTTGCCCGCCCACGACGTGCCCGCCACCGTCGCGCCGGTCGGTGAGGGGACGGCGCTGGCCGGGGTCGAGCTGTCGATGGACGCCCTGGCCGCGGCCTCGCCCGAGGAGCTCGCGGCCGGGCTGCGCCCGCTCGCCGACGGATACGCCGCCTGGCTGGAGGGGCAGAAGGGCCGGATCCCGGACCTGCCCGAGCCACTGCGCGGGGCCGCCGAGGAGGCGGTGCACAAGGCGGAAAAAGCCGCGAAACGGATCCGCGACGGGGTCGAGCTGCTCACCGACCCCGAGCGGGAACGCCACGACCAGGCGATGGCCGCGTTCCGGTTCGCCAATACCGCGATGGCCGCGCAGCGCCGCCGTACCACGGTCGGCAAGCTCCGCGACGAGCTGGGGCTGAGCTACCCGCAGGCCATGCTGGAGGTAGAGGCGCGAGGGAAGAGCGCCGCGTCGTGGCGGCCGTTCCAGCTCGCGTTCGTGCTGCTCAACCTGCCGTCGCTGACTGACCCCGAGCATCCCGAGCGGGCCGCCGACGCCTCGGCCACCGTCGACCTGCTGTTCTTCCCGACCGGCGGCGGCAAGACCGAGGCGTACCTCGGCCTGACCGCCTACACCTTCGCGATCCGCCGCCTGCAGCGCATGGTCGGCTCCGGCACCGACGCCCGCGACGGCCGAAGCGGGGTGTCGGTGCTGATGCGCTACACCCTGCGACTGCTCACCGCGCAGCAGTTCCAGCGGGCCGCCGCCCTGGTCTGCGCCGCGGAGGTGCAGCGCAGAGAGGACCCGGCGACCTGGGGCGAGGAGCCGTTCCGGATCGGCTTGTGGGTGGGCGGCGCGGTCTCGCCGAACTGGTTCACCGAGGCGGCCGAACAGATCCACGAGGCGAGGGAGGCGCCGGCCGGTCGCAGGACGAACGTGCTGCAGACGCTGACCTGTCCATGGTGCGGGGAGAAGCTGACCGGTGACCGCAACCTGCACATTGACGAGGACCGCAGGCGGGTGCTGCTCTACTGCGGCCGGGGCAGGGAGGGCGAGGCCGACCCGTGCCCGTTCTCCAAGCTCGGTGAGGACCGGATGCTCACCGATCTCCTCGACGACGCCGAGGAGATCGCTGCGCGCCGGGACGGGCTGCCGATCCTCACCGTCGACGAGGAGATCTACCGGCTGGTGCCCAGCCTGGTCATCGCCACCGTCGACAAGCTGGCGCAGTTGCCCTGGCGGGGGTTCGCCGGTCACCTGTTCGGCCGGGTCGGCCAGCGATGCCCCCGGCACGGCTACCGTCACGTCGACCTGGACGAGCAGATCGGCTGCGGCGGCAGGCACCACGCGAAGGGGAAGCTGCCCAAGGTGGTGAGCCGCCCGGTCATCCGGCTCCGCCCGCCGGACCTGATCATCCAGGACGAGCTGCACCTGATCTCCGGTGCGCTCGGCACCACGGTCGGCCTGTTCGAGGCGGCGGTGGACGAGCTCTGCACCTGGAGCCCCGGCCCTGGGAACCTGACCGGACCAAAGATCATCGCCTCCACCGCGACCACCAAGCGAGCGGAACGCCAGGTGCTCGGCGTCTTCGGCCGCGGGCTCGCGGTGTTCCCGCCGCAGGTCATCGACGTCGCCGACACCTTTTTTTCCCAGCAGATGCCGCTCACGGAGAAGACACCCGGCCGTCGCTACCTCGGGGTGTGCGCGCACGGGACGCGACTCAAGTCCGCCGAGATCAGGCTGGCCGAGATCCTGTTCCTGGCCGGGCAGACCATGTTCGACCGGTACGGCGAGTCCGCCGACCCCTACATGACGGTCGTCGGTTACTTCAACGCCACCCGCGAGCTGGCCGGCATGCGCCGCTACCTGGACGACGACGTGACCACGCGTATCCGGGCGCACGGCAGGCGTAAGGGCCTGTCCGACCGGCTCACCGCCAAGGCCGACCTGCTCACCGTCGTGGAGCTGACCTCCCGTATCTCCTCGGGCGACATCAGCGAGGTGCTCAAGCAGCTGGAGATCGGCTTCGACCCGGAACTGGACACCTCGCGCCGTCGCGCCGAGATCCGTGCCGAGTGGGGCGACGTGCTGAAGGAGAAGGACAGGGAGAAGCGCAGAGGCGCCCACCCGCTCGCCGACCGTCAGCGGCGGCGGGGAACGGGCCGCCAGCCGGTGGACGTGGTGCTGGCCACCTCCATGCTCCAGGTCGGCGTGGACGTCTCCAGGTTCGGGCTGATGGTGGTCACCGGGCAGCCGAAGAACACCGCCGAATACATCCAGGCCTCCTCCCGGGTCGGCCGCGACGCCGAGCGCCCCGGCCTGGTGATCACGCTCTACAACTGGTCGCGTCCCCGCGACCTCGCGCACTATGAGGACTTCGAGCACTACCACGCCACGTTCTACCGCCAGGTCGAGGCGCTGTCGGTCACCCCGTACACCCGCCGGGCGCTGGACCGGGGCACCGCGGCCATGTTCGTCGCCGCGGTGCGCAACGTCGAGGAGTCGCACTCGTGCAACCGGGACGCCGAGGAGGTGCCGCTCTCCGGGCCGGTCGTCGGCCGGATCGTCGACCGGCTGCTCACCCGCGCCGAGGCGGCGGGTAACGTCCGCGCCCGCGACTACCTGGCCGAACGGATCAAGGTGGTGACCGACTTCTGGGAGCAGTCCAGGAGCAGCGCGGCCAGGCTCGGCTACGAGCGACGCAACACCAAGCAGGAGATCCTGCGCGGTCTGCTGAACCGGGCGGGCAACGGCCGTTGGGACGCGCTCACCGTCGGCAACTCGATGCGCGAGACGGAGAACGAGATCAACCTGCTGCTCCCGGGCGGCGGTGACATCTTCACCCCGCCGTATGGGGCCCCGAGCTGGGGGTTTCGGTCGCCGGAGGGTGGCGGCGCGGGCGTGGAGGTTCCCGAGGGGGACGAGATGGGCGTATCCGAGCTGGACGGGAAGGGCAAGTGATGGCGGACTCCGCACCGTACCGGCGCCGGGTGGGGGCCGTGCGGCCCAGCCACCTGATGTTCACCTCCGGCGTCGGCTCCATCGTCGACCTGCCGAACTTCTCGGTGCTGGTCAAGGGGCTGGAAGACTGGCGGCACGACAAGCTCGGCGACGCCCCGCAGGTCATCGCCGAACCCCGGCTGCTCGCCGCGGTCCAGTCGGTCCTCGGCAAGACCGTCACAGAGCTCAAACCCGCGCCCTGGCTGCCGGGAATCGACAGCAACCCCAACGGGGACGCGTCCCGAACCGGCGTACCGGTCATGCCGTTCCCGAGCTGGATGCGCTGCACCGCCTGCAACCTGCTGGCGCCGATCGACACCCAGGCGTTCGGTTTCAGGAACGACAAGCCGCGCAAGCCACACGAGGCCAGGTTCTTCCACGAATGCGGGCGCGGTAGCAAGCCGCGACTTGTGGTCGGTGCCCGTTTCGTACTGGCCTGCACGGCGGGTCACCTGGACGACTTCCCCTACCTGGAGTTCGTGCACCGGGGCGAGGCATGCGCCAAGGTGGCCAAACCCAACCTGCTGATGCAGGACTTCGGCGGCAACATCGGGGCCAACGTACGGATCCGCTGCCAGCGTTGCGACGCCGAGCGCAACATCCGCGAGGTCATGGGACGCAAGGGCAGGGAGCAGCTCCCGAACTGCCGGGGACGTCACCCGCATCTGGGCACGTTCGCCGAGAACGGCTGCGGACAGCAGCCGCACGTCGTCGTGGTGGGCGCCTCCAATCAGTGGTTCGCGCAGCCCCTCTCCGCGCTTGCCGTTCCCAAGGCCGGAGCGAACGAGCTCGATGCCAAGATCGAGCAGTTCTGGGCGAACCTCCAGCATGTCCCCGGGCCGGAGAGCCTGCCGTTCATGCGCTCCATGCCGCCTCTCTCCTACGAGTTCGAGAAGTGGGCCGACAACGGTGAGCTCTGGGCGGCGATCGTACGCCACCGGGGCAAGCTGGAGGGCGGTGACCCCGATGCGAGTGGTCAGATGGACCTGCTCACCCCCGAATGGCAGGTCTTCTCCGCCCCCACGCTCCCCGAGGCGACCGACGACTTCACCCTCTACCGGCATCCGGACGGTGTGCCCAGCCTGCTGAAGGGCTACTACGCCGACGTCATCCAGGCCGAGCGGCTGCGTGAGGTCCGCGCGATGATCGGTTTCACCCGGCTTGACGCTCCCGACTTCGAGGACCCCGAGCTGGTGACCCGGGCACCGCTGACCCGCTCGAAGCCCACCTGGGTGCCCGCGAGCGAGGTACGCGGCGAAGGCATCTTCCTGAAGCTGCCCGAGGACCTGCTGGTGGCATGGGAGGAGCGGGTACGCGCCTCCTCCTTCACCGATGAGCACAGTGGACAGAGGCGGTCGGTCCCGCACGAGCACCGGGAGGCGTACGGGCGGTTTCGCGAATATCGCTACTCCGACCGGATCCGTCAGGGGTTCGACAAGTATCGTGGCTGGCCGGGCCTGCGCTACTACGCGCTGCACACGCTCTCGCACCTGCTGATCCGCACGATCGCGCTGGAGTGCGGCTACAACTCCGCCAGCCTGTCGGAACGAATCTACGCGGGCGGCGAGGACGACCCGCGCAGCGGGATCCTGATCTACACGGCGGTGCCGGACGCCGAGGGCACTTTGGGCGGTCTGGTCTCGCTTGCCGAACCCGAGGAACTGGTCCGGCTCACCCGCCGCGCGCTCTCGGACGCCCGGCGCTGCTCCTCCGACCCGCTCTGCGCCGAGCGGCTGCCCCGTGCCCCCGAGGACTTCTTGCACGGGGCCGCCTGCCACGTCTGCCTCTTCGTCTCCGAGACGACCTGCGAACGCGGCAACCGCTTCCTGGATCGCAGGTTCATCGTGCCCGTCGACGCCTCCGATCTGGCCCTCTACCCTGAGATTCCATGACACCGGGCTCGCCCTTCGCCCGGGCGGCGGCCGACGCCGCCGCCCGGCTCGGGCCGGTGCGAGTTCGCACGCTGGCTGAGCGGATCTTGGGGGACGGGCCACGTTCGGCGATCCCCTCGGCCGTTCCGACCCCCGGATTCGCCGAGGTGGCGCGGGACGTACTGGCGGCGCAGGACACCGAGGGGATACCGGACGCGGAGGCCGCGGCGTACCTGCGGGGCGTCGCAGACGGGTACGCGCAGCACGCGGCCACCCACCGGGTCGAAGCGGTGTGGAGCGGGCCAGGCACCCATTCGGTGCCGGTCCGGGCCACGGCGCAGGTCCTAGTTGACGTGGTGGGCGAGGCATCGCATGAACTGCTGCTGATGACCTACTCCGCGAAGCCGTACCCGCCGCTGCTGGACGCCCTGACCTCGGCGGTGCGGCGCGGAGTCTCGGTGATGGCCGTCGTCGAGACCTTGCAGGGCGCGGGATCGGCACTGGGCGGCGCCGAGCCGGCGGCGGCGTTCGCGTCGGTCCCCGGGGTCGAGCTGTGGCACTGGCCCACGGCCAGGCGGGACGGGCAGGGGGCGAAGATGCACGCCAAGCTCGCCGTCGCCGACCGGCGGGTGCTGCTCGTGTCGAGTGCCAATCTCACCCAGTCCGGGGTCGCCAGGAACATCGAGGCCGGGCTGCTGGTCTACGGCGGTTCGACACCGCTGCGCGCCGCCGAGCACATCGCCGAACTACGCGCCGGGGGCGTATTGGGGCGGCTGCGGTGAGCCTGGGATTCCATGACTTCGCTGGTGAAAATATCTGTTTCCCGGGGATTTTTGGCAATTGTCGGGAGCAAGGAGCCCCCGTGAAAGGCGGGCCGTAGTGGGCAGACGGACAATTGTCGGGGACCGTTACGAGTTGGACCCGGTGTCCCGCCGGGCGGGCGGCATGGGAGAGGTCTGGTTCGGCTACGACAAACGCCTGGACCGGCCGGTCGCGGTCAAGTTCATCCGGGTCGACAGGCAGGCCAACGGCAGACCCGACGACGAACTCACCAAACGCTTCGTGCGCGAGTCGCGGATCACCGCCCGCCTGGAACATCCGGGAGTGCCCACCGTCTACGACTGCGGATCGCACGGCGACGAGCTATACCTGGTCATGCAGCTCGTCCACGGATGCCCGGTCTCCTCACTCCTCGACGAGACCGAGCTGCCCATCGCCTGGGCGGTGGCGATCGCCGCCCAGGTGTGCTCGGTGCTGGCCGTGGCCCACGCCAATTCTCTGGTTCACCGCGACCTCAAGCCGGGAAACCTGATGTTCTGTCCCGACGGCACTGTCAAGGTGCTGGATTTCGGCATCGCCGCCGCGTTCGGATCCACCTCCGCCACCAGGCTGACCGGGACGGGCATCGTGGTGGGCAGTCCCAACTACATGGCGCCGGAGCAGGCCATGGGTGAGGCCACCAGCCAGCGGAGCGACCTGTACTCCCTTGGTGTGGTCCTGGACGAGATGCTCGCCGGCAGCAATCAGTTCGCCGGTCCCACGGCGCTGGCCGCGATGCGCAAACACACCGACGTTCCTCCCCAGCCGCTGCGCGACAGGAGGCGGGACGTTCCGGAAGGGTTGGAGCGGCTCGTTCTGTGGTTGCTCGCCAAGGCGCCGGAGCAGCGGCCTCCCAGCGCCGACGTTGTCTACCGGCGGCTGATGGACTTCTGCCGTCACCTGCCGCCCTTCCCCGGCTATGTGAACCTCGGCTCACCCCATCCGGTGCGCATGTATGCGGCCGTCGTGGGCCGGATCGACTCCGAGCCGCCCGTGGCGGGATCGGCCGGCTTCGACGCCCCCACCGTGGATCGACCACAGACCGGGAAGGCGCGGCCCGAGCCGCTCCGAGGCGGCGAGGTCCGCCGAGGCGACGACCTGGTACCGGCCGGACGCAGTGACGTCGCGTTCGCTCGCAAGGACGCCGCGGCGCTCAAGGCCGAGTCCCGGTTCACCCAGGCCGCGGAGGTGCTGGCGGAGGCGATGGAACCGGCCGTCCATGCCCTCGGACCCAAGGACTCCATGGTGATCGACCTGCGGATCGAGCTGGCCGACGCTCTTTTCCTCGGCGGGGACTACCGGCGAGCCGCTCCCGAGTTCAGCGGACTCGCGGCCGACCTCGCCGAGCGGGAAGGGCCCGAGCACGATCTCGTACTGCGCTGCCGCCTGATGGAGGCGAACTGCCACGCCGCGATCGGGGAGACGAACCTCGCCCTGGCCCAGCTCACCGGGCTCCTGGACGACGAGAGACGATTCGGCGTCGACGAGGAACGGATCTTGGAACTGCGGCGCCAGATTGGGCTTCTCGAACTCGGCTCCGGAAGGAGGTCGCGGGCGAAAGCCACGTTGAGCGACCTGCTGCGGGATCTCGAACACAAATACGGTCCTCGACACCCCGCCGTGGACAAAGTCCGGGAAATCCTGGAAAGCCTTGATAGCCGATAAGCAGGGCGAGCATTCTTGTAGGTCGCTTCCACAAGCGAGACCCCCTGGAGGGCATGGCGTGCCGAGGCTCGGAATCGACAAGGATTTTCTCCGTGATTTCGGAAAGCTGGAACGATCCGTCCAGGACCGGGTCACGGAGATCTTCGCCAAATTCGAGCATGCCACCCATGCCGGGCTGCATCTGGAGAAGCCGAACAACGCGCGTGACCCACGGTTTCGGACGATTCGCATCGACAAGTTCTGGCGTGGGGTCGTGCTCGCACCCGAGACCGGTGACTCGTTCACGCTGCTGAAAGTGCTTCCGCATGACGACGCCTACACCTGGGCGCAGCGTCGCAGGGCATCGGTGAACACGGCGACCGGCCGCATCGAGATCAGGGACGGCGCGGCCATCGACGCCACCCTGCCGGAGCTGGCCAGAATGGCGGACCGAGCGCCGCGACGACTGTTCGACGACGCGGGCGACGCCGATCTCAGGCGGCTCGGTGTCGACGAGCAGACCCTGGCCTTCGCCAGGGCGCTGACCGATGTGACGCAGCTGGAGGCCGCCAGGTCCTTCCTGCCGCAGAACCAGTGGGACGCCCTCTACGGGCTGGCCGCGGGTATGACCCCCGAACAGGTGTGGGCCGAACTCGGCGTCAGCGCCGGGCGTGAGCCGTACGACACCGAGGACATCACGGCAGCGGTCGAGCGCACTCCCGAGCGGGTCGTACTCGTCGACGGACCGGACGAGCTGATGGAGGTGTTCCGCCACCCGTTCGCACTCTGGAAGATTTATCTCCATCCGGCACAGCACAAGGTGGCGTACGCGGACTTCAAAGGGTCGGCGCGTGTCACCGGCGGTCCGGGAACGGGCAAGACGGTCGTCGCGCTGCACCGTGCCCACCACCTCGCGAGCCTCGGGGCCGGGCCGGTGCTGGTGACCACCTTCACCTCGACGCTGTCCGCCTCGCTGGAGGCTGGGCTGCGGCTACTGGCCGACTCTCCCCGGGTTCGTGACCGCATCGAGGTGCGGCATGTCGACCAGCTCTCCTACCAGGTCTTCGCCGAGAGGCACGGCCGTCCCGCCATCCTGCGCGACAGGGAGGAGAAGGAGATCTGGCGGCGGATTGTCAAACGGCTCGACGTCTCCTTCACCGAGACGTTCCTCGCGGAGGAATGGCGGCACGTGGTGCTCGCCCAGCGGGTGACCGGTGCGGCCGAATACCTGAAGGCCAAGCGCGAAGGGCGGGGCCGTGGTCTGGGTTCCCGGCAGAAGGCCGAGGTGTGGCAGGCGGTGTGGGAGTTCGAGGAAGAACTCCGGCGGCGGCGCGTGTGGACCTACGAGACGATCTGCGTCGAGGCGACCCGGCTGCTGGAGGAGCGGACGGACAAGCCGTACCGGCACATCGTCGTCGACGAGGCGCAGGACCTGCATCCGGTCCAGTGGCGGTTGCTGCGCGCGGCGGTCGCCGAGGGGCCCGACGATCTGTTCATCGCGGGCGACACCCACCAGCGGATCTACAACAGCCGTGTCTCGCTGCGGGAGATCGGTATCAAGGTCGGCGGACGCTCCTCACGTCTCACCGTCAACTATCGGACGACCGCCGAGATCCTCGCCTGGAGTCTGGGAATGCTGCGCGGTGAGCGGATCGACGACATGGACGGAGGGCTGGACACCGGGCTGGACATGGTGGCCGGCTACCGGTCGCAGGTGCACGGCCGTCCTCCGGAGCTACGCGGTTTCCGTACCCAGAAGGACGAGCTGGACGCGCTGGCGCGCAAGGTCGGGGATTGGCTGGAAGCGGGCGTCGCGCCGGGAGAGATCGGTGTCGCGGCCCGGTCCAACATGCTGGCCGACTCGGCGGTCACCGTGCTGGAGCGAGCCGGGATTCCCGTGCGGTCGCTGGCCAAGGCGCAGGACGCCGACGACGCCGTCCGGACCGGGACCATGCATCGGATGAAAGGGCTGGAGTTCCGATGTGTGGCGGTCATCGGGGTCTCGGAGCACCAGGTGCCGTCGTCGAGCGCCGTCACCCCGGTTCAGGAGGATCCCCTGACGCACTCGCAGGATCTGCAGCGTGAGCGCTGTCTGCTGTTCGTCGCGTGTACTCGTGCGCGCGAGCAACTCCACGTTTCCTGGCACGGCACGTCCAGTTCGTTCCTGGCCGGTTTCGCCATGTGACTTCCAGTGAAAGACCATGCACGAAAAGTACGGCGACAGTTAAGATCATCAGTTCGTCACGATGAAGGCGGGACATGGCCAAGCTCTCGGTACTCCTCCACCAGATCGACAACGGCACCGTGCTCCTGCCGGAGTTCCAGCGGGGATACGTCTGGAACCGTGACCAGGTCCGTGGTCTCATGCGCTCGCTGTATCGCGGATACCCGGTCGGCGGCCTGCTGATGTGGGAGACCGAACCAGATCAGGCCTCGGTGCGAGGCGGTGCGACCGACGGCGGCGTACGTTTGCTGCTGCTCGACGGCCAGCAGCGCATCACCTCCCTGTACGGAGTGATCCGCGGTCAAGCCCCCGCCTTCTTCGAGGGGGACGCCTCTGCCTTCACCGGTCTACGGTTCAATGTCGAGGACGAGAACTTCGAGTTCTACGGTCCGGCGAAAATGCGTGACGACTCCAGATGGGTGGACGTGACCCGGCTGTTCACCGACGGTCTGGAGCCCTTCATCAAGGACTTCAGCTCCGTTCCGGAGTTCACTACCTATCTTGAGCGGCTCAACCGTTTGCGGCAGCTTCTCGACCGGGAGTTCCACGAGGAGAAGATCACCGGGGCCGACAAGGACGTGGAAGTCGTCGTCGACATCTTCAACCGTGTGAACTCCGGCGGCACCGCGCTGTCCAAGGGTGACCTCGCGCTGGCGAAGATCTGCGCGCACTGGTCGCCTGCCCGGCAGGTCATGCGCGACCAGTTGAAGCGCTGGGAGAGCGCGGGATTCGATTTCTCCTTGGACTGGCTACTGCGCAACACCACCGCGGTGGCGACCGGGCGGGCGGTGTTCACCGCACTGGACACCGTGTCGGCCACGGAATTCGAGACCGCCCTGACCAAGTCCGTCGGATACGTCGGCAACTTCCTCGAATCCATCTCCGGACGGCTGGGACTGGACCACGACCAGGTGCTCATGGGGCGCTACGCGATCCCCGTCGTCTCCCGGCTGCTTCACCTCAGCCCCGGCGGCCGGTTCGCCGACGCCGTACATCGGGACAAGGTGCTGTTCTGGTACGTCCACTCCGCGCTGTGGGGACGCTTTGCCGGGTCGACCGAGACGGTGCTCGCCCAGGACTACGAGGTCGTCAGGGAGTCCGGCATCGACGGGCTGATCGCGTCCTTGGAACGCTGGCGTGGCGGAAACCTGGAGATCCAGGCCCGTGACTTCGACGGCTCGACCAAGGGCTCGCGCTTCTACCCGCTCCTCTACATGCTCACCCGGGTCAAGGGCGCCCGAGACCTCGGCAGCGGACTGGAACTGCGCGCCGAGATGCTCGGAAAGCTCGCCTCCCTGCAGGTGCATCACATCTTCCCCAAGTCAGTGCTCTACCGGGCCGGTTACGACCGTTCGCAGGTCAACGCCGTCGCGAACTTCTGCTTCCTGACCCAGGACACCAACCTCACGATCGGGAAGCGCTCTCCTCAGGAGTACTTCGCGGAGGCGGAGGAGAAGCATCCCGGCGTACTCGCCTCGCAGTGGATCCCGGCCGACCCCGACCTGTGGCAAGTCGAACGCTACCCCGACTTTCTCGCAGCCCGGCGTGAACTGCTGGCGCAGGCCGTGCAGTCCTTTCTGGCCGAACTTCGCAACGGAGCCTCCGCGGTGGCGGCCACTGACCTTCGGCCGGTGACGGTAGTCGCGGACGAGCAGGACGACGTCCGTTCGACCCAGATCAAGGCCATGGCAGAGGAACTGGTGCGACTGGGGTATGCCGAACCTGCGCTCGACAGTGAAATCGCCGATCCCGTCACCGGTCGCGCGCTGGCCGTGGCGGAGGCTTTTTGGCCGGATGGGTTGCAGACGGGGCAGGGCAGACCCGTGGTCCTGGAGCTCGACCCGGACGTCGCGGACCTGCCTCGGCTGGAGGAGCTGGGGTATGAGGTGTTCACTTCGGTGGACGCCCTGCTCGGTTATGTGACTCGTCGTAACGAGAGCGCTTCCGGCGCTGCTGGGGTCTCGGGGGCCTCGGCGGAGGAGCCTGTTGTCGGGGACGAGCCGGAGACCGGGACGGCGGTGGACGCCGAGTTCAACGAGGCGATGCGTTCCGTCTATGACAGGGCGCGCGCTGAGGCGAATTATCACGCGGCGTACTTCCTGAGCATGCTCGCCGAGCATGGCAGCCTCGCCACGGCCCGCAAGCTCCTGCACGCCCCTGCGGTGTCCGACGGCTTCGCCGCTCTTTGGGAGCGCGGCCGCCTCGACCTGACCGTTGAGGCGCTGGTCGTCCAGCCACGCTTCGAAGATCTCTTCACACCGGCCGAGATTGAGATCGCCCATCATCGCCTTGGCCAGTTCGGCTATCACTGATCGGTTGTCTCCCGTGAGACACGCCGAATCGGAGTGGTCCGGATAACCGCCCAGCAGAGAAGCGGCTACCTACATGGTCAGGATGGTTAAGCATCGTCAGTCGCTCAAGGCAAAGGCAAGGGTGGCGGCGCCGGAGTCGTACCGCCTGCCCTGGGTGCTGATGAGCTTCTGCGAGGAGTGGCTGAACAGCTGCGGTGAATGTTGGAAATGAGGTGGGGAGCATCGATGAATCGGGTGCCCGGCCTTTGCGGTTATCAGCGATCTCTCCGATGATCGATTTCAGCGGGCCTGGGGCCAGGACGGCCGCATGGTCTGGGTGCCGATGACGGTGAGGAGTCTCAGCTTGTCGGCGGCCTCGGTGCCGGGGGCGGCGCTGTAGACGATGATGCGGAGGTCGCTGCCGGGCACGGTGAGCGCGTCGCAGTCGAGCGTGAGCGGGCCGACGTCGGGGTGGTGGACGGTCTTGCGGTCCGACTCGTGGACGCCGACGACGTGGCTGTCCCACAGCTCCGCGAAGCGCGGGCTGAGGCTCCGGAGGCCGGTGACGAGCGAGCGCAGATCGGTGTCCGCGGGGTAGCGGGCGGTCGCCGACCGGAGATCGGCGACAGCGACCGTCTCGAAGCGGATCTCCTGCTCCGGGGTGTGGCTGACGCGCCCCGGCAGGCCCGTGAAGTGGCGCCAGATCGCGTTGCGCTCGCGCCCGACCAGCAGGGAGGGGTCCCCGAAGAGCGCGGCCCACGGCCGGTTCCAGCTGATCAGGTTCCAGGAGGCGTCGCTGACGCTGAGGGGTGTGCCGTCCAGTTGGTCGAGCAGCCGTTGAATACTCGGGGTGATATGGGTGGACATGCGCCCGGCGGTGGGCGGTGGCTGCCCCGCCAGGAGGAACAGGTGCTCGCGTTCCTGGGTGGACAGCCGCAGCGCCCGCGCCAGCGCGGTGAGGATCTGCGCGGACGGGGAGGTCGCCCGGCCCTGTTCGAGGCGGGTGATGTAGTCGGCCGACACCCCCGCGAGCATCGCCAGCTCCTCGCGCCGCAGGCCCGCCGCGCGGCGCGGCCCGCCGCCGGGCAGCCCGACCGCGGCCGGGGCGACCCGGTCACGCCAGTGCCGCAGCGCGGGGCCCAGTTCTCCGCTTTCGGTCATTTACCCAGTATGCGATGTTTCCCGAGGCGCAGCCTGGTACCGCCCGTCCCATCCACGGCCCGGTATCGCCCTGCCTGACGGGGGAGGACGCCCTCTCTGTGACCGCCCCCGCCTCTCTGTGACCGCCCCCGCCCGGGGGAGGGCGAGACGGGCGCTCCCCGCCCTGGCGTACGCCTCCTCCGAAGCCGCCCTCAACATGATCACCTCGCGGTACGCCAGGACCCACCCGAAGATCAGGATCCGCGGACCCGGGCGCCACGGCAGCGACGGGACCCCCGATGTCAGGCGCCGGGATACTTCCTGAGCCAGGCGTCGGTGATCTCGTGCTTCCCGGCGGACCAGGTCGCGAAGCCGTCGGTCGGCTCGGTGACGGCGTCTCGGCCCTCAAGAGCCCTCAAGAGGAGGTGGACGCGGGGGAGCGCCCCGAGCTGCTTCCGGCGCTCGCGCACGCCTACGCGCCGGCCGCGCCTTGCGGCGGGGAGTGCTGCGGGGTTACCGGGAGGTGGAGGAGGCGCTGCCGGTCGTGCGGGGCCGGATCCGGGAGGCCGGCCAGATCCGCCGCCGGTACGGGTTTCCGCTGCCCGTCGAGGTCCGCTACGACGACTACACCGTCGACATCGCCGAGAACCGGCCGCTGCTGGCCGCCTCCGCCCGGGCGCGAGCCAGGGCCTGACATTTCTTTGCCACGGTATGGGATTAGGGATGCGGTTCCTCCGTATTCTGGATGAAAGGTACATAAAGCTCACCGTGTGGATGTTTTTGGAGTGGGCAGGATGGCAGATGGCTGGGACGACGGGGGAGGGCCCGACGAGAAGCTCGTGGAGTGGTTCCTGGAGGGGAAGCTCGCGGGGAATGAGGTGCGCGCCGCGACCCTGCAATCGTGGCGGCGGTGCCAGGAGGCGGGACTCACGCCCGGCGCCGTGAGGCCGCGCCTGTCCGGTGATCTTGATTTTGACTGCGGAGTGGTGCGCGCGGCCCGACCCGTGTTCGAGCGGATGCGTACCGTCGTCAAGGGCACCCCCGTGACCATGTTCCTGGGCGACGCGAGTGGGGTCTTGTTCCTGCGCGACGAGGGCGATCCGGCCCTGCGCCGGACTATGGACGCGGTCGGCGCCGCGCCCGGGTTCCACTTCGCCGAGGCGGACATGGGCACCAGCGCCTTTGGCTCGGCGCTGGTGGAACGGCGAATCTGCCAGGTCACCGGCAATGAGCACTTCGCGGAGAAACTGCGCGGGCTCACCGGTGTGGGCGCCCCGATCCGCCACCCGCTCAGCGGGCGGATGAACGGGGCCATCAGCGTCGTCTGCCTGAAGGACACGGCCAACGCGGAGATGATGGTCCTGGCCCGGCGATTGGCCGCCGCCGTCGAGCGGCGATTGTTCGAAATGGTGGTCGAACACGAGCGGGCCCTGACGGAGGAGTTCCTCCGGGCGCCCGAAGGAGGCGTCGCGACGGCTTCCACGCCCCTGGACCTGTGCCGCCGTGATCGGCGCGCCCTGGAGGACGCCGCCGTGAGGCTGGTCGCGCAGGGCCGGGCGGCGATGGTGAAGATGGCCCTCTCGGACGGCCGCACCGCCACGCTTGTGGCCCAATCGATCATCGGTTCCACCGCCATCGCGGTGAAGGCGAGGCTCGCCGACGGCCAGGAGGCCCGGCCGAACGGGGGAGGAAGGTGACCGAAACCGACGAGTGGCTGCTCGCCATGAGCGAGCCGGGCATCGGCCGGCTCGCCCTGCGGGCGCGCGAGCGACTCGGCTTGCTGTGCGACGCGGGCTCCTGCATCGGCACCACCCTGAAAGTCACCCGGACCGCCGAGGAACTGGCCCAGGTCGCCGTCCCCCGGTTCGCCGACTATGTCGCCGTCGACCTGGCCGACTGCGTCCTGCGGGGCGACGAGCCCGCCGACATGGACGCGGGGCTGCGCCGGGTCGCCTTCGCGGGCATCGGGGAGGGGACCGCTCTGTACCAGCTCGGCGCGCTCATCCACCCGCTCCCGTCCACGCCGCAGGGGCGCAGCCTCGCCACCGAGCAGCCGGTGCTCGACCCGGTGTTGTCCACCGCTTTCGGGTGGATGGCACAGGATCCCGAGCGCGGTCGGAGAATCTGCGAGCAGGGCATCCACTCGCTCATCACGGTGCCGGTGCGAGCCCGGAGCGTCACGCTCGGGGTGGTGAGCTTCTATCGCGCCACGGGCAAGGACGCGTTCGAGGAGGACGACCTCGCCCTGGCCGAGGAACTGGTCGGCCGCGCCGCGGTGTGTGTCGACAACGCCCGCCACTACACCCGCGAGCGCGCGATATCCGCAGAGCTGGAGCGCGTCACCGAGTCGTTGCAGCAGGCGCTCGACCGCCAGCGGTGCTTCACCACCGATGCCTCGCACGAGCTGCGCACTCCGCTGGCCGGGCTACGGGTCAAGTTGGAGGAGGCGCAACTTCACCCCGACGAGACCGACCTCGCCGACCTGGTGAAACACTCCCTGGACGATGTGGACCGGCTGCAGGCCATCATCAGCGACCTCCTCATGCTGGCCCGGATCGGAGCGGCACCGCCCGCCGCCCTGGAGCCCGTCGACCTGGCCGTACTGGCCGAGGCCGGAACCGCGCGCCGCACCCGCGATCCGCACCCGGCACGGCTCGACCTCACCGCCGGCATGACGGCCGACGCCGTCCCGGAACAGATCGGCCGGGTGCTGGACAACCTGCTGGACAACGCGCAACGGCACGCCACGCACGACGTGGTGGTCACAGTGCGCCGCGCCGGAAGCATGGCCGAGCTCAGCGTCACCGATGACGGTACGGGCGTGCCTCCAGCGGAGCGCGAGCACATCTTCCAGCGCTTCGCCCGGCTGGATACCGCCCGCAGCCGCGACCGCGGCGGCACCGGGCTCGGCCTGGCCATCGCCCGTGACATCGCCCGCGCCCACCACGGCACCCTCCACGTCGAGGACGCGTCCTCGGGCGGAGCGCGCTTCGTCCTCCGTCTCCCGCTCAGCACGCGGACGGTGTGAGGGCCCGGACCGTACGCGAAGGGGGCGGACGGTCCGGACGCGCGACGAGCCAGGCGCTCGCCTCGACCGGCTCGCCCAGGTCCACGCCGGTGTCGACGCCGAGTCCGGCCGGCCGGTCCCCGGGGAGGAACGGAACGATCAGTGGCGCCGGCACGTGCGGGAAACCACACACTCGTTTACGCCTGGCCGCGGCTACGAGAGCGGCGCAGTTCAGCGACGCTCGAAGGGATTGACTCCCCAGGGATCGCGGTGCTGCTCGCCGCGCTCCAGAGGTCAGGCGCCCGGGTACTTCCTGCGCCAGGCATCGGTGATCTCGTGGTTCCCGGCGGACCAGGCCGCGAAGTCGTCGGCCAGCTCGGTGATGGCGTCCCGGCCCTCAAGGTGCGCGAGCCAGCCGGCGGGGAGCGCCGCCTCACCGTGGAGGGCGCCCAGGAGGTTGCCGCAGACGGCGCCGGTGGAGTCGCTGTCGCCGGAGTGGTTGACCGCGAGCAGCAGCGCCCGCTCGACGTCGCCGGGTGCGGGGTGGGTCAGGGCGCAGTAGACCGCGATGGCGAGTGCCTCCTCGGCGACCCACGCGCCGCCCAGTGACTCCACCTTCTCCGGTGTCGGGCCGCCCCGCGCCGCGAGGGACACGGCGCCGCGCAGTGCCAGGCTGGTCTCCTCGTGCGAGGGGTACGTCGCCAGCAGGTCCATCGCCTTCCGTACGGCCCGCGCGAGCGTCTCGTCCGGCTTCGGGGACCCGCCCGCCCCGCCGGGCCCGTTCTCCGTCAGGAAGCCGTTCTCCGCAGGGAACTCGTTCTCCGCAGGGAACTCGTTCTCCGCAGGGAACTCGTTCTCCGCCAGGAAGTGGACGATGGCGGCGAAGGCGCCGGCGGCCAGGTAGCCGGTGGGGTGGCCGTGGGTGATCTGGGCGCACTCGGCGGCCAGGTCGAAGGCGTGGCGGGCGCTGCGCGCGGCCAGGCCGAAGGGGGCCGAGCGCATGACCGTCCCGCAGCCCTTGGAGCCGGGGTTGACCGGTCCGGGCTCGCCGAACGGGGCGGGGGCGCCTGCCTGGCGGGCCCGGCGGTCGCGCAGGCCCGACAGGCAGGCGTTCCCGGGGGCCCGCTGGGAGTAGAGCCATTCCTGCTCGCGGAGCAGGCCGGTGCGGACCAGGTCGTTCCCGGACGGGGCCGGAGCGGGATCGTTCGCCGGGCGGTCGTTCGCGGCCGGGGAGGAGGTGGGCGCCGGGCGGGCGGCGGTGCGGTCGTGCGCGGGGGAGGCGAGGGGCGGGGAGCGGTGCTGCTGGGTGTCCAGCCAGCGCAGGTAGGCGCGCCGGACGGCGGCGACGTCACCGCCGCGGATCAGTCCCTCCACGGTGAACAGCGTCATCTGCGTGTCGTCGGTGATCAGGCCGACCTTGCCGCGCCAGTCGGGGACCAGGCCGGTCAGCCCCTCGGGCCCGTGCTGCCTGCGGATCCTTTCGATCGACTCGAACTCGACGGGAGCCCCCAGCGCGTCGCCGAGCGCGCCGCCCAGCAGGCAGCCTCTCACGCGGTCGCGGTGGTCCGGCAGGTCATGGACGGAAGGGTGCACGGGCATGATCCTTTTGTCGTCGGTTGACATCAACAAAACTTCAGGTTCGAGACTGTGCGCGAGGACATCGAGAGAAAGTGGTCGACATGCGCATTGTCCAGGTGACCGCGTTCGGGGGGCCGGAGGTACTCGTGGTGAACCGCTCGCCGGAGCCGGTCGCCGGAGCCGGGCAGGTCGTGGTCGGGGTGTCCGTCGTCGATGTCCTGTCCCTCGAGACGCAGCTCCGCACCGGCTGGGGTACCGAGTTCTTCGGCCAGAGTCCACCGTACGTGCCGGGGGGCGGGGTGGGCGGGCGAGTGGTCTCCGTCGGGGAGGGGGTCGATTCCGGCTGGGCCGGCCGCGACGTCATCGCCATGACCGGCGACGGAGGGTACGCCGAGCGGGCCGTGGTCCCGGTGGAGGCTCTCGTCCCCGTACCGGACGGGCTGGGCGTGCGGGAGGCGACGGCGCTTCTCCAGATCGGCCCGGCCGCGCTGAGCCTGGCGGGCGCGGCCGAGGTCAAGGCCGGGGAGCGGGTGCTGGTCACCGCGGCGGCCGGGGGGCTCGGCACCCTGCTGGTACAGCTCGCCCACGCGGCCGGCGCCCACGTGATCGCGACCGCCCGGGGCGGGCGCAAGCTCGGCCTGGCCCGGGAGCTGGGAGCCGGCACCGTGGTCGACCACTCCGAGCCGGGGTGGCCCGAACGGGTCCGGGAGGCGGCCGGCGGTGCCGGGGCGGACGTGGTCTTCGACGGCGCCGGGGGGCGGATCGGCCAGGACGCGTTCGGGCTCGTCGCGAGCGGCGGCAGGTTCTTCACGTACGGCGTGCCCGGTGGGAGCTTCGCGCGGATCGACCCCGAGGAGGCCGGGCGGCGGGGGGTGAGCGTGCGCGGGATGGAGCAGGTGCAGTTCGTCCCGGAGGAGGGCAGGCGGCTGGCGGGGCTGGCGCTGGCCGAGGCGGCGGCGGGCCGGATCAGGCCGGTCATCGGGCAGACCTTCCCGCTGGGAAGAACCGCCGACGCCCAGCGTCTCAGCGAGGAGGGGCATCTCCTCGGCAAGATCGTGATCACCGTCCCGTGACGCCGGATCCGGGGTTTCCCGGCCCGGGGCGTCCGGGCCCGGCCGGAGGGGGTGACGTGAA
Source organism: Streptosporangium sp. OZ121 (assembly GCF_051918885.1). Taxonomy (NCBI): domain Bacteria; kingdom Bacillati; phylum Actinomycetota; class Actinomycetes; order Streptosporangiales; family Streptosporangiaceae; genus Streptosporangium; species Streptosporangium sp. OZ121. The sequence continues at coordinate 127,605 of NZ_JBPXMC010000003.1, forward strand.
ACCGGTGTGAAACCGGATTTGTCTATCTTGGCGTTGACCAGCGTCGATGTCGTCCGCAGGCGGCATCCGAGCTGTGCGAGGTGGAGATGGTCGTCCGCAGTGGGAACCAACGACACGACACCGGGGCGGCATGGGTGCGGCCGGTCAGCCGGCCGCACCCATGCCTGTCGTCTCGCTTCCCATCGGCCGGGGAACCGCCCGGAATCTCGGGTGGGCCACCGGCCGGGAACGACGCAGGGTGGGCCACATCGCGCCGGGGTCGTCGCCGTAGCGGCTACGGGGGCTGTTGCGGTCTGATACCGGGAACGGGGTTGTACGTGGTCATCGAGGCTCCACCGAGGGGTGCCGGTCACTTCCGCGCGGGCCCGCTCGCGCCGGACGTCCGGCACCGGCGGCCGGGCACCGGACACTGATCGCCGGTGGGGAGCAGCCGCCGCTCAGCGTCGAGCGGCGGGTGGGCCGAGGTCCGGTGCCCGGGCCGGCGGAACCGGCCTTCTCGTCCTACCGTCAGCCTTCGCCAGGGGAAGGGCGATAACAGCCGAAGGGGGAGAAGTTCAACAGCGAGATCCCATACGCGACACCTGGCGCTCGTGATTTGCTATCGATCACCAACGCCCGCGGGGTATGGCACCGATCTGTTGACGATCAAGGAGAAAGATGAAGAAGATCAAGACGGGGTTGCTGGCGCTGATGGTGGCCGGGTTGCTGGGCGCGAGCGCCACGCCGGCCGCGGCGATCGATCTGCATGATCAGGTAACCAAGCCCGACTGTGACAGCCACTGGATGGACCCCGGCGAGTAGCTCACCGGCGGGGACCGGCGTCGCGTGAAGCGGCCGGGCGAGGGGCTTCGGCGCTCCCGTCCGGCCGCGCACCCACCTGGCCGGGCACCCCCGGTCACGCTCCCGCCCGGCCGCGTACTCCCGGCCTCGTGCACCCGTCCGGCCGCGCCCCTCGGGTCGCGCATTCGGCCCGGCCGCGCATCCGCTCGGTCGCGCCCCGGGTCGCACATCCGGCCCGGCCGTGCTCCCGCTCGGTCATCCCCCGGGTCGCACATCCGGCCCGGACGCGGTCCCGTCCGGTCAGCAGGGGGTGGGCGGCGCGGAGAGCATGCCGTCGAGGGCGCGCCGGGCCTCGAGCGCCCGCTCGTGCCAGACCGGCAGGCCGATGTCGGCGAACTCCCTCACCGCCCGGTCCAGCATGGTCGCGGCCTGCCCGTGCTCGCCGCGCTCGGCGGCGAGCCGCCCGCGGGCCAGGCGGGCGCGGGCCGCGACGAAGGGCTCCCCGAGCTCCTCGGCCAGCAGCAGCGCCGCGTCGAGCAGGCCGGCCGCGCTGTCGAGCTCGCCCGCTAGCAGCTCGGCCTCGCCCGTCCCGAGCAGGCCGTACGCCTCGCCGATGCGGTCTCCGGCCGACCTGGCGGCGAGCAGGACCTGCCCGAACGCGTCCTTCGCCCGCGCCGGGTCGTTCTGGCGCAGGTGCAGCAGTCCCAGCCTGTTGAGGATCTGCGCGATTCCTCGCGCGTTGCCCAGGTCACGGTAGACGGCCAGCGCCGTCTCCAGGAGCGGGGCCGCCGTGCGGGGGCGGTCGTGCTCGATGTGGATCTGGGCCATGCTGCCGAGCACGTGGGCCTCGGCGTGCCGGTCGCCGACCTCGCGGAGCATGCGCAACGCCCGCCGGTAGGCGTCGAGCGCGGTCTCCACCCGCCCCTCCACCCGCTCGATCAGCGCCGCGTTGCGCAGGGTGAGAGCCTGGCCGTGCCGGTCGCCCACCGCCTCGAAGAGCGGCAGCGCGGCCTCCAGGTGCGGTCGCGCGTCGGTGTAGCGCTGCCGGAACAGGGCGAGCGTGCCCAGCGAGTAGCGCATCGCCGCCTCGCCGCGCCGGTCGCCCGCGCGCAGGGCGGCGGCCAGCGCGGTCTCCGAGGTGTGCCGCCAGTCGTCGAAGTGGCCCTGCGCCTCGAACAGGGTGACCGCCGTCATCGCCAGGTCCCAGCACATCTCGCTCAGGCCGAGCCGGGCGGCCTGCTCCACCGCCGCCACCAGGCCGAGCCGTTCGCCGCGCAGCCAGCCGGACGGGTCGGCGAGCAGGCGGTCGGAGGTGGCCTCCCCGCAGTCCCAGCGCGGCCCGCCGCCGTGCAGGACGGTGTAGTCGCCGCCGTACTGCCGCCGGTGCGCCCGCTCGGCGAGCGCGAGATACCCTCCCGCCAGCCGGGTCAGCGCGGCGACGGTGGCGCCGGGAGGATCGTCGGTCTCGCCGCGCTCCCTGGCGTGCAGCCGCACCAGGTCGTGGACGCGGTAGCGGGGCTCGCCGACGCCGTCCTGGCCCGCGTACTCGACGAGCTGCGCCTCCATGAGCCTCTCCAGCACCTCCTCGGCGTCCATCTCCTCGGCGGAGCGCGATCCGGAGCGCGATCCGGAGCGCGATCCGGCGCGGGGGCCGGCGCGGGGGCCGGCGTCGAGCAGCACCGCGGCGACCCAGCCGGCGAAGTCGGGCGTCTCGACCAGGGCGAGGCGGCGGAACAGGGTGCGGCCGGGCTCGTCGAGACCGGAGTAACCGAGGGCGAGGCTGGCCCGTACCGACAGGGTGCCGTGGGTGAGCTCGTCGAGCCGGTCGTGTTCGGCGGCGAGCCGGGAGACCAGCCGGTCGACGCTCCAGTGCGGCCGGGCGGCCAGCCGCGCCCCGGCGATCCTGAGCGCCAGGGGGAGATGCCCGCACAGCTCGGCCAGCCGCCCGGCGGTGGCGGTGTCGGCGGCCAGCTCGACCCGGCCGGTGATCGTACCCAGCAGCCGGACGGCGGCGGCCTCTCCGAGCACACCCAGGGCGAGCCGCTGCGCGCCGGGCAGGGCGGTCAGCGCGCCGCGGCTCGTGACCACCACCGCGCAGCCGTTCCCCGCGGGGATGAGCGGCTCGATCTGGGCCTCGTTCGCGGCGTCGTCCAGCAGCACCAGCACGCGCCGGTCGGACAGGTGGGCGCGGAACACCTCGGCGCGCTCGTCCAGGCCGTCGGGAACGGCCGTCCCCGGCACGCCGAGGGCACGCAGGAACCGGCTGAGCGCGTGCGACGGCTCGACCGGTTCGGCTCCGGCGCCGCGCAGGTTCACGTACAGCCGGCCGTCGGGGAAGGCGTCCCACAGGTCGTGGGCGGCCTGCAGGGCCAGCGCGCTCTTGCCCACCCCCGGCATGCCGGAGATGGCGCAGATCACCGGTCCGGAGGCGGGACGGTCTCGCAGGACGGAGAGGAGCCAGCGCAGTTCGGTGTCGCGCCCGGTGAGGTCGCCCACTCCGGCGGGGAGCAGGGACGGGGCCGGCGGGGGCGGCGGTGACGGCGGCGACGGAGCCGGGGGAGAGGGGACGGGAGGGGCGGGGCCCGGGTTCCTCGCCGGTTCCGCTTCAGGGCGGGGGTCCAGGTCGACCCGGGGATCCCCGCGCAGGATGGCCCGTTCCAGCGCGCGCAGCTGCGGTCCCGGCTCCAGGCCCAGCTCCTCGGCCAGGACGGTACGGGTGCGCCGGTAGGTCTCCAGCGCCTCCGTACGCAGCCCGGCCCGGTGCATCGCCACCATCAGCCGCGCGGTCGTGGACTCCACCAGCGGATCCTCCGCGACCATCGAGAGCAGCTCGGGGATGACCTCCGCGTGCCTGCCCAGCGCCAGGTCGGTGTCGATGCGCTCGGTCAGCACCCGCCTGCGGTCCTGCTCCAGGCGCTCGGCCGCCTCCGCCAGCTGGGCCACGCCGTCCAGTCCCGAGAAGGCCCGGCCGTTCCACAGCGCGAGCGCCTCCCGCTGCAGGACGGACGCCGCCTCCGGCTCCCCCCGGCCCAGCGCCCGCCTGGCGCGCTCGGTCAGGTCGGCGAAGTGCCAGGCGTCGACCTCCTCGGGCCGCGCGGACAGCGCGTAGCCCGAGCGGTCGTGCCGGATCCGTTCGGGGGCGTCGAGCGTCCTGCGCAGCCGGTGCACGAGCACCTGCAGGTTCTTGCCCGCGCGCGGTCCGAGCCGCTCCCCCCACAGCGCGTCGATCAGGGTCTCGGCCGGTACGACGCGCCCTCGCGCGCAGACGAGGAGCGCCAGCAACTGCTCCTGCCTGCGTGAGGACAGGAGCACGGGACGTTCGTCGGCGATGATCGTCACATCGCCGAGCACCTGGAATCTCATCAAGCTCCCCGAACGGCTCACGGATCCCAGGGGGCGAGGTGGACGGTGCCACGCCCTGGCGATTACGGACTGCCCGATTCCGGCGAGGATAGCCCGGATGATCTTTTGGCGATAGTCGACCGGCATTCGTTCGTGCCGGGAGGCGGCAGGCTTTCTTTTTTCCTGACAAGTCTCACAAATCCCGGAACATCGCTGTGCCTGTTTGGTAACGGTGATGTAACAAGCCTTTACGGATGATTCCGTCCGGTGATTGACTCCGCTCATCCACTGTAAGCGCTTCCACCCTCAGTCGCCGCCGAGTGTAAGCGCTTCCACTTCCTGGCAGATCGGACGACGGGTGTCAAACAGCGACGAAGGTCAGGGCGCGACCATCTACGAGGTCGCGCAGCGGGCGGGCGTCTCCATCGCCACCGTCTCCCGGGCGCTGCGCAACACCGGCCCCGTCGCGGCCGGAACGCGCGAGAAGGTGCTGAGGGCGGTCGAGGAGCTCCGCTTCACCCCGAGCCGCCTCGGCGTCTCCCTGGCCCAGGGCCGCCACGCGGCCAACGGGATCGTCTTCCCCGACCTGTCCGGCCCCTACTTCGCCGAGGTCCTCCTCGGGTACGAGGAGGTGGCCGCCGAGCTCGGCCGCTCCGTGCTCATCATGTCCACCCGCGGGCGGGCCGCGGTGCAGGACCTGGTCAGGGACCTCGTCGGCCGGGTGGACGGCATGGTGATCTTCGGCAGGACCGTCGAGGACACCCTGGTGGACGAGATCGTCAGGAGCAGGACACCGCTGGTCCTGCTCGCGCGCGACCCCGTCGAACGGGCGGACGCGGTCTCCAGCGAGAACACCGCCTCGGCCGAGGCGCTCGCCACCCACCTGCTCGGTCACGGCTACACCACCTTCGCCCTGGCCGGGGACGACGACCGGGGCGACGTCACCCAGCGCTGGACGGGGGTCAGGCGGGTCCTGTCCGGCCACGGGATCCGGCCTCCGGCGCCGTTGCCCTGCGAGCTCACCGTGGAGGGCGGGTACGCGGCGGGGCGGACGCTGCTCGGGGAAAGAACGGCCGGAGCGCGCCGCCCCGAGGCGGTTATCTGCGCCGACGACCAGGTGGCCCTGGGCGTCATCCTGGCGGCCGAGGAACTCGGCCTCGACGTGCCCGGCGACGTGGCGATCACCGGCTGGGACGACATCATGGCCGCCCGCCACGCCAGGCCCGCCCTCACCACGGTGCGCCAGCCCATGCGCCTGCTCGGCGCCCGCGCCGCCCGCGCGCTGGACGAGCTCATCAAGGGCACCCGCACCGTCCCGAACTCCGAGATTCTCCCCACCCAGCTGATCGTCCGATCCAGCTGCGGGCCTCACCCCCTGGAGGAAAAGTGAAGAAGTACGCCGTCGGGATCCTCGCGCTGGGGCTGGTGCTCGCCGGGTGCGGCCGGAGCACCGGAGGGGCCGCCGAGCAGGCGAGGGACGTCGACACCGGCAAGGCCACCGGCGAGGTCACGGTCTGGGCGATCGGGGCCGAGGGGGAGGCGCTGGGCGCCTTCGCCAAGGACTTCGAGACGGCCAACCCCGGCATCACGATCAAGGTGACCGCGCTCGGCTGGGACGTCGCCCACGACAAGATCACCGCGGCCATCGCGGGGAACGCCACCCCCGACGTCACCATGCTGGGCAGCACCTGGATGGGCGAGATGGCCAAGACCGGCGCCCTCGACCCCACCCCGGCCAACCTGATCGACAAGTCGGCGTTCTTCCCCGGCGCGTGGGGCACGGTCGAGGTGGAGGGGACCGCGTACGGCGTGCCCTGGTACGTCGAGACCCGGGCCCTGTACTACCGCAAGGACCTCGCCGAGAAGGCGTCGGTGAAGCCGCCCGCCACCTGGGAGGAGACCACCGCCTTCGTGAAGGCGCTCAAGGAGAGGGGCGGCGCCTCCCTCGGCGTCGAGCAGAACTTCCGGCAGGGCTCCTGGCAGGAGGTGCTGCCGCTGGTGTGGCAGGCGGGGGGCGAGATCATCGCGGACGGGAAGTGGACGCTGGACACGCCCGAGATGGTCAAGGCGCTCAAGCAGTACGGCTCGTTCTTCGAGAGCGGGCTCGCCAGCACCGACCAGCCGACCGGAGCCTTCCCGCAGACGTTCGTCAAGGGGAAGGTCGGCGCCTTCTACTCGGGGCCGTGGATGATCGCGGGCCTGGAGAAGGACGGCGGTGAGGGCTTCGGCGACAAGTTCGCCGTCGCGCCCTACCCGAAGGGGAGCGCCGGAGGCCCCAGCCTGGTCGGCGGCAGCGACATGGTGGTCTTCAAGGAAGCGAAGAACCGCGAGGCCGCCTGGAAGTTCCTGCGCTGGCTCGTCGACCCCAAGGTCCAGGCCACCTGGTACACCAAGGTCAACGCGCTGCCCAGCGTCGAGGCCGCCTGGCAGGACCCGGCGCTCACCGCCGACGAGCGCGTCACCGTCTTCGGCGAGCAGCTCAAGAACGCCAAGGCCGTCCCCGCCGTCCCGACCTGGGAGCAGGTGGCCAAGGTGATGGAGACCGAGGTCGAGAAGATGGCCCTGGGCAAGCAGACGGCCGAGGAGACGGCCAAGCGCGTCCAGGAGCAGGCCGAGACCATCGGGACCGGGGTCTGACCATGGTGGTCAGCGAGCGGGTGGGCTCGCGCGAGCCCACCGGACCGGCTCCCGTCAGGGAGCGGCGATCCGGGGGAGGATTCCGCCGTACCGGCCTGGCCTGGATCTTCGTGACGCCCTTCGTGGTGATGTTCGCGGTCTTCTGGGCGGGGCCGCTCCTCGTCGAGCTCGGCATGAGCTTCACCGACATGCGCAGCACCGACGTGCGCGACCCCCTCGGGGTGAACCTCGTCGGGCTCGACAACTACCTGCGGCTGTTCGACGACGAGCTCATGCGCAAGGCCGCGGTCAACACGCTGATCTTCGTGGTGACCGCGCTCCCGCTCACCATCGCCCTCGGCCTGGGCGCGGCCGTGGCGCTGAACTCCGGGATCGCCCGGCTGCCCGCCGCGTTCTTCCGGCTCGGCTACTACCTGCCGTACGTCACCAGCATCATCGGCGTCGCGGTGGCCTGGAGGTTCCTGCTCGAACCCGACGCGGGACTGGTCAACCAGGTGCTCGGGGCGGTGGGCGTGGACGGCCCCCGCTGGCTCGCCGACGAGAACCTGGCGCTTCCGGTGATCATCGTCATGACCGCCTGGCGGAGCTTCGGCTTCGACATGGTCGTCCTGCTGGCCGCCCTGCAGGGCATCCCCAGGGAGCTGTACGAGGCGGCGGAGGTCGACGGCGCCGGACGCTGGGAGCGGTTCCGCTCCGTCACGCTGCCGATGCTCCGCCCTGCGCTGCTGTTCTGCACCGTCTACAGCTCCATCGGGTTCGCCCAGTTCATGGAGGAACCGCTGGTGATGACCCAGGGAGGCCCGGCGGGAGCGACCACCTCGGCGTCGCTCGCCATCTACGGCCAGTTCGGCTCCGGCAACTACGGCTACGCCGCCGCCGCGGCGAGCGTCCTGTTCACCGTGATCGTGGCCCTCGCGGTCCTGCAGTTCCGGGTCGGGAGGTCCAGATGAGGTCCGTTCAGGGCGGGGAGGCCCCCGCGAAACCGGCTCCGGGCCGGGAGGCCGGCGTGAGACCGGCGCCGGGGCGCAGGCCCCCCGCGAGACCCGCTCCGGGCCGCGAGGCCCTCGTGAAACGCCGCTTCTCCACGTACGCGCTGCTCAGCGTCGGGCTCGTGCTCGTCGTGCTCCCGTTCGCCTGGACGCTGCTCACCTCGTTCAAGCCGGAGACCGAGATCAGGCGGACCCCGCCGGACCTGCTGCCGGTGCAGTGGACGCTCGGCAACTACGGCGAGCTGCTGGAGAAGATGAACATCACGCAGGTGTTCGTCAACAGCGCGGTGGTGGCCCTCGCCACCGTCGCGGGCAACCTGCTGTTCTGCTCGATGGTCGGGTACGCCTTCGCCAAGCTGGCCTTCCGCGGAAAGAACGTGCTCTTCGCGCTGGTCCTCACGCAGATGGCCCTGCCCGCCATCGTGGTGATGATCCCGCAGTTCGTGCTCATCGCGAAGCTCGGCCTGGTCAACACCTTCCTCGGGATCATCCTGCCCGGCCTGGTCACCCCGCTGGGCATCTTCCTGATGCGCCAGTTCATCGCGGACATCCCCGACGAGCTGATCCACGCCGCGCGGGTCGACGGCGCCAGGGAGTTCCGGATCTTCTTCAGGATCGTCATGCCGCTCTGCAAGCCCGCGCTCGCCACGCTCGGCCTGATCACGTTCCTCGGCTCGTGGAACAACTTCCTGTGGCCCGCGGTGGTCGCCCAGAGCGAGGACAAGTACACGCTGCCCGTCGCGCTGGCGATCTTCAACGGCTACCAGGGAACCCAGTACGGCCTGCTCATCGCCGGGGCGGTGGTCGTCGTGCTGCCGGTCCTGGTCCTCTTCGTCTTCCTGCAGCGCTTCTTCACCCAGGGCATCGCCTCCACCGGACTCAAGTGATCCAGGGCGCCGCCCCCACCGGACCCAAAGCAACCCCCCACGTAAGGAGCCCCCGTGCGTCGTCGTCACGCGGCCGCCCTCCTGGCGGCCGGCCTCGCCCTGATCACGGCCGCCCCCTCTCCCGCCTCGGCCGCCCCCGCCCCCGCTCCCCCCGCGCCTTCCGCCCCTTCCGTTTCCCCCTCCACGTCTCCCCTCGTCTCCCCCGATGCCCCCTTGACAGCGGGGCGGCAGCGGGAGCTGCTGCGCCGCTACGCCGCGGACACCTGGAAGTCCATGGCCGCGATGGCCGACCCGGCGACCGGGCTGCCCTCCGACAAGATCGACGGCTCGCTCGACCCGGCCACCCGCGCCAAGGTGACCTCGCCGACCAACATCGCCACCTACCTGTGGAGTACGGTGGCCGCCCGCGACACCCGCCTCATCTCCCGGGGTGAGGCCCTGCGCCGCGTGACCAGGACGCTCGCCTCGACGGCGAAGCTGGAGCGGCACGCCCCGACCGGCCAGTTCTACAACTGGTACGACCCCCGCACGCTGGAGATCGTCCGCACCTGGCCGGAGGACGGGTCCGCCGTCCAGCCGTTCCTGTCCAGCGTCGACAACGGCTGGCTCGCCGCCGCCCTCATGATGCTCCGCAGCGCCGTGCCCGAGGTCTCCAAGCAGGCCGGGGCGCTGGCGAGGAGCATGGACTTCGAGTCCTACTACGACCCGCAGGCGCGTCCCGACGCGGGCACCGGCCTGCTGCGCGGCGGGTTCTGGCCGGACAAGCCCACCGGCTGCTCGGTCGAGAGCGACTACAACGGCTCGGGGACCACGGTCCACTCCACCTGCCACCACTACGGCGCGCTCACCGAGGCCAGGATCGCCAGCTACGTCGGCATCGTCCTCGGCCAGCTCCCGCCCGAGCACTACTACGGCATGTGGCGGACCTTCCCCGACACCTGCGACTGGTCGTGGGCCGAGCAGAAGCCGGTCGGCACCTGGCGCACGTACATGGGCGTCAACGTCTTCGAGGGCACCTACGGCTACCGCGGCATGCGCCTGGTGCCCACCTGGGGCGGCAGCATGTTCGAGGAGCTGATGGTGACCCAGCTCGTGCCGGAGGACGTCTGGGGCGCCAGGAGCTGGGGCCGCAACCAGCCGGTCTACATCGCCGCCCAGATCGAGCACGGCATGAACGAGGCGAAGTACGGCTACTGGGGCTTCTCCCCGTCCAACGACCCCGCCGGGGGCTACCGCGAGTACGGCGTGGACGCGATCGGCATGGACACCCCCGGCTACACCTCCGACCAGGAGCGCACCTCCGTCGACTACGGCTTCGAGGGATGCCGCGAGGGAGCGCCCGAACCCGCGTCGTACGGGGACGGCGTGGTCACCCCGCACGCGTCGTTCCTCGCGCTGCGCCACGCGCCCGGCGCGGCCCTGGACAACCTCGCCAGGCTCAAGGCGAACTTCGACGCCTACGGGCCCGGCGGTTTCTACGACGCGGTCGCCGTGCGCAGCGGCAAGGTCGCCAAGCAGTATCTCGCCCTCGACCAGGGAATGATCATGATCGCGCTCGGCAACGCGCTCGCGGACGACAGCCTGCGCCGCCACTTCGCCACCCGCGACGTCACGGCCAGGCTCGCCCCCGTGCTGCGCCTGGAGGAATGGGCCGTCGTGCCTCCCAAGTGAGCCGTGGCCCAACGCGCACACCCACCCATCGACCATCGGGGAGACATCAATGAGCACGGCCGACGCCGCACACCGGGACTGGCAGGCCCGCATCTACCGGCCGTCGGGGGAGGTGGCCGCGACCGGACGGGTCGAGGTCGCCGCCCCCCGCGGCCTGCGCGCCGACAGCGGAGGCGGGCACGTCACGCTGACCTGGGAACCGGTGGCCGGGGCCATCGGCTACCTCGTCCACCGCGCGCCCGCCGAGGCGGGACCGTACACCCCGACCGAGCAGCGCGACGTCGACGTGCCGGCCGTGCCGGACCCGCGCTACGTCGACACGCGCGGGGAACCCGCCTGGTACCGGGTCGCCGCCGTCACCACCATGGAGCGGACCGGCCCCCTCACCGAGGCGGTGTTCGCCGCGCCGCTCGCCGAGCCGGGCGCGGCGGTCCTGCGGGTCGACGCCTCGGCGAGCACGCGGCCGCTGCCCAGGCCGTGGAAGTACATGATCGGCTCCGAGCACCTGTCGTACATGCTGTCCGCCGACACCGTGGGCGGGCGCCCGATCGGTCCCGAGCTGACCGAGGCACTGCGGACGATGCGGGACGAGCTGGGCGTCGAGACCGTGCGCGCCCACGCGATCCTCTGCGACGACCTCGGCGTCTACCGGGAGGAGGACGGCAAGCCCGTGCACGACTTCAGCCGGGTGGACGAGGTCTACGACACGATCACCGCGTTCGGCATGCGGCCGATCGTGGAGCTGTCGTTCATGCCGCGCGACCTCGCCTCCGACCCGTCGAAGACGGTCTTCGGCTACGAGGCGATCATCTCGCCGCCCAGGGACTACGACCGGTGGGGCGACCTGGTCCGCGACCTCACCCGGCACCTCGTCGACCGGTACGGCCTGCGCGAGGTGATTGACAACTGGGCCTTCGAGGTGTGGAACGAGGCCAACCTGGAGGTCTTCTGGAGCGGCACGCCCCAGGAGTTCTTCCGCCTGTACGACGTGTCGGCGGCGGCGGTCAAGGACGTCCACCCGGACATCCGCGTCGGCGGCCCGTCGTCGGCGGCCAACGGCTGGGTCCAGGAACTCATCGACCACGTGGACGCCTCGGGCTCGGCGCTCGACTTCGTCTCCACCCACACCTACGGCAACGCCCCGCTCGACTGGCGGCCCGCCCTGGAACGGCACGGCCGCGCGGGCACGCCGATCTGGTGGACGGAGTGGGGGCCGACCCCCACCCACTTCCACGGCATCGGCGACGGGCCGTTCGGGGCGGCGTTCCTGCTGCACGGGATGCGGTCGGCGGCCGGGCGGGTGGACGCGCTGGCCCACTGGGTGGCCTCGGACCACTTCGAGGAGCTGGGCCGCCCGCCGGCGCTCTTCCACGGCGGGTTCGGCCTGCTCACGGTCGGCAACCTGCGCAAGCCCCGCTACCTCGCGCTCACCCTGGCCGACCGGCTGGGCGAGGACGAGCTCGCCTGTACGGCCGGTGGCGACGTCGCGGGGGTCGAGGCGTGGGCGGCGCGCTCGGCCACCGGCACCGTCGGGGTGCTGGTGTGGAACGGCACCCTCGACCAGGACCGGGCCGACGGCGCGGAGATCCTGTCGCGCGAGGTCGCCCTCACCGTCGAGGGCCTGGCCGCGGGGGAGTACGCGGTCAGCCACCACCGGATCGACGAGCGGCACTCCAACATCCGGGCGGTCTGGGCGGAGATCGGCGGGGGCGCCGACTGGCCCGAGGGCGAGCAGTGGGAACGGCTCCGCGCCGCGAACGGCCTGGACGAGCTGGAGCCCGCCCGTACCCTCCACGCGCCGGACGGGATCCTGCGGCTGGAGTTCTCCCTGCCCATGCCCGCCGTCTCCTACCTGGAGTTCACCCCGGCCTGACGGGAACGCGGCCGATCGCCTGGCGGATTTCGGGAACCGCGGGCACGCGGGAGGGCAACAACGGGTGTCCTGACCGAGAGCCGAGAGGCCGGATATGAGCGAAACGAGCCGGACCCGGACGGGGGCGGGCGGCATCCTCCCCGTCGATGAGGCGGAGGACCGTGACACCTCCCCCACCGGCGGGGCGGGGGACCACGACCTCCTCTCCACCGGCGGGGGAGGGGACCGCGACCTCTCTCCCACCGGTTCCCTCGTCGATGGGACGGAGGCCGACGACGCCTCCCTCATCGTGCGGTCGCGGCGGGAGCCGGAGGCGTTCGCCGCGGTCTTCCACCGGCACGCGCCGGAGATCAAGCGCTACGTCACCCGGCGGCTGGGAGCCGACGCGGCCGAGGACGTCGTGGCGGACACCTTCCTCGTGGCGTTCCGCGGCAGGGAGGGCTACGACCCGGCGCAGCCCAGCGCGCGCCCGTGGCTGTACGGCATCGCGACCAACCTGATCAGGCGGCACAAGCGCGTCGAGGTGCGTCGGCTGCGCGTTCTCGAACGGACCGGCGTCGACCCGGTGACCGCACCCTTCACCGAGCGCAGCGACGAGCGGCTGAGCGCCGGTGCCGCGCGAAGGAGGCTGGCCGCCGCCCTGGCGAGGCTGCCCGCGGGCCACCGGGACGTGCTGCTGCTGGTGACGTGGGGCGGCCTCACCTACCCGGAGGCCGCCCAGGCGATGGACATCCCGGTGGGCACGGTCCGCTCGCGCGTCAACCGGGCCAGGAGCAAGGTGCGCGAGGAACTCGGCGGGGTCGACCCCACGTCCGTCAACGAGGAGACCTTCCATGGATGAGATGACCCAGGTGAACCGGCTGCGCTCGGAAGTGCCCCGGCCTGGCCCGGCGGAGCTGCGCGCCGAGGAGCGGCGGCTGCTGTCGGAGATCGCCGCCCTCGGCGCGGCACCGGCCCGCCCCAAGACCCGCCGCCCGGGGAGGCTCCGGATGCCGGGGACCGCCGCCCCCGGCGGTCACGAGACCCGTCGCCCGGCGAGCCTCCGGAGGAACCTCCGGCTGAGCCTGGGAACGAGCCTGGTGGTGGGAACCGGGGCCGCGGTGGTCGTGGGAATCGGGTTCGTCGAGACCGGCCCGGTCTCCCGGCCGGAGACGGCCGTCCGGGTGGCGCCCGTGGCCATGTCGGCGGTCCTCCAGCGGGCCGCCGACACCGCGAGCGAGCGGGACGAGCTGGACCCGAAGCCCGGCCAGTTCCTCGCCTACGAGATACAGAGCATGTTCCCGGTCAAGCTGAAGGAGGGCGGGAAGGAGGTCCGCTTCTTCGACCGCGTGCTGTTCAAGGTGTGGTTGCCGGTCGAGGGCTCCCCCATGGAAGGGGGCGTCACGTCGAGCAGGCATCTGCGGCCGGAGCCGTTCCCCGGGGAACCGCTGCCCGCCGAGGCCGAACGGCGGGAGGGCGGCGGCGCGCCGCCGTCGCAGTTCACCGGCCACGACATCCGTGCCGAGCACCAGCGCACCGACTACGCCTACCTGAGCCGGTTGCCCACCGATCCCGCGAGGATGCGCGAGCACCTCTACCGGGGGCTGGCCCAGGACCCCCTGGCCGACTACAAGGCGTGGGGGAACGTCGGCTCGATGATCACGCAGGCGTACATGCCGTCCGCCCAGCGGGCCGCGCTGTTCCGGGCGGCCGGTACGATCCCCGGCGTCGAGACCGTCGACCGGGCCGAGGACGCGGCCGGGCGCGAGGGGGTCGCGGTGGCCATGGCCAACAAGCTCGGCGGGGTGCGGCACGAGTACATCTTCGACTCCACCACCTACCTGTACCTGGGCGAGCGCGTCGTCGCGACGGACGCCGCCAGGGCGGGAGCGCCGGAGGGCACCCTGCTGACCTCGACGGCGCAACTGAAGGTCGAGGTGGCCGACAGCGCGCCCGAGGTGGACGGCCCCGCGTCCGGCGACGCCGACCCCGCGACCGGCCCACAAGGAGCACGCGACTAGCACGAACCGTGCGATGGTGACGCACGGATCGAGTGGTATTAATCCACACTCTTATCAACAGTTCAAGGGCTGGCGAATTCACCATTCTCTGTCACCATTGCCCCATGCACGCCTTCCGTCTTGTTCGCGCCGCGGTGTTCGCGGTCGTGTGCGTGACGGCGTCACTGGCCATGCACGTGCTGGCCGGAGGCAGCCCGGTGGGACCGGGTGTGCTGGCCTGGGCGGTGCTGCCGACCGCGGCGGGCGCGTTCGCGCTCGCCCGGCGGCGGCGTGGTTTCGGCATGCTGCTGGCGGCGAGCTTCGCCGCGCAGTACGGCATGCACCTGTGGTTCACCTCCGGCGCGGTACCACCGTCGACCGGGCACGAGCACGGCGCCGGTGACCTGTCCACCGGCCTGTTCATGCTGCTGGTGCACGCCGTGACGGCGGTGCTGTCGGCACACTGGCTGGAGCGGGGGGAGTGCGGCCTGGCCACACTCCTGTTCCTGCTCTTCGCCTCGGTCCTCACCCTGCTGCGGTGGCGCGCGCCCGTCACCTGCCGCGTCGCGCCGCTCCCCGCCGCGCCCGTCGACCGGGTGCCACCGGTCACCCGGCTGCTCGCCGCCGCCGTCTCGCGCCGCGGGCCGCCCGCGCTCTCGTACGCCGTCTGACATCGGGCCGTCGCGCCCGGACGCCGTCGCGCCCTCGCCGGGCCCGCGTCTCCGGGCGCCGTACCCCTCCCGACCGCGGGTCGTCGCGCCGTCGCGCCCTTCCCGGTCGGTGAGCCCGAGTGCCGCCACACCGGTGTCCGCCGGCGACTGCCGGTTCCCGGTGGTAGCCGGCGGTACACGCCGACTTCCCGGTAGTGCCCGGCGGCACACGCCAACGCCAACGGGCCGCGAGCCCGGCTCCCACCACGCCTCCGGCAGGTGAGAGCCGGAATCCCGCCTGCCCTCCCGCGACGCCGAACCGAACCTCACACCGCGGTGCCGCGTACCCGACGGTGCGCGCGTTCCCTGCGAACGGAGAACCCTCCCCATGACGTCTGACGTCGATGTCCAGCCCGAGACCGGGCCGTCCGACCCCTCACCTGCTCCCGTGCCCCCCGTGCCCGCTGTGTCCCCGGGGTCCCCGGGGTCCCCGGGGTCCCCGGTGCCCTCCACCTGGGCGACGCTGCGCTCGCTCCTGCTCCGCCTGCACTTCTACGCCGGGATCCTCGTCGCGCCCTTCCTGCTGGTGGCGGCGACGACCGGCCTGCTGTACGCCGCCTCCTTCCAGTTGGAGAAGGTGGTCCACTCCCACGAGCTGACGGTCCCCGTACCGGCCGGGCAGCAGAAGCTGCCCCTGGCGCGGCAGGTCGCGGCCGCGACCGCCGCGCATCCCGGGGGAACGGTCGGAGCCGTGTGGACCTACGACGAGCCCGGCGCGACGACCCGGGTGCTGTTCAACGACCCCGGCCTCGCGGAGAGCGTCCGCACGGCGGTCTTCGTCGACCCGTACACCGCCCAGGTCCGCGGGTCGCTGGAGAGCTACGGCAGCTCGGGAGCGCTGCCCGTGCGGACCTGGATCTCCCAGCTCCACCGCCACCTGCACCTGGGCGAGCCGGGACGTGTCTACAGCGAGACGGCCGCCAGCTGGCTGTGGCTGGTCGGGCTCGGCGGCCTGGTGCTGTGGCTGACCCGCCGCCGCCGTGCGGGTCAGCGGCTGCGCCGCCTCGTCGCCCCCGAGCGCGGCGCCCGCGGCCGGCGCAAGACCCTCTCCTGGCACGGCTCGGTCGGCCTGTGGGCGCTGGTCGGCCTGCTCGTCCTGTCGGCCACCGGCCTGACCTGGTCGAAGTACGCGGGTGCCAACGTCGACGTGATCCAGAGAGCGATCGGCTGGGGCACCCCGTCCATGCCCGTCTCCGGCGGCCACGGTGACCACGGCGGCCACGCCGGAGGGGACGCGGGCGCCGTCCCGGCGGCCGACGCCGACCAGGTCGTCCGGGCGGCGGCGGGCAAGGGCCTGTCCGGTCCCCTGGAGATCGTCTGGCCGGCCGAGTCCGGCGACCCGTACGTCGTCAAGGAGACGGACCGCCTCTGGCCGCAGCGCAACGACCAGGTGGCGGTCGACGCCGCCAGCGGCCAGGCGGTCGCGGAGCTGCGCTTCGACGACTTCCCCATCGGGGCCAAGCTGACCCGGTGGGGCATCGACGGGCACATGGGAGTGCTGTTCGGCCTGGTCAACCAGGTCCTGCTGGGCGTGCTGGCCGTGGCCCTGATCTCGGTCATCGTGTGGGGCTACCGCATGTGGTGGCTGCGCCGCCCGACCCGCGGTTTCGGCGCCCCCTACGAGCGCGGCGGCCTGCGGCGGCTGCCCCTCGCGGTGGTCCTTCCCCTGGCGGCCGTGGCGGTCGCGGTGGGCGTGTTCCTTCCGCTGCTGGGCATCTCGCTGCTCGCCTTCCTCGTGGTCGACGTGGTCCTGGCCAGGGTCGCGGCGTCGCGCGCGGGGAAGCCGGAAAACGGCGAGGCCGGGGAGTCCGGGGAGTCCGGCACGTCGGACGAGCCCGGCGAGCCCGGCGAGGTCGGCAAGGCAGGCGAGTCGGACGATCCCGGCGAGCCGAGCAAGCCCGAGGCCGGGGTCTCCGGCTGAGACCCGCCGACGGCGACCGAAGACCTTCCAGACCCGGACCGGCCGGGAACGAGTGACCCCGGCCGGACCGGCCGGACCGGCCGAGACGGCGGGGGTGCGGCGTGGGGCGCACGCCGCACCCCCGGCTCAGTCGGGGTGGTGCTGGTGCTGCAGGTAGGCGGCGGTCTCCGGGTTCGCCGGGAAGTACGCCTCGATGGCCAGCTCGGCGACGGTGATGTCCAGCGGGGTGCCGAAGGTGGCCATGGTGCTGAAGAATGCCAGCTCCCGGTAACCGCGGCGGAGCCGGAGGGGGATCACGATGTCGCCGGGCCCCGGCCGGTCTATCTCCGGCTCGGGCTGGTCGCAGGGGTAGTCGTCGAGCTCCTGCCAGAGCGCCGCCAGCTCGGGGTCGGCGGTGAGACTCATCTGGCGGCGGAGCCGGTGCAGTAGGTGGGCCCGCCACTCGCCCAGGTTGATGATCCGCTGCGCCATGCCCTTGGGGTGCAGGCTCAGCCGCAGCACGTTGACCGGGGGGACCAGCAGCTCCGGCGCGACCCCGCGCAGCAGCAACCCGGTCGCGGCGTTGCGGTCGACGAGGTTCCAGCGCTGGTCGACGACGACCGCCGGGTACGGTTCGTGCCCGCTCAGCACCTGCCCCAGCGCCTCCCGCACCGACGCCATGTGCGGTGAGCTGAGCGGCGTCTCCGCGTAGAGCGGCGCGAACCCGCCGGACAGCAGCAGGTGGTTGCGCTCGCGCAGCGGGAGCTCCAGCTCCTCCGCGAGGTGCAGGATCATGTCCCTGCTCGGTTTGGACCGGCCCGTCTCCACGAAGCTCAGGTGCCGGGTGGAGATGTCGGCCTGGATCGCGAGGTCCATCTGGCTCATCCGCCGTCGTTCCCGCCACTGGCGCAGAAGCTCGCCTACCGGCCGGGACGCGCTGGTGGTGGTCACGTACGCCACGATAATCGGTGACGTTCGGCGAAACCATTACCACCCACGTAACGCGCGCCATGATGTCGGAGCTGAAGTGGGCGCTTGCGTTTCCCAGGAAATCCGAATCGCTGGCCACCGCGATCCATATTGGCTAGAATTATGTACATGACTGTTCTTCCTCTCGCGGACGCGCGAAACCGGCTCTCCGGCATTGTCGAGTCCGCGGTCACCACCCATGAGCGATTCGAGATCACTCGTAACGGCCTGCCCGCCGCTGTGCTGCTGGCCGCCGACGACTACGAGACGATGCGCGAGATGATCGAGATTCTCGCTTCGACGGAAACGGTGGCGGCCATCCGCGAAGGGCTCGCCGACCTGGAGTCGGGACGCGTCTCCTCCCTTGAGGAGGTGGAGGCCGAGCTCCGCCGGACCGGTCGTCTGTGAACAGGCGTTATGAACTCAGTTTCACCCGCCGCGCCAGGCAGGATCTCGCCGAGCGGCTGCCGGCGAAGGTCGTTCCGACGGTATGGGAGTTCATCACCGGTCCGCTCCTGGACAACCCTCACCGGGTGGGCAAGCCGCTCGACGAGCCTCTCGCCCCGCAGTGGTCAGCGCGCCGGGGCGACTACCGGGTGCTCTATCTGATCGACGACGACACGGTCGTGGTCCAAGTGATCACCATCCAGCATCGGTCGGACGCCTACCGGTCGCGGTGAGGGGTGATCCTGGTCAGCGGTGGCGGACCTTGGTGGCGAGGCGGTTGAGGATGCGGTCCCACTCGGTGCCGAAGGGGTTGTCCTGGACGAGGTAGGTCCAGGTGGCCGTGGGGCGCTTGAGGCCCGCGCCCTCCAGGTCGAGGCCCTCCTCGGTGACGGAGGCGGTCTCGAAGGTCTCGACCGAGCGTGACTCGATCTCGGCCAGCAGACGCTGGTACGCCGGGACGGCGTCCTTGTGGAACTCGTCGATCGGGTTGAGCCTGCCGAGGACCCGCAGGTGGATGCCCTCCCGCAGCTCCGCCAGGTACGCCAGGTGGTCCGCCCAGCCGCGGTCGAGGTGGAACAGCACGATCTGGCGGGCCGCCTCGTGCAGCACGTCCTCGCCGACGCTCTCCGCCAGCTCCGCCCACCGCTCGGGGGCCGCCGCGGCCAGCGCCTCGCCGGCCACCCTGCCGCGCAGGACCCGGTCGCGGCGCTCCAGCAGCTGGCCGCGCTGGCGCTCCAGCAGCCGGGTGTAGCGCCAGGTGTTGCGGTGGATCTCCATGTTGACGCCCTCGGCGACCCGCTGGGCGTGGCCCACGAGGGAGTGCTCGGGCACGCCCTTGGCGTACTCGTCGGCGACGTAGTGGGTGATCAGCTCGTCCTCGCCGCTGACGAGGAAGACCGAGCCGCCGGGGTCGCCCTGGCGGCCCGCGCGCCCGCGGAGCTGGTCGTCCAGGCGGCTGCTGGTGTGCCGGCCCGAGCCGATGACGTACAGGCCGCCGAGCTCGTCGACGCCCTCGCCGAGGCGGATGTCGGTGCCGCGCCCGGCCATCTGGGTGGAGACCGTGAGCGCGCCGCGCTCCCCGGCCCGGGAGATGATGGCCGCCTCCTCGGCGTCGTTCTTGGCGTTGAGGACCACGCACTCCAGCCCGCGCCCGCTCAGGGTGAGCGCCAGGCGCTCGGACTCGGCCACGTCCAGGGTGCCGATCAGGATCGGCCGGCCGGTGGCGTGCACCTCGACGATCTCCTCGACCAGCGCGAGGTCCTTCTCCATGCGGTACTCGAAAAGGCGGTCGGGCTCGTCGATCCGCACGTTCGGCCGGTTGGGCTGGATCACGGCGACCTTGAGGTCGTAGAACTCCCGCAGCTGGTCGCCGACCGCCACCGCGGTGCCGGTCATGCCGCACTTCTCCGGGTAACGGGTGATCAGCGCCTGGACGGTGATCGAGTCGAGGATCTCGCCGGTCTCCGACGGCGAGAGCGCCTCCTTGGCCTCCACCGCCGCCTGCAGCCCGTCCGGCCAGCGCTGCAGCAGCGCCACCCGGCCCCGGGAGGGGTTGATCAGGTGCACCTTGCCGTCGCGGACGATGTAGTCGACGTCCTTGGTGAGCAGGGCGTGCGCGTGCAGCGCGAGGTTGACGTCCGTCAGGGTGGCGGGGGTGTCGTAGAGGTCGATGCCGAGCGCCTGCTCGACGGTGTCGATGCCCTTGCTCGTCAGGTGGACGTTGCGCGCCTGGTCGTCGAGCTCGTAGTGGTAACCCTTGACCAGCTGCCTGACCAGCACGGCCATCTCCGGGACCGCGTCGCCGGGGTCGGCGGCGCCGGCCAGCACCAGCGGCACCCGGGCCTCGTCGACCAGCACGGAGTCGGCCTCGTCGATCAGCGCCACGGCCGGCGCGGGCACGATCAGGTCGTCCACGCCGGTGCTCAGCCGGTCGCGCAGCACGTCGAAGCCGATCTCGCTGACCGAGCCGTACGTCACGTCCGCCGCGTAGGCCGCCCGACGCTCGCCGGGCGTGGAGTTCTGGCCGATCCAGCCGCAGGAGACGCCGAGCGCGGCGTAGAGGGGGCCCATCCACTCGGCGTCACGCTGGGCCAGGTAGTCGTTGACCGAGATGACGTGGACGCGCTTGCCCTGCAGGGCGTATCCGGCGGCGGCCATCGCGCCGGACAGGGTCTTGCCCTCGCCGGTGGCCATCTCCGCGACGTTTCCCGACAGCATCGCCAGCATGCCGACCAGCTGCACGTCGTACGGCCGCAGGTCGAGCGCGCGGCGTGCGGCCTCGCGCATGATCGCGCAGAACTCGGGAAGGTCGTCGGCCGACGGCGTGGGCAGCTCGTCGAGCGCGCGGATCCGCTCCTCGCGGGTCCCGGCCTCCGCGACGACCTTCTCGAACTTCGAGAGGTCGATGGTGCCGGGGCGTTCGAGGAACCGCCTGAAGAGCTGGGTAATCGAGGCCACGTTCCCTCCAACGCCCGTCCCCGGGCTCGCGTTCCGTCTCTCCGCACATTGTGGTGCAAAGATCGGCCGTTCAGGATCGGGGTGCTCCCGCCAGATTTCCGAGGCACCGGTGACTTGTCACGCCATAGCGGGATAAGTCGGAGGCGATTTTAGCCAACAAGCCGTGGACATCCAGGATGATCACCACAAAGCTTGGAACATGGCCTTCTCCGATTACCAGTACGAGATCTACCTCAACGGCCTGGTCGGGACCCCGCCCCCGTACTCGACGTCCGTCGCCGAGCTGGAGCGGGTCGCGCGCGAGCGGCTCGACCCGGGACCGTACTGGTACGTCGCCGGTTCCGCGGGGACCGGCGCGACCGAGCGCGCCAACCGCGAGGCGTTCGACCGCCGGAGGATCGTGCCCAGGATGCTGCGCGACGTCCCGGTCAGGGATCTCGCCGTCGAGCTGTTCGGCAGGACCTATCCCGCGCCGCTCGCCCTCGCCCCGATAGGGGTGCAGTCGATCGTGCACCCGGACGGCGAGCTGGCCACCGCGAGGGCCGCCGCCTCGCTCGGCATTCCCACGGTGCTGAGCACCGCCTCGTCCCACACGCTGGAGGAGGTGGCCGAGGCCGACGGCCCCCGGTGGTACCAGCTCTACTGGCCGCACGACGACGAGGTCACGCTCAGCCTGCTCGACCGGGCCGCCAAGAACGGCTACGACACCCTGGTCGTCACCCTCGACACCTGGACCCTGGCCTGGCGCCCGCACGACCTCGACCACGCCTACCTGCCGTTCCTGCGCGGGACCGGCCTGGCGATCCCGCTGTCGGACCCGGTGTTCCGCGCCAGGCTGGCCCGCCCGGTCGAGGAGGACCTCGACGCGGCGATCATGCAGTGGGTGCCGATGTTCAACGGCCGCCCCCACACCTGGGACCAGCTGGCCCTGCTCCGCGACAACTGGGACGGGCCGATCGTCCTCAAGGGCGTCCAGCACGTGGACGACGCCCTGCGCGCCGCGGACGCGGGCATGGACGGCGTGGTCGTCTCCAACCACGGGGGCCGCCAGATCGACGGCGCCACGGCCTCGCTCGACGCGCTCCCCGCGATCGCGGCGGCCGTGGGCGACCGGATGACCGTGCTTTTCGACTCGGGCGTCCGCACCGGCTCCGACATCGTCAAGGCCCTCGCCCTCGGCGCGCGGGCCGTGCTCCTCGGCAGGCCGTACGTCTGGGGCCTGGCCGCGGGCGGCGAGGAGGGCGTGCGCCACGTGGTGCGCGGCCTGCTCGCCGAGCTCGATCTCACTCTCGGCCTGGCGGGCCACAGCCGCCCCGCCGATCTCGACCCTTCCGCCCTGGAGGCACTGTGAGCCTGTCCGACCTGCGGCCCGTTCCCGGTGACCAGCTCACCTTCCGGCTCCCGCGGAAGTTCGAGACCGTGGAGGAGGAACGCCGCCACCGCCGGGAACGCCTGGTCGCGGCGCTGCGGCTGTTCGGCCGGTTCGGCTTCGAGGAGGGGGTGGCCGGGCACATCACCGTCCGCGACCCCGAGCACACCGACCACTTCTGGGTGAACCCGTTCGGCATGTCGTTCAAGCACATCAAGGTCGGTGACCTGATCCTCGTCAACCACGAGGGCCAGGTGGTCGACGGCCGCCACCACGTCAACCAGGCCGCCTTCGCGATCCACTCGATGGTCCACCAGGCCAGGCCGGACGTGGTCGCCGCCGCGCACAGCCACTCGGTGCACGGCAAGGCGCTGTCGTCGCTCGGCACGCTCCTGGAACCGCTCACCCAGGACGCCTGCGCCTTCTACGAGGACCACGCCCTGTTCGACGACTACACCGGTGTCGTCCTGGAGACCGAGGAGGGCCGCCGCATCGCCCAGGCCCTCGGCTCCCACAAGGCGGTGATCCTGCGCAACCACGGGCTGCTGACGGTGGGCGACAGCGTGGACGCCGCCGCCTGGTGGTTCATCACGATGGAGCGTTCGTGCCAGGCCCAGCTCCTGGCCAAGGCCGCGGGGCCCACCGTCCAGATCACCCACGAGAACGCCAAGCTCACCCACGGCCAGATCGGCAACGACACGGTCGGCTGGATCAACTTCCAGCCCCTGTACGACCAGATCGTCGCCACCGAACCCGACCTGTTCGGCTGACGCCCCGCGCGGGCCCCGTACGGTTTCCCGTACGGGGCCCGCCCCCCGATCACACCGGGACGGGCGCCTGTCCTCTCTCCTTCAGGGCGAGCAGGGCGACCGCGCCGAGCAGCAGGACGCTCCCGCACGCCGTCGCCGGGGTGAGCCGCTCGCCGAGCAGCAGGATCCCCAGGATCGCCGCGCCGACCGGCTCCACCAGGGAGATCACGGCGGCCGTCGTGGCGCGTACCGCGGCGAGGCCGGTGAAGAAGAGCCCGTAGGCCAGGGCCGTCGGCACCGTACCGAGGTAGGCGACGACCGCCCAGGAGACGAGCGGGTCACCGGAGGGCAGCAGGCCCTGGGCCGACGCGACGGGGAGCAGGCAGAGCCCGCCGACGACGAAGCCGCCCGTCGCGGTGGCGTACGGCTCGTCGGTGGAGGCCCGGTTGAGCAGGGTCACACCCGCGTACCCGGCCGCCGACAGCAGGGCCCAGCCGACACCGGCCGCCGAGAAGGCCGCCCACCCGTCGCCGAGCGTCAGCACGGCCAGGCCGGTCAGGGCGATCGTGACCGCGCCCAGCCCGGTGGCGCCCAGGCGCTCGCCCAGCAGCAGCCGCCCGCCCGCGGCCACCAGGACGGGGGTGGCGCCTATCGTGACCACGGTGGCCACGGCCAGGCCCGATTCGGCGATCGCCGCGAAGTAGGCCGTCTGGTAGACGGCCATCGCCACGCCGGTGACCAAAACCCGCCCGAGCACCGAGCCCCGCCGGGCGAGGCGGGCCCGCCGGACGG
The DNA here is from genome assembly GCF_051918885.1 of Streptosporangium sp. OZ121. Classification (NCBI taxonomy): domain Bacteria; kingdom Bacillati; phylum Actinomycetota; class Actinomycetes; order Streptosporangiales; family Streptosporangiaceae; genus Streptosporangium; species Streptosporangium sp. OZ121. The sequence continues at coordinate 151,156 of NZ_JBPXMC010000003.1, forward strand.
TGGTGAGTGGTCCGGCGGGCCGGGGCCCGCCGAGGCCGAACAGGAGCCTGGCCAGCAGGAGCACGGCGGCTCCGGCGGCGAACCGCCAGAAGGAGACGGCGACGGGGCCGAGCCCGCCCGTCTGGTGGAGCAGCGCGCCGGCGGCGCCGCCGGTGCCCCAGGCGGTCGCCGCGATGGACACGTACAGCAGGCCCCGCCGTACGGAGACATGCGTCATGGAGATCTCTCCAGATGAGGTGGTCGTCGTCAGGTCGCACGTATGCGGACGGCAAGCACCCACCGGACCGCTCGGGTCCGGTCGTCAGGAGAGAGGGCCGCCCGCTAGGGGGCGGTCGGCGGGGCAACGATCAGGAACACGGAGTCACCCTAGCCAGGCTCTCCTCACGGCGGCCACCACTTATCCCGACCGCCAGCCGTTCCGGCCCGCGCTCCGGCGCCCGTGCCGGGAACCGCGCCGACGCCCCGTGCCCGTGCCCGCGCCCGTGCTCGTGCCGGTGCTTGTGCCCGAGCCGGTGCTTGTGCCTGTCCCGGTACCCGGGCTGGCCCCGCGAACTGTTCCGGCAAACGTGACAGCAGCTGACAGGTATGGGCGCGACGATCGCTCCATGACCACGACAGCACAGCTTCTCGCCGTGAACATCGACTGCGCCGAGCCCAAGCGGCTGGCCGAGTTCTACGCGGCCGTCCTCGGTTACGAGATCCAGTACGCGGAGGACACCTACGCCGGTATCGGCGACGGCACGATGAGCATCTACTTCCAGCAGAACCTCGACCGCAAGCCGGCCGCGTGGCCGGGGCCCGACAAGCAGTTCCACCTGGACGTCCGCGTGCCCGACCTGGAAGGGGCCATCCGGGACTACCTGGAGCTCGGAGCCACCCGGCCCGACTTCCAGCCCGGCGAGGGAAAGTGGGTCGTGCTCGCCGACCCCGAGGGGCACCTGTTCTGCGTCTGCCCGCCCAGCGGCCAGTGACCAGCGGCCAGTGACCAGCGGCCGGTGACCACCGGCCGGTGACCACCGGCCGTGCGGGCACCTTCGGGCCGGGTGGCCGTCCGGGCTCCGCCGGGCACGGGGAGACCGCCGGCCGTGTGGACACCCCGGACCCGGGCACCGTTCGCGTCCAGGCCCGGGGTGATCACCAGCCGTGCGGGTCCCGGGCAGGGTGACCCCGCCCGGAGCCCGCCCGGAGCACGCCCGGAGCCAGGGGGCGGGGGCAGGGCGTTCCTCCGGACGACTGGACGATCCGGGAGGGATGCGCTGGAGTTGCCTTCAGGACTCTCCCCTCCCCGGAGGGGACGGAGAGCCCGTTCTCCCTCGTCTGAGGCTCGTCCGAAGGCGGAGGTCCCCACCCCGAGGAGGATTGATGAGGCGGCATCCCCGGCGCGGGACGGTCGGCGTGATCTCACTCGTCGCGGCGGGGGCGGTGGCGACGGTCGCGCTGGTGGCGAGCCGGGCCGGGGCACCGGACCTGGCGGCCTACGTGCCCCTGCCCGGCCTGCTCGCCCTGGTGGCCGCGGTGCTCGCGGGGGTGGGCGCCGGGCTGACCCTGGCGCGTCCCCGGCGGGACGACCGCGCGGCACTGCGCGTCCTGTCCTGGTGGTGGGTCCTCGCCGGCGTCGTGCTCATCGTCGTGTCCATGTGGAGCGCCACGGCCGTCCTGCTGTTCCTCGCGGACACGGCGCCGGACGCGTCCAAGCGCGTCGAGATGCGCCTGGACGCGGTGAAGACCGGCCTGACCGTGGGCGCCGGGGCCGTGGGACTGGTGGCGCTCCTCCTGGGCGTGCGCCGCCAGTGGCTCGGGGAGCGTACGCAGGCCTACCAGGAGTACGACGCCGGCGAGCGGCGCGTGACCGAGCTCTACACCAAGGCGGCCGACCAACTCGGGCACGACAAGGCCGCCGTGCGCCTGGCCGGCCTGTACGCCCTGGAACGCGTCGCGCAGGACAATCCCGAACACCGCCAGACGGTCGTCGACGTGATCTGCGCCTATCTCCGGATGCCGCCTCCCCCGGCCGCGCCGGGGGAGGCGGAGCCCGCCGACCGGGAGGAGACCATCGACCCGCAGGAACTCCAGGTGCGCGCCACGGCCCAGGTGATCCTCAGGAACCACCTGCGCTGGAGCGCGTCCGAGCCGGTCAGGCCCGCCACGTTCTGGCCGGACATCGACGTCGACCTCACGGGCGCGTGGCTCGTGAAGCTGGGGTTCGTCGACTGCCGGATGCGCCGGGCCGGGTTCGGCGGAGCCAGGTTCGAGGGGTTCGCCCGCTTCGACAGGGCCGTCTTCGGGGGCGTGGCGGTGTTCGGGGGAGCGGTCTTCAGCGGCAGGGCGGCCTGGGGGGAGGCCAACTACAAGGCGGGCTTCGAGGGCGCGGTGTTCAAGGACGAGAGCGTGTTCCGGCAGGCGGTGTTCGCCCTCCGGGCGGATTTCAGGGGGGTCACGTTCGAGCGGGAGGCGTTCTTCAACCGGGCCGTCTTCAGGGACAGGGCTCTCTTCCGCGGGACCACCTTCGAGGGGACCGTGCTCTTCGGCGACGCCGTGTTCGAGGACGAGGCGGTCTTCCGCCAGGCCACTTTCGCGGGAGGGACGTCCTTCGGCGAGACCGTCTTCACGACCGCGCCCGCCTTCTGGGAGGCGACGGTACGGGAGGCTCCCGCCGGCCGGCGATCCTGGCCCGCCGGTTGGCGGGAGGCCGCCCGCGACGACGGCTCCGGCACGGCGCATCTGGTCCGGGAGGCCAGCGAGAACCAGGAGAAACGCGAGAACCCCGACGACTCCCGGCCCGGCGATGACGGCCTCGGCACCGCGCATCTCGTCCTTGAGGACTCCGAGATCCTTGAGGACCCCGAGGACCCCGAGGACCCCGAGGACCCCGAGGACTCCGAGGATTCCGAGGACTCCGAGGGCCGTGCGGACTCCCGGCCCGGCGAGCCCGCCGCCGCCCGGACCGGTGACGGCGGTCGGGGTGCCGATCGGATCCGGACCGATGGCCAGGATGCCGGTCATGTCCGGAATGCCGGTTCGTGAGGGTGTTTCCCGCCGGAGGGAGCGTCGATCTCGTCGGCACCGGCCGGACGACGCCTCGCCGCATCTCGTACAGGCAGAAGAAGGGCCCTACCCGTTCGCCGTGCGCCTTAAGCTTGCGGGATGACCCGTGAATCGCTTCTTTCCGGATGCCCCGTCCGTTATGTGAGGTGGCGATGACCTGGGTCGGGATATCGATCGCCCTGGTCGGCGCGCTGGGATACGCCCTGGGAGCCGCGCTCCAGCAGTTCGAGGCGGTCTCCGAGGGCGCGTCGCTGAAGCTGATGAAGCGGCCCCGCTGGTGGATCGGCGGCGTCATCGGTTTCACCGGGGCGTCCCTGCACGCCGTCGCCCTCAGCTTCGCGCCGCTGATCGCGGTGCAGCCGATCAGCGTGGCGACACTGGTGTTCGCGGTGCCGCTGGCGGCGATGCTGCACGGCAGGCGCCCGCACCGGGCGGAGATCGTCGGGTCGGCCGCGGTGGCCGTCGGGCTGCTCGGGCTGTTGCTGCTGGTCCCCGCGCACCCCGTGAAACCCCACATGACGAACCAGGAGGCGCTGGGCTTCCTCGGCTGCGTCGGGCTGGTCGTGCTGGTGACCCATCTGCTGGCCAGGAAGATGACCGGCTCGGCCCACGCGCTCGCGTTGTCGGTCGGCGCGGGGGCGGTGACGGCCAGCGTCTCCACCTTCGTCCGGGTGGTGGGCGGCAACTTCGACGGGGACCTGAGCACGCTGCTCAACTGGTTCACGGTGGCCATCCCCGTGCTGCTCGTCTGCGCGGTCGTGTTGCTGCAGAAGACCTACGAGGTGGGTTACTTCGGTATCTCCTACGCCGCGGTCCAGATCGTCGACCCGATCACCTCGATCCTCGCGGGCGCGCTCCTGCTCGACGAGGCGGTGCCCAGCGGCTGGCTGAACGTGATCCCCGCTCTCGGCGCCGCCGCGCTGCTCGTCTGGGGGACGATCACCTTGGGGCGGCTCTCCCCCGACCAGGGGGTTCCCGCCACGGTGCGCGAGAAGGCGGGCGTCGCGCGGTAGTCGCGAAACGATGCGGGGTCAGCCGGATCAGGCGGGGTCAGGCGGAGGGCGGTGTCCAGCCGAACACCTCGTCCATCGCGCCGTTCACGCTCGACGGGGCGAGCCGCCAGCTGAGCGCCATCATCGTGTCGCGCAGCCGTACGGCCAGCGGGCCGCGCATCCGGGTGACACGGCAGATCGCCGCGGACCGGGCCACGATCCTGGACGTACGCTCCAGCCGCGCGGCGGTGTAGCCGGCCAGCACGTCGTTCCCGCCGTTCCCGCCGTTCCCGTCGGCCGGTCCGCCGCTTCCGGCCGGTGACACGGCGCTTCCGCCGTCCGCGCCGGTGCCGCCGGTGAACCTCCCGCCATCGCCGACCACGTGGGCCAGCACCACCGCGTCCTCGATCGCCTGGCAGGCGCCCTGACCCATGTTGGGGGTCATGGCGTGCGCGGCGTCGCCCAGCAGGGCGACCCTGCCCCGGTGCATGGCGGGCAGCGGGGTGGCGAGGTAGTGGACGTCGTTCCTCAGGACCTTCTCCGGCGAGGCCGCTGCGAGCAGCTCCGGGATCGGGGAGTGCCAGTCTCCGAACAGCCGGCGCAGCTCGGCCAGCTGGTCACCGCCACCGCCACCGACACCGCCGCCCGCCGGGACGGTGTCGGTGGCGTAGCAGTAGGAGGTGCCCCCGGCCAGTGGCATGACGCCGAAGACCTTGCCCCGCCCCCAGCTCTCGTACGCCTGACCGGGGACGCCCTCGGCGGGGATGAGCACCCGCCAGCTGGTGACGCCCGCGTAGCGGGGGGCGGGGTGGCCGGGGAACAGCGCCGACCTGACGGGAGAGTGGATGCCGTCGGCCGCCACCACCAGGTCCGCCTCCGCCGGCCCGTCGGGGAGGGTCACCAGACCGCTCTCCGGGTCGACCTCCGAGACCTCGGTGTTCAGCCGGAGCGTGCCGGGTTCGAGGTGGGAGGAGAGCACGTCGACCAGGTCCGCGCGGCGCAGCAGCACCACGGAGTCGCCGCCGTTGCGCGCCGAGGCGGCCTCCACGCTGGTCCTCATCAGCCACCTGCCGTCGGAGCGCCGGACGCCGCCGGCGCCCTGGACGGCCGACAGCTTGCGGATCTCGTCACCGGCCCCGATCGTGTCGAGCGCCTTGAGCGCGTTGGCGGCGACGGCCAGCCCCGAGCCGACCGGCTCCAAGGACGCCGCCCGCTCGAACACCGTCACGTCCCAGCCCCGCCGCTGGAGCGCCACCGCCGCCGTCAACCCGCCGATGCCCGCTCCGATGACCACCGCACGTGCCATGACCTTCTCCTTTACTACGGATGTAGTGGATATTACTACGCCTGTAGTTGAACTACAAATGTAGTATCGAAGGGTGAAGTCCCAACGCGCGGAGCTCGTCGCCGACACCGCCATCGCCCTGCTGGCGGATCGGGGAATGCGCGGCCTGACCCATCGAGCCGTGGACGAGGCGGCGGGTCTGCCACCGGGGTCGACCTCCAACCTGGCCCGCACCCGGTCCGCGCTCCTGGAGCTGGCCCTCGCGCGGCTCACCCAGCTGGAGTCGGCCGCGTTCGCGCCGATCCTCGAGTCTCCGGCGCCGGACGTGGTCGAAGCCCTCGCCGAGATGACGGCCCAGGCGCTCTGGACACAGCTGACCGTCGGCCGCCGCCGGACGGTCGCCCGCTACGAGCTGGCCCTCGAGGCCACCCGCCGCCCCGAGCTGCGCAGGATCTACGACAGGGCGGGTGAGCGCTTCCGCGCCCCCGCGGTCGCGATCCTCTCCGCCGCGGGGTCGTCCGACCCGGTAAGGCACGGGCGCCAGATCATCGCCTTCAGCGAGGGAGTGATCTTCGACGCCGTCATCGGCGCCGGAGCGGAACCGACCCTGGAGGACCTCCGGCTGGGGGTCAGGGAACTCCTGCGCGGCATGCTCGGCCGTGAGGGTCCGTAGGTCACGAACTGCGGGGCAGGCTCGGCCGTGAGGGTCCGTAGGTCACGAACTGCGGGGCAGGCGGGGCAGGCCGGTGAGGCGGGCGCGGTGGGCCGGCCACTCGTCGTCGAGGATGCTGAAATAGGCCGTGTCGCGCCAGGTGCCGTCGGCACGGCGGCGCTGGCGGCGCAGGGTGCCCTCGGCGACGCCGCCGAGGCGCCTGATCGCGTCCTGCGAGCGGACGTTCAGGTTGTCGGTCTTGAGCTGGACCCGGTTCACGCCCAGCTCGTCGAAGGCGTGGTCGATCAGCAGGACCTTGCACTCGGTGTTCACCGCGGAGCGCCACACGGACCTGCCGTACCAGGTCCAGCCGATCTCGATGCTGTCGGCGTACCCGGGGGTGTCGATGTAGGTGGTCCAGCCGACCGCGCGGCCGGTCTCCCTCAGGATCACCGCGAACGGCACGTGGTCCGGCGTCTCGATCAGCCGTACCGCGATCTCCGCCAGCTCGGCCTCGGTGCGCGGGGTCGGGGCGGGCATCCAGCGCCACACCTCGTCGTCGCCGCCACCGGCCAGGAACAGGTCGGGGAGGTGGCCGCCGGTCAGCGGCTCCAGCCGTACGGTCTCGCCTTCGAGGACGACGGGAACGGGCATCTTCGCGGTCATGGAGACGACCCTAGAACCTGCGGCGGACCTGCTCGAAGGTCCAATCAGGGAGTGTTCCCGGGAACCACTCGGCGCTCGAACTGCGTGAGCCTGCGTCCCGACGCGGAGTCCTCGATCAGCCGGATGAGACGCTTCTCCCTCGTCTCGGGCCGCTTCGCGGTGGTCACCCAGTGCAGCGCGGTCCTGCGATAACCGGGCGGCTGGCTCTGGAACCACTCCCACGCCGCCGCCTCCGCCCGGAAGCGGCGCGCCTGCTCCTCGTCCAGCGCGGCTTCCTCGGCCCGCTCGTGGGAGTAGATCACCGAGTTGTCCTCGGTCCGCTGCGCGAAGGCGAGCAGGCCCGCGGGACGCATCAGGCCGCGCTCGGTCAGCTCGGCGACCTTGGCGATGTTGACCGCGCTCCACGTGCTGCGCGCCTTGCGCGGCGTGAAGCGGATGCTGTAGCTCTCGGCGTCGACGGTCCTGCGGACGCCGTCGATCCAGCCGAAGCACAGGGCCTGCTCGACGGACTCGGGCCAGGTCATGCTCGGGCGGCCGGTGCCCTTCTTGAAGAAGCCCACCAGCAGTTCCTTCTCGGTCTCGTGGTGCGCCTCCAGCCAGGCGCGGAACTCCTCGGGGGTGGCGAAGAAGGCGGGGTCCATGGGGTCGAGCATAGAGGGCCTGTCGACAGACATACCGTCCGGTCGGTACCCTCACGGGAGACCGTGAGGAGGGGCCATGGATTTCGCGTTCGACGCCGAGACCGAGGAACTGCGGGGACGACTGCTCGGCTTCATGGACGAGTGCGTGTATCCGGTGGAGGAGGCCTTCGAGGCCCAGGCCGCCGAGAGCGGGTGGGCCACTCCGCCGCTGATGGAGGATCTCAAGCAGGAGGCGCGCAGGCGAAGCCTGTGGAACCTCTTCCTGCCGGGCGAGCACGGCGCGGGCCTGACCAACCTGCGGTACGCGCCGCTGGCCGAGATCATGGGCCGCTCGCCGAGGATCGCCCCGACCGCGACCAACTGCGCCGCCCCCGACACCGGCAACATGGAGGTCCTCTCCATGTTCGGCAGCGAGTGGCAGCGCAAGGAGTGGCTGGAACCGCTGCTGCGTGGCGAGATCCGGTCGGCGTTCGCGATGACCGAGCCCGACACCGCGTCCTCCGACGCCACGAACATCGCGCTGTCGATCGTCAGGGACGGCTCCGAGTACGTCGTCAACGGCCGTAAGTGGTTCGCCTCCGGCGCGATGAACCCCAACTGCAAGATCTTCATCGTGATGGGCAAGACCGACCCCGAGGCGTCCTCGCACCGGCAGCAGTCGATGATCCTGATGCCGCGCGACACGCCCGGCATGCACGTCAAGCGGGGCATGCACGTCTTCGGCTACTCCGACTCCGACCACGGCGGGCACGCCGAGATCGTGTTCGAGGACGCCAGGGTGCCGGTCGACAACCTGATCGGCGAGGAGGGCGGCGGCTTCGCGATCGCCCAGGCCCGCCTCGGGCCCGGCCGTATCCACCACTGCATGCGGCTGATCGGGATGGCCGAGCGGGCCGTCGAGATGATGTGCGTCCGGACCCTGTCGCGGAACGCGTTCGGCAAGCCGATCGCCCAGCAGGGTGTCGTCCAGGACTGGATCGCCGAGTCGCGGGTGAAGATCGAGCAACTCCGCCTGCTCGTGCTGAAGACCGCCTGGCTGATGGACACCGTGGGCAACCGGGGCGCCCACGCCGAGATCCAGGCCATCAAGATCGCCACTCCGCGCGACGTGGAGTGGATCCTGGACAAGGCGATCCAGTCCCACGGCGCCGGAGGCGTCAGCCAGGACTTCCCGCTGGCCGGCCTCTGGGCCGGCGCCCGCTCGCTGCGGCTCGCCGACGGGCCCGACGAGGTCCACAAGCGCTCCCTGGCCTACCGGGAGCTCAAAAAACACATGTGACCCGGCGTCGCTCCCGTCATCCCGTACACCCGGGGTGGCGAGGGGGCCGGGGCGCCCCGGAGGCGCGGGGCGCGCGAACCGATGACGGTCGGCTGACGGCCGACGAGGCTCGGCGGAGGCCGGCGAAGGTCGACACAGGTCGACGAGGATCGATGGAGATCGACGAAGGGAGCGTTCGTGGCGCTGGACGAGAAGGCGGTCAGGGAGCGCGCTGCCGCGTTCCTGGCCGGGCACGACCCCGCCGGGGACCGGCTGGAGTTCCTGCGGGCCAGGTTCGACGCCGGGCTGGCCTGGGTGCACTTCCCCGAGGGGCTCGGCGGGCTCGGAGCGGCGCGCGAGCTGCAGAGCGTCGTGGAGCGCGAGCTGGAGGGGACGCCGCAGATCAATCCCGGGCTGCAGACGATCGGGCTGGGGATGGCGGCGCCCACGATCCTGACGTTCGGCACCGACGAGCAGCGCAAGCGGTTCCTGCGCCCGCTGTGGACGGGCGAGGAGGTCTGGTGCCAGCTCTTCAGCGAGCCCGGCGCCGGTTCCGACCTGGCCACGCTCGGCACCCGCGCGGTCAGGGACGGCGACGAGTGGGTGGTGGACGGGCAGAAGGTGTGGACCTCCGGCGCCCACCACTCCCGCTGGGCGATCCTGGTCGCCAGGACCGACGTGGACGTGCCCAAGCACCGGGGGCTCACCTACTTCGTGTGCGACATGCACGCCCCCGGGGTCGAGGTCAGGCCGCTGCGGCAGATCACCGGCGAGGCCGAGTTCAACGAGGTCTTCCTCACCGGCGTACGGCTCGGTGACGACCTGCGGCTGGGAGAGGTCGGCGACGGCTGGCGGGTCGCGCAGACCACGCTCATGAACGAGCGGGTCGCCATCGGCGGCGCGCCGGTCCGGCGGGGCGGCGGCGTGGTCGGCCTGGTCTCCGACACCTGGCGCTCCCGGCCCGAGCTTCGCACCCACGACCTGCACCAGCGCCTGCTGCGCCTGTGGGTGGAGGCGGAGGTGACCCGCCTGGCCGGTACGCGCCTGCGCGAGCAGCTCTCCGCCGGGCAGCCCGGACCCGAGGGCTCCGGCATGAAGCTCGCCTTCGCCGACCTCAACCAGGCCCTGTCGGGGCTGGACGTGGAACTGCGCGGGGAGGAGGGCCTGCTCTACGACGACTGGACCTTCCGCCGCTCCGACGGCGTCGACTTCTTCGGCCGGGGCCCCGGATACCGCTACCTCCGCGCCAAGGGCAACTCCATCGAGGGCGGCACCTCGGAGATCCTGCGCAACATCATCGCCGAGCGCGTGCTCGGCCTCCCCTCGGAACCCCGCGTCGACAAGGACGTGCCCTGGAAGGACCTTCCGCGATGACCCTCCTGTACACCGAGGTAGAAGAGGAACTGCGCGCCTCCGTGCGGGATCTTCTCGCGGACCGCTGCGGGGCCGACGCCGTGTTGAAGCGCGCCGAGTCCGACGCGCCGTACGACATGGACCTGTGGAAGACGCTGTCCCGGGACATCGGGGTGGCGGGCCTGCTCGTGCCGGAGAATTACGGCGGGGCGGGGGCGTCGGCGCGGGAGGTCGCGGTGGTGCTGGAGGAGCTGGGGCGGGCGGTGGCGCCGCTGCCGTTCCTCACCAGCTCGGTGCTCGCCACCAAGGCCCTGCTGCGGGTCGGCGAGGAGGACCTGATCCAGGAACTCGCCTCGGGGGAGACGACGGCGGCGCTCGCGGTGCCGCTGTCGGCCTCGCCGTACCGGCCGCTGCCGGAGACCGTCACCGTCACGGACGGGGTCCTGAACGGGGAGATCAGGGCGGTGGCGGGCGCGGACGTGGCGGACGTGCTGCTGGTGCCCGTCGGGACGGCGCTCTTCCAGGTGGAGGCGGCGAACGTCCGGATCGACGTGGTGCCGTCGCTCGACCTGACGCGGCCGGTCGCCACCGTCACGTTCTCCGACACCCCCGCCGGTGAGGCGATCGGCAGGCTCGACGTGCGGGAGGTGCTGAACTTCGGTGCCGGCCTGCTCGCCTCCGAGCAGCTCGGGGTCGCCGAGTGGTGCCTGACCACGACGCTCTCCTACATCAAGGAGCGCCACCAGTTCGCCCGGCCGGTCGGTTCCTTCCAGGCGATCAAGCACCGGATGGCCGACCTCTGGCTGGACGTGGTGCGGGCCCGCGCCGCCGCGAGGAACGCGGCCGACCTGCTGGCCGCGGACTCCGGCGTGCCCTCCGAGGAGGCGATCCGGGACCGCGAGCTGGCGGCGGCGGTGGCCGCGTCGTGGTGTTCGGAGGTGGCGGTGCACGTCGCCGAGGAGAGCGTCCAGCTCCACGGGGGGATCGGGATGACCTGGGAGCACCCGGTGCACCTCTATCTCAAGCGCGCCAAGGCCACCGAGATCGCGTTCGGCACCCCCGGCGCCCACCGGGAGGCCGTGGCGGCCCTCGCGGACCTGCCCGGTCCGGCCTGACCGTGTGCCGGCACGATGACCCCCGGCTCCGTGCCGGGGGGCGTCGTGGAGTTCGTCGCCCCGCTCGGGCGGAGGGTCACGCGGGGAGTGCCGGCCGGTCCGGTCGCAGCGAGGTGAGCAGCAGGTCGGCGAAGTGCGCCCCCAGCTCGGGACCGGAGAGCGCGCCCTCCGCGCTGTACCAGGTGCCCAGGTGGTGGACGGAGCCGAAGAAGAAGTCGACGACGATGTCCGCGGGGACGTCGCTCCTGAAGGTGCCCTCGCGCTGCCCCTCGGTCACCAGGTCGCGGAAGCGCTCGTGATAGTTGCGCCGCTCGGCGCGGACGACCTTGCGGGTGTCGGGCGCGAGCAGGTGCATCGAGCGGAAGAAGATCTTGGAGTCGTCCAGGTTCTCCACCGTGGTCGTCACGACGTCCGCGGCGGCGGAGTGCAGGCGTGAGGCCACCGGCCCCGGGCCGTCGGCGAAGTGGGTCAGCCGCTCCATCTGCAGGCGCAGCACGCGCCCGTAGATCTCGTGGAGCAGGTCGTCCTTGGAGTCGAAGTAGTGGTACATGGCGCCCTTGGTGACGCCGGCCGCCGAGACGACCTCCTGCACTGACGTACTCTCGAAGCCTCGCTCGGCGAACAGACGTGTGGCCTCGCTGAGCAGGCGTTGCCGTACCGGCTCCTGGTCCTGAGTCATGCGTCCCCCATGGTGTGGTGAGGGAAAGCATACCGACTGGTCGGTTGCGCCGCTGATGGCTGGCGAATGTGTGTTACTTGCGTCACCTTCGCGATCCAGGGATAGCTGGAGCCCCCGATCGGGTATTTCATAGTCTAAGGATCTTCAGCGTGGCAGATCCCCCCTCCCATCCTTCCCGACCGTTCTAGCCATGGGGGTTCGCTATGCCGGGCGGATCTATCTACGTGACGCCAGTCGACCAGGTCCACGGCCTGTCGCCGCAGGTCATGTACGAGCAGTTCTGGATCAAGGAAGCCACCCAGCGCAGGAAGATGCGCGCGGTCAAGGCGGTGGCCGGCCTGGCGGTGGGCGTCGCGCTCGCCTACCGGTTCGACCTGTCCCCGCCGATCCTCGGGCTGCTGTGCGGCCTGCTCGTCGCCGCAGGGGACGCGTTCCTGACCTGGCGGGAGTACGACGCCACCGCCGTCTGGCGCGGCAGGCGCCGGGGTGAGGTCATCACCGGCAAGCTGCTCCGCCGCAAGCTGCGCAAGGACGGCTACCACATCCTCGAAGGCCGGGCCGTCCCGGGCAAGGCCTCGGTCGACCACCTCGTCATCGGCCCCGGTGGCGTCTGGGTGGTGGACAACGAGGCGTGGGACCCCGACACCGAGATCGCCCGGTACGGCGACCGGTTGTTCCTGGGTGAGAAGTACGGCACGAAGGTGGCCAAGGCACTCGTCGAGGTCTCCGAGTCGCTGGCCGAGATCCTCTCCCGCGAATCGGGCATCCCCGTCACCATCGAGCCCCTGATCGCCGTGCACGGCGGGGAGATCAGGCGGTCGGTCACCGCGGAGGGGATCACCCTTCTCAAGCCCCGCCTGGTCGCGCGCTGGATCCAGAAGGGGCCACGGGCCGACTTCGACGACGCCCAGGTCGAGGTCCTCGCCAGGACCGCCGCCCGGGTGCTGCGCCGCATGAGCTGACCGCGCCCGCCGCGTTCTCTCAGACGAGTGCCTCGATGAAGGCCGCCAGCTGCGCGGCGTTCCGGCACTCGTACATCGGCACGATCCCGCCGTACGCCGTCGCCAGCGAGTCGCCGCTGTCCCACTGGGCGGTCGGCTCCGGGTTGAGCCAGTAGGCGTGCCGGGCATCCCCGGCCAGTCGCCTCAGCGTCTCCAGCGCGGGCGGCTGGTAGTTGGACCGGGCGTCGCCCAGGATGAGCAGGGACGTCTTCGGCCCGATGGCGTCGCCGTACCGTTCGGCGAACCGCTCCAGCGCGTGGCCGTAGTCGGTCCGGCCGAACCGCACCATGTCGGCCTCCTTCGCCAGCCGGGTCATCGCCTCCACCACGTCGGCGCCCGGTACGAAGAACCGGGTGATCTCGTCCACGGTGTCCACGAACCCGAACGCGCGGACCTTGGTGAACTGCTCGCGCAGCGCGTACGTCAGCAGCAGGGTGAAATGCGCGAAGGAGGCGACCGAGTCGCTGGTGTCGCACAGGACGACCAGCTCGGGCTTGTGCGGGCGGCGCGGCCTGTTGAAGGTGGTGAGCGGCACCCCGCCGCTGGACAGCGAGGCCCGTACGGTCCTGCGGAAGTCGAGGCGGCCACGGTGGCCGAGCCGGTGCTTGACGGTCAGCCGGGCGGCGAGGCGGCGGGCGAGCGGGTGGACCTCCCGGCGGAGCCTGGCCAGGTCGGCCTTGGTGATCCGCAGGAAGTCGAGCTGTTCGAGCGGCGGGCGTACCGCGGAGCGGGCGATCCGCTCGATCCCGGAGTCCTCGGCGATCCGGCGGCGCACGTCGGCGGAGACGGCGTCCTCGAAGCGCCTGGTGTTCTCGCCGATCCGCTGCCGGGCGACCCTCTCCGCCAGCCCGCCGCGCTCCCGGCCCGCGAGGACCTCGGCGAGCAGCCGCGCCATGAGCGTCTCGGGAGAGAGCTCCCGCATCACCGGGTAGGAGAACCAGTTCTGCCTGCCGGGGCCCGCGGGCCGGCGGCCGAAGCGCTCCACCATCGCCCGCGCGAACTCGTTCATCCCCTCGGCGCCCAGCAGCAGCCCGGCCAGCCGGCCGCGCAGCTCGGAGACCTCGGCGGTCTCCAGGTCCGGCAGGCCCGGCAGGTCCGGCTCGGCCGCGCGCGGCGCCCGCAGGCCGGTCGTCGAGGCGGGGAACCACAGGTCGAACAGCGTGTCGAAGCCCGGCCGGTGCGAGGGCCGCTTGACCAGCGTCGCGGCGTACGCGGCCCGCAGCGACTCCCGCTCGGCCAGGTCGATCACCGCCAGCGCCCTGGCCGCGTCCAGGCCCTCGGCCGGAGACACCGGCAGCCCGGCCTCGCGCAGCGCGTGCACGAACCCCACGTGCCGGTCGAGCAGGCTCACCTCCGGCCTCCCGTCGCGTGGACCGGATCGCCCGGAACCCCGCGTGCCGGGCCGTTCGGGACGCCGGTCGCGGCCCTCCCGGTTCCCGGGGCCGTGCGGGCGGTGCCGGTCGCGGGGCTCTCCACGCTGTCGACCAGGGGGCCGGTCACAGCGCGAGTTCCTTGCGGGCCCGCGTCTGGTCGGAGGCGTGCTTGAGGACGACGCCGAGGGTGGCTCCGATCGCCGCCTCGTCGAGCTCGGTCCTGCCCAGCGCGATCAGGGTGTTGGCCCAGTCGATCGTCTCGGCGATCGAGGGCGACTTCTTCAGCTCCAGGGCGCGCAGGGTGGCGACCGTGCGGGCGAGCTGCTCGGCCAGGCTCGCCTCGATCGCGGGCACCTGGGCCAGCACGATGTCGCGCTCGCGCTCCGGCGTCGGATACTCCAGATGCAGGTAGAGGCAGCGCCGCTTCAGCGCCTCGGAGAGCTCGCGGGTCGCGTTGGAGGTCAGCACCACGTACGGCTTCCGTACGGCGGCGATCGTGCCGAGCTCGGGGATCGTGACCTGGTAGTCGGACAGGATCTCCAGCAGCAGCCCCTCCACCTCGACGTCGGCCTTGTCGATCTCGTCGATCAGCAGGACCGTCGGCGTCTCCGACCGGATCGCCGCGAGCAGCGGCCGCTCCAGCAGGAACTCCTCGGTGAAGATGTCGTCGTGCGTGGCGTCCCAGTCCTCGCCCTGCCCGGCCTGGATGCGCAGCAGCTGCTTCTTGTAGTTCCACTCGTACAGCGCCCTGGCCTCGTCCAGCCCCTCGTAGCACTGCAACCTGACCAGCCGGGCCCCGGTCGTCGCCGCCACGGCCTTGGCGAGCTGGGTCTTGCCCACCCCCGCGGGCCCCTCAGCGAGCAGTGGTTTGCCGAGCGCTCCCGCCAGGAAGACCGAGGTCGAGATGGAGTCGTCGGGGAGGTAGTCGACGGCGTCGAGCCGCTCGCCGGCGTCGCTCGGTGAGGCGAACCACATGTGTGCTCCCAGTACAGGACCGAATGTTGTTCTAGCTTAGCCGGTGATCGTCTCCGGCTCGCGATCGCCTTCGGCCGGCGGCGGTCGCCGATTTCGAAGCGCCGCCCGATGTGCGCTATTCTTCAAGGGCTTCAAGCGCCGCTAGCTCAGTTGGTTAGAGCAGCTGACTCTTAATCAGCGGGTCCGGGGTTCGAGTCCCTGGCGGCGCACCCTGATTTAGGTCGATGACATGGGCATTCTCGCCACCGGCGGGGATGCCCACAGTCGTTTCCTGGCCCGGGTGCGCTCGTACGGAACCATCCGGCCGGTGTCCGTACCCGGGTGACCGGGCGGCTTTCCGAAACGCCGGCACCCCCGCGTGCCGCCGGGGCGGCGCAGGGGCGACAGCGGCTCCGGGCAGCCGGGGAGGGCGCTACTTGGCGGCGCAGAGGGCGTCGTCGACGACCTTGATGACTTTCAGGGCCCCGGCCTCGGTGCTGGGCAGGGCGGTCACCGCGACCGCCGCCGCCCGGCCGTCGGTGGTGGCGGCGTCGCGAGTCTCGTAGCCGTCGATGTCGCCGCCGTGGCCCCACGCGGTGTCGCCGCAGCTCAGCTTCATCTTGACCACGCCGAGCCCGTACCGCCATCCCTCGGGGAACCCGGGGGCCTTGACCGTCTTCTTCATCTCCGCCAGCTGCGCGGGCTTGAGCAGCTTGCCGTCCAGGAGGGCGAGGAAGAAGGTGTTGAGGTCGTTCGGGGTGCCGATGAGCTGGCCGGCCGCGCCGCCCCAGGACGGGTCCATCGTGGTGATGTCGACGAACTCGCCCTTGGGCTTCCTGACCGTGTAGCCGCGGGGGTGCGGGCCCTTGATGGTCTGGTCGCCGACGCCCGGCCAGTAGGTGTCACGCAACCCGGCGCGGTCGATGACCCGCCTGGTGACCTCTTCGGCGATCGGCCGGCCGGTGACCTTCTGCACGACCAGGCCGAGCAGCAGGTAGCCGGTGTTGCTGTACTCCCAGCCCTTGCCCGGCCTGAACGACGCCTTGTGCCGCAGCGCCACGTCGATCATGTCCCTGGGCTCGACATAGCGGTGCTGGATCTCGAAGAAGTCCTGGTGCATGTAGCGGGTGTAGTTGGGCAGGCCGCTGGTGTGCTGGAGGAGCTGGCGAACCGTGATCTCACGGCCGTCGCCGGCCTTGCCGCGGACCAGCCCGGGCAGGTACTTCTCGACCGGCCCGTCCAGCTTGATCTTTCCCTCGCCGACGAGCTGCAGCACGACGGTGGCGACGAACGTCTTGGTGTTGCTGCCGGTGCGCACCCGGCCGTCGACCGGCACCTCCTCCCGCGTCTCCAGGTCGCCGACGCCCGCGGTGTAGCCGGTGACGCGCCCGTCGATGTCGCGCACCGAGGCCAGCGCGCCGGGGAACTCCTTGCCGATCAGCCCGTCGAGTGACTTCTGCACGCCGTCGTCGAAACCGGCGGCCGTGGACGCCGAGGCCGACGCCGAGGCGGAGGCCGTCGCCGCGACCGGCGCGGCGACGGTGCCGACGGCGATCATCGTGGCGAGCCCGCAGGCGAGGAGGCGGGAGCGGGGGGAGGAGGGCTTGTACATCGGAACTCCTTGTTCGAGGGTCACTTGCCGACCCCTGAAGCATGTCGCGGGGGAGATCATCGCTTCGATCCCGCGAGCTGGAGACTCCTGGTACAGCTGGCGCTACCTCGGTCGTCAGCCGACGGGCAGGTGGTCGAGGTAGCCCCGGACGTTGCGGCGGGTCTCGGCCACCGAGTCCCCGGCGAACTTCTCCGCCACCGCGTCCGCCAGGACGAGCGCGACCATCGCCTCGGCCACGATCCCGGCCGCCGGGACCGCGCACACGTCCGACCGCTGGTGGTGGGCCCGCGCCGGGGCGCCGGTGGTGACGTCCACGGTGGCCAGGGCCCGGGGCACGGTCGCGATCGGCTTCATCGCCGCCCGCACCCGCAGCGGTTCGCCGGTGCTCAGGCCGCCCTCGGTCCCGCCCGAACGCCCCGAGGCCCGCCTGACGCCCTCGCTCGTCGGCACGATCTCGTCGTGCGCCCTCGACCCCGGCGTACGGGCCAGCTCGAAGCCGTCCCCGACCTCGACACCCTTGATCGCCTGGATGCCCATCAGGGCGCACGCCAGCCGCGCGTCCAGACGCCTGTCCCAGTGCACGTGGGAGCCGAGCCCCACGGGGACCCCGTAGGCGAGGACCTCGACCACGCCGCCGAGCGTGTCACCGTCCCGGTGGGCCTGTTCGATCTCGGCGACCATCGCCTTGCTCGCGTCCGCGTCCAGGCAGCGCACCGGGTCGGCGTCCAGTCTCCCGGCGTCCCCGGGGGTGGGGAGGATCCCGCCGGGGGCCCTGGCGGAGGCCAGTTCCACGACGTGCGATACGAGCTCGATCCCGGCCGTCTCCCGCAGGTAGGAACGGGCCACCGCGCCCAGCGCGACCCGCGCCGCCGTCTCCCGCGCGCTGGCCCGCTCCAGGATCGGCCTGGCCTCGGCGAAACCGTACTTCTGCATGCCCGCCAGGTCCGCGTGGCCGGGCCGGGGCCGGGTCAGGGGGGCGTTGCGGGCCAGTCCCTCCAGCGCCTCGGGGGCGACCGGGTCGGCCGCCATGACCTGCTCCCACCTGGCCCACTCGGTGTTGCCCACCATGATCGCGACCGGTGAGCCCAGGGTCAGCCCGTGCCGTACGCCGCCGAGGACGGTCACCTCGTCCTTTTCGAACCTCATCCGCGCGCCCCGGCCGTACCCCAGCCGCCGCCTGGCGAGCGCGTCGGCCAGCATCGCGGTGGTGACCGGCACGCCGGCGGGCAGCCCCTCCAGGGTCGCCACCAGGGCGGGTCCGTGGGATTCCCCGGCGGTCAGCCAGCGCAGCCTGCTCATCGGGACGCTCCCGCGCTGAGGCTGAGAGCGCGGCTGAAGTCGCGGGCCCCGTGCAGCCAGGCCACCCTGTCGTGCAGGTCGTCCACGGTGAGGGAGGACAGCATCTCGTTGCGCGCCCGAGCCTCGGCGCCCGCCGGGTGGTAGAGCCGCGTCCCCAGCTCGCGGGCCACCAGCTGGGTCCTCGCCGCGCGCTCGCGCCGTTCGGCGTTGTACTTCTCCAGGCGCTGCGGGATCGCGTCCTCGTCCCAGTCGAGCAGCCTGCCGATCACCACCGCGTCCTCGAGGGCCATGCACGCGCCCTGGGCGGCGTACTGCAGCATCGGGTGCGCGGCGTCGCCGAGCAGGGCGACCCGCCCGTCGGTCCAGCGGTCGACAGGGTCGCGGTCGCACAGGACCCAGGTCCTCCACTCCTCGCCCAGCTCCAGCAGGTCGCGGGCCGTGTCGCTCAGGCCGGGGAACTCGCCCAGCACATGGGACCTGTCCACGGGCTCGCCGGTCACCTCCTCGCGGGCGCCGTCGTCCCGGGTGGCGGCCAGGTTCAGGAACCTGCCGCCGCCGATCGGGTAGTGGACGAAGTGCCACTTCGGGCCCGCCCAGAGGGTGACGGTGTTCCAGCGCAGCTCCTCGGGGACCTTCTCCATGGGGATGACCGAACGGTAGATGGTGTGCCCGGAGATCCGGGGCCCGCCGTCCCCGACGAGCTGCCGGCGGACGGCCGAGCGGATGCCGTCGGCCCCGACGAGGGCGGCGCCGGTGAACCGCTCTCCCGCGTCCGTGACGGCGGTGACACCGGCCGGGCCCTGCTCGTACCGGGTGACCGCCCGGCCGCCGAGCAGCTCGATGTCGCCGGACGCGCGGCAGGCGTCGAGCAGCGGCTGGTACAGGTCGCCCCGGTGGACCACCGCGTACGGGTTGCCGAACCGCCCCCGGTAGGCGCCGGTCAGCGGCATGCTGGCCACCCGCTCGCCCGTCGTGCCGTCCATGAAGCGCAGCTCGTCGATGAAGACCGCCCGGTCGCGCACGGCCTCGCCGACCCCGAGGCGGTCGAGCGCGTGGAAGGCGTTCGGCCCCAGCTGGATGCCCGCGCCCAGTTCGGCGAACGTGGCCTGGCGTTCCAGCACGGTCACCCGGTGTCCCCGATCGGCGACGCTCAGCGCCGCAGCGAGGCCGCCGATGCCACCACCGGCGATGAGAATCTTCGCCATGTCCTCGTCATCCCTCCAGGGCCAGGCCACGGCCCGCCAGTTCGGCGATGTCGAAGATGCCCTCGGTGGTGGCCTCCACCTCGAAGACGGAGCGCTGGACGGGCGGGAATCCGATCAGCTCGGCGGCCCTGGCCGGCAGCGGAACCGCCGCGGCCTCCGCCGACTCCCAGAGCAACACGGCGCCCCAGCGGTCGCTCCTCCGGTCGGAGATCCAGAACTTCAGGCGCAGGCCGGGAATCGTGGCGAACCGGTCCACCGCCTCGTCGCGCAGAAACGCGCGGAGCGATTCGACGGTCTGGTCCGAGTCCCGCAGATCCCACCAGACGATCGCGGCCTGCATACGCTTGACACCTCCGGAATTCGATTCTTCGTGCCGCTGTCTCCGGTGTTTTGTCCCCCGGATTCACGGCCATTGTTCGTTTTTCATCTATTACGGTAGGCCCCAGCTCAGGGCGGTACAACGGGCCGGTGATAAGACATTCTTCTCATGATGCGAACAAGAAGGAGCGGCGGCCGGAAAAGGTTCCAGGCATGAATGCGCGAGTGTCGGAAAGCGGCCGGGATGGATGGGGGGAAATATTGAGGACCGGCCCCGGTCCTTCGCCGGGTCCGGTCCTTTCCATCGGGTTCTTCGTACGGTCCTTTCCGTCGGGTTCCTTGTGCGCGAATCAGCGGTCAGCCCTTTTTCGCCTCCGCGATGGTGCGGGCCATCCGCTCGATGCTGGCCTCGTCGAACAGGTCGTCGATGTCGACGTCGGCGTCGAAGACCTCGCGGATCCGCTCGGTCAGGCGGGCCGCGCGCAGGGAGTCCCCGCCCAGCTCGAAGAAGTTGTCGAGGATGCCGATGCCCTCGAGTTCCAGCGTCTTCGCCCAGATCTGCTGCAGGGACCGCTCGATGTCGTCGCGCGGCTCCTGGTAGGGGCTGCCGACGTCCGGGCGGGACCGGGGCGGCTCGGGGAGCGCGGTCCGGTCGATCTTGCCGTTCGTCGTCGTCGGGAGACCGCCGATGACGTACGCCGCAGGCACCATGAACGAGGGAAGCGTCTGCTGCAGCGCCGCCCGGACGTCCCGGACCTCGGGGACGGGCCCGGGGCCCGGCTCGATGTAGGCCACCAGCTGGACGTCTCCCTGGCCGTCCTTCTTGGCCAGGACCGCCGCCTGGCCGACGCCCGGCTGGGCGGCCAGGACGGCCTCGATCTCGCCGAGGTGCACCCGGTTGCCGCGCACCTTGATCTGGTTGTCGGTACGGCCGACGATCTCGATGCTCCCGTCGGTCCAGTAGCGCGCCACGTCACCCGTCCGGTACAGCACCGGGTGGCGGACCCGGTCCATCGGGTTGGCGAGCCACTTCTCCGCGGTGGCCTCGGGCCGTCCCAGATACCCCCGCGACAGGCTCTCCCCGGCCACGAAGATCTCGCCGACGACTCCCGGCGGGAGGACTTCGAGGTTCTCGCCGAGCACGTACGCCTTGACGTTGGGCGTGGGCCGGCCGATCGGGGGCAGGCGGTGGGCGCGCCCCTCCTCGCCGAGGTCCACGCCGAGCTGGGTGATGTCGCACGTGGCCACCACCGTCGCCTCCGCTGAGCCGTACAGGTTGAACACGTGGAAGGGCAGGTCGGCGGAGGGCCACGACTGCACGCGCTCGCCGCAGATCCTGATGTTGACCAGCTCGGTCTCGGCGGGCCAGTGAAGCGTCCACAGCCGTTCGGCCATGGCCTTCATGAGCAGGGTGTGGGTGATCCGCTCCGAGACGAGCCAGTCGCGCAGCCACTCGGGCGACGTCACGACCGACGGCTCGGGGATGTGGACCGTGGCGCCCGCGGCCAGGACCGAGAAGCACTCGACCTCCACCATGCCGTAGCCGGGCGCCGCCAGCCACGTCCCGCGGGACCTCTCGGTGATGCCGCAGATCACGCGCATGCTGTAGATGAGGTTGCGGGCCGCGCCGTGCGGCACCATGACGGCCTTGGGCACCCCCGTGGAGCCGGAGGTGTAGCAGATGTGGATGAGGTCCTCTGCCTCCACCCGCTCGCTGACCGGGGTGGTGGGCTCCTCGCGCCAGTCCGCGTCGTCGAGCGAGAGCACCGGGCAGATCCCGGACACCTTGGACTCGTGGGCCGTCATGGTCAGCACCAC
The DNA here is from genome assembly GCF_051918885.1 of Streptosporangium sp. OZ121. Lineage (NCBI taxonomy): Bacteria > Bacillati > Actinomycetota > Actinomycetes > Streptosporangiales > Streptosporangiaceae > Streptosporangium > Streptosporangium sp. OZ121. The sequence goes on from NZ_JBPXMC010000003.1 coordinate 172,422, forward strand.
CACGGCGGAGGCGTCCTCGATCATGAAGCGGACGCGGTCGTCGGGGAACTCGGGGTCCAGCAGGATCGCCGCCGCCGCCGTCTTGAAGCAGGCGAGCTGCGCGATCAGGCTCTCGGCGCCGCGCGGGAAGCAGACCCCGACCCGGTCGCGGGGGCGGACCCCCGCCGAGGCCAGCCGGTGGGCGAGCTGGTTGGCCTGGTCGTCGAGCTCGCGGAAGGTCAGCCGGCCACCGGGCCAGGCCACCGCGACCACGTCGGGCGTCCGGCGCGCGATGTCCGCGACGACCTCGTGGAAGAAGAGGCCGGGCACGGGCTCCTCCGTTCGGTTCCAGTCGACCAGGATGCGCCGCGACTCCTCCTCGGTGAGCAGGGCGACGTCCCGCAGCGCGACGGCCGGGTCGGCCGCCAGGGCGTCGAGGACCCGCCCCAGGTGCAGCGCGTACTGGGCGGCGGCGTCCGCGTCGAACTCCGCCCGGGACATCACGAGCTCAAGGCCGCCCCCGTCCCGGGTGAGCACGGTCAGCGCGGCACGCGGGCCCGGCTCCTCGCCGTTCGCGAAGCCGTCACTCGCGAAGCCGCCACTCGTGAAGCCCTCACTCGCGGAGATACCGTTCGCGGGGACGCCGTTCGGGGGCGCGTCACTCGCGGGGACGCCGTTCGCGGGAACGTCTCCCGTGGAGACGACGGCGTGACAGGCCTCGCCGGCGAACGGCTCCGCCCGCGTGGCGGCGATCGCGGACAGCAGGTCCGCGGCGGTCGTGTCCCCCGACACCCGCAGCCGGACGGTCCCGGCCGGACCCCGCCGCGCCCGCCGTCCGATCAGCAGCTCGGTCTCCCCCGTGTAGCGGTGGAGCAGGCCGGCCAGGGCCGCCACCGCGAACGTCTCACCGTCCGGGACGGCCTTCTCGGGAACGGGGATGGGGTGCCGGTGCGGCTCCCCGATCCGGTCGTCACCGGCGGGACGGGCGAGGGGAAGCGACGAGTTGGTCGTTTCCATGGGAATCGTTCCTCTCGAAATAGCGTGGGACAGGGGGCTCAGGCGAGGGCGGGCATCGAGGCGGGGAGAGCGGCCTCGGCCAGCAGGGGAGTGGTCTCGGCACCGGCCCGCCGGAGGGAACGCCCGGTCTCGGCGGCCGCGGCGAGCTCCTCGACCATCCGGGTGGTCTGCTCCCAGTCCACGCAGGCGTCGGTCACGCTCTGCCCGTACGCGAGGCGGTCCGTCCGCCCCAGGACCAGGTCCTGCCGGCCGGCGGCCAGGAAGCTCTCCAGCATGATCCCGGCGATGCCGGTCTCCCCGCCGGCGATCCGCCGCGCGATGTCCGAGGCGACGTGGGGCTGCCGCTCGTGGTCCTTGCCGCTGTTGCCGTGGCTGGCGTCGATGAAGAGGCGCTGGGGCAGTCCCGCCCTCCCCAGCAGTTCGAGGGCGTTCGCCACGTCGGAGGGTCCGTAGTTCGGGGCCGTGCTGCCGCCGCGCAGGACGACGTGGCACTCGGGGTTCCCGCTGGTGGCGACGATCGAGGCGACGCCCTCGTCGTCGATGCCCGGGAACACGTGCCCCTTGGAGGCCGCGACGATGGCGTCGACCGCGTCCTCCACGTGGCCGCTCGTCGCGTTCTTGATGCCGACGGGCATGCTGAGCCCGCTGGTGAGCTGCCGGTGCACCTGGCTCTGGACGGTGCGGGCACCGATCGACCCCCAGGACACGGCGTCGGAGAAGTAGAGGGGGGTCAGCGGGTCGAGGAACTCGCAGCCGATCGGCAGGCCGGTCTCCAGGATGTCCACCATCAGGCTTCTCGCCAGGCGCAGCCCGCTGTTGAGGTCGTGCGAGCCGTCGAGGTGGGGGTCGCTGATGAGCCCCTTCCAGCCGAGGCGGGTCCGCGGCTTCTCCATGTAGACCCGCATGACGACCACGAGCGAGCCGGACACCTGCCGTGCGAGGTCGGACAGCCGCTCGGCGTAGGTCAGGGCGGCGCGGGGGTCGTGGATGGAACACGGGCCGGCGACCACGACGAGCCGGTCGTCCTGGCCGCTCAGCACCTGGGCGACCTCGTACCGGCCGTTGAGGACGGTCTCCCCGGCGGCGGGCGACAGCGGGATCTCCTCCCGCAGCGTCGCGGGCGGGAGAAGCGGCTCGACCGGGGTGACCCGGGAGTAGAGAGAGGGGGTGGGAGACGCGTCGGGGGTCTGGGTGACGGTCATGACGGGGTTCCTTCCTGTGGGGTGATCAGGCGCCGCGCGCCTCGAGGACGGCCGCGGAGAATGTGAATCCCATGCCGGTACCGATGAGGAGCACCCGCTTTCCCGGCTCCAGAAGGTTCTCTTTCAACAGGTGGTCCAGGCCGTAGAGCTGGTCGGCGGGGCCGAGGTGGCCGATCGTGAGCCCGAGCTCGGCCAGGGTGTTACCGGGAACGGCGTCCAGTGGTCGTACGAAGCTCTCCTTGAACAGGGCCCGCCCGACGAACGGCGTGACGAGCCAGTCGATCCCGTCCATGGACAGGCCGGCGTCGGACAGCGCCCGGGAGACGACGCCGGCTGTCCCGGCCGCCGACCTGGCGCGGACGTCGCGCAGCGACAGCTCGCCGCGGGCCAGGAACTCCCGGGTCCTGCGCCTCATGTCGGGCCGCGGCTCGGGGGCCGTGCGGAACGGCTCGTCGCCGCGCGAGAGGCCTTCGAGGGCCGCGTCGGTCTCCGACGCGCAGGACAGCAGCCTCAGCCGGCCATCGCCGCGCGTGACCACCGCCGACGCGGCACCGTCACCGAAGACCATGCCGGGGGAGAGGTACCAGCGGTCGGTGGGCGGGGCGAACCGGTCCGCGACCGTGATGAGGGCGGAGGGGAGCTCGGGGCGTCCCGCCAGCATGCTCGCCGCGATCTCCAGGCAGGCCAGGGAGCCGTTCGACGCCGCCGAGACGGTCATCGGCATCCCGGCCATCCGGGTGCCCAGCAGTTCCCCGCCGATCCAGCAGGCCGCGGGCCACATGTCGACGCCCTGGAAGTGGCTGTGGCTGTGCAGGTAGAGCGTGTCGGGACCGATCTCCGTCCCGCAGGCCGCGGCCTCCTTGAGCGCCTGCCTTCCCGCGGTCACGGCCATCTCGGGGGGAGCGTCCGCGGACTGGGAGACGGAGACCATCCCGGTGCTCTCCGCGACCTCGGCCGAGTAGGAGCCGTCCTCGACGGCCCGGCCTATCGGCACCAGGTCGCCGAGCGTGCCGCCCGTGCCGGAGATCCAGATGTCATCGAATCGCATCGCTGAGCGTCCTTTCCGTGCCGGAGGTGCCGGAGATGCCGGAGGCCTCGGGGACGTCCCACAGGTACTCGCCGCCCGCGGTGACGTGGATCGGCCCGCAGATCCCGTCGAGGATCCGCCGGACGCTGCGGAGCAGCACCCGTCCGACGGCCGTGTCGATCGCGCCCGCCAGGTGCGGGACGCTCGTGGAGTAGTCCACCTGGAAGGTGACCTCGCAGCCCTCGGCGAGGTCCTCGGTCGTCCAGGAGCCCCTGAACTCGTGGAAGTCGCCGGTGACCTGCTCGAACTCGATCCGGTACGGCTGCGCGCCGACCAGGTGGCGGCTGTGCTGGACCCACTCGGCCGTGCCGCCGCGGAAGGCGAGGACCCACTGACGGAGCCCGCCGCCGAGGTCCTCGACGGAGAGGATGTCCGGGGCGCACGACGGGAACGCCCGGTCGTCGCCGAGCTGCTCGATCAGGTCCTCGGCCGAGCACCACACCTTGGCCTTAAAAATGCGAGATGTCATGGTATTTACTCCGTATCGGTCGCCGGGCGGATGATGCTGACGCCCTGCAGGTGCGAGGCGCGCAGCATGAGGTAGTTCGCCTCCCCGAAGGCGCCGCCGGTCAGGCCGGTCCCGCCGTGGGTGGGAAGGAACGGCAGGAAGCCGGCGTGCGAGTCGTTGATCTTGAGCTGGCCGCCGCTCGTGACCCCCTCGGCGAACCGGTCGATCACCGAGGGGTCGGCGGCCCAGAAGGAGTTGCGCAGGCCGTACGCGTTGCCGTTCACGAACTCGATGACCCGCTCCAGCAGGTCGTCGTCCGTCCCGCCGGCCTCGGGGACGATGACCGGCAGGAGGGGGAAGAACGTCTCGTCGCGTACCACCCACAGCGACCTGGAGTCGCGGAGCCCGTCGACCCGCAGGATCGTCGGCTCCAGGAAGAACCCGGTCTCCGACGCCGACCCGTCCACCTCCAGGCGGCGGCCGCCGTGGACGAGCGTCGCGCCCTGCCCGAGCGCCTGGGCGACGCAGGCGTGGAACGCGTCGACCATCAGGACCGGGGTGAGCACGACGCCGCGCTCCTCGGGGTAGCCGGGCTGGATCTTCTGCACGGCCACGGTCAGCCGCTCGACGAGCTCGTCGGCGATCGCGGGGTGGGCGACCACCTGGTTGGGCACGTTGCAGATCTGGCCCGACTGCGTGAAGAACTGCGTGAGGCTCTCCACCGCGACGTCCAGGTCCGCGTCGTGCCAGACCACGAAGCAGTCGTTGCCCGCGAGTTCCAGGATGGGCTTCTTGCCGGCCGCGACGCAGTCGCGCTCCAGGGCCAGGCCCTTCTTGCTGCCGCCGATGTAGACGATGTCGTCGACGTGCTCGCTGGCCAGCCAGGCGTCGAGCATGGGCGGCCCGCAGAGCGCGTTGAGCGTGCCGGGGGGCGCGCCCGCCTCCTCGAGCACCGGCGCCACGATCTCCCGCATCGTGTACATGACCGCGAGCGGGATCCCGCGCGGCGCGCGCACCACCACGGCGTTGCCGGCCAGGAGGGCGGTGACGCCGAACAGGGCGTTGGCGACCGCGGCGTTCTGCGGCGGGTTGACGCAGACCACCCCGTCGGGGACGCGTCGCAGGATCATCTCGCGCTCGCCGTCGTGCCGGTCGAAGCGCATCTGCGCGGCGCACCATCCGAGCGTTTCCCGGCTCCAGCCGGTGAGGGGGATCCCGTCGACCATGCCCTCGGCGAGGGAGCGGGGCTGCCCCTCGGCGACCAGGATCTCGACCAGCTCGTCCCGGTGCTCGGCGAGGCGTTCCGCGATGCGGTACCCGATCTCCATCCGGGTGGCGAGCGGGAAGCGGGCCCATTCCGGGGCGGCCCGGGCCGCCGATTCGAGGGCCAGTTCCACCATCGCCTCGTCGGCGACGGCACACGCTCCCGCGACGACGTCCCCGGCCGATTCGATGTCGACGACGCCCAGGTCAAGGTCGCGCTTGAGCCTCAGGCTGGAGAAGGTGTCCTCCAGGACGGCCCGCGCGGTGACCGTGTGGACGTACTTCCCGCTGTCGCCGGTGATGTCCCTGCCGCCGATGTAGGCGGGATAGACCCTGGTCGTCACGTCGTTTCCCTTCGCGCCCCGGATTTCTCTGTCGGATTTGTAGTTACCAGCAATTACGCTAAGGCGGTAACAAGGGTGGGACAACGGGGGTGCGATAAGACCTGCTTCTCGGGATGCGAACGCGAACCGTGGAGCGCGCGGCGCGACGGGGATGGAACGGCTCGCCGATCGTGCCCGTGCCCCGTGCCGACGCCGGTGGGGCGGGAAGCTTGGCGAGGCATGTCGAATCACCGATATTGACTACCGGTAAACATTTTTCGGTAGTAACCTTGTCAGGGTGAAACGACAACCGGGAGACAGAGCTGTGGCGCCGGGCCCGCTCGCGCTGGTGCAGGCGTTCGTCAACAGCGTCAACGTGGAGTTCGGCCCTGACCGTTTCGCCACCGCGGAGGGCCTCGCCACCTGGCTGGAACGCAACGGCCTCGGCGGCCCGGGGGTGGAGCCGGGCGAGCTGGATCGCCGCGACGCCGTGGTCCTGCGGGAGGCGCTCCGCGCGCTCCTGCGGGAGAACAACGGCGGGCCCCCCGACCCTCAGGCCCGCCGCACGATCGAGCACGTCGCGCGCGCCTGCCCGCTCGTCGTGGGGTTCGACGGGGAGGCCGGGGCCCTCGGCCTCCGGCCCGCGCTGACCGACGTGCGCGGGGCCCTCGCCGCGGTGCTGGCGTCCGTCGCCGATGCCGTCGCCGACGGTTCCTGGCAGCGCCTCAAGGCGTGCGGCGAGCACCGATGCGAGTGGGTCTTCTACGACCGGTCACGAAACCGGGGCAGCCGGTGGTGCTCGATGTCGGTGTGCGGGACGCGGGCCAAGATGCGCACCTACCGCGAGGCGAAGCGGGCGCACAACGAGACCGGGTGAGCCGGAGAGCCGGGTGGAGACGGTCCGGCCCTCCACCCGGCTCCCCGGTCGCGTCACCGATCCGGGCGCGTCACCGATGCGCCTCGCCGGAGATCACGGCTGCGCCTCGCCGGGGATCACGGCGGATCACGGTGCGTTCTCCCGGCCGAGAAGTTTTCTCGCGACGACGAGCTTGGTGGCCGCCGCGGTGCCGTCCGCGAGCTGGAGCCCGATGACGTCCCTGAGCCGCTGCGCGACCGGCCCGTCCTCCGACCAGCCGAGGTGGCCCATGGTCAGCAGGGACTGGTGAACGGCCTCCATCGCCGCCTTCGGCGCCCACCACTTGGCCATGTTGGAGGGGAGCCGCGGGTCCAGGCCGCCGTCGGCACGCCACAGCGCCTCGTACGACACCAGCCGTGCCGCGTGCAGCATGGTCGCGTGCTCGACCAGGGGGAAGGCGACCCCCTGGAACCTGCCGATGCGCTCGCCGAACGCCTCCCTGGCGCCCGCGTGGGCGACGGCCTCGTCGAGCGCGGCCCTGCCGACCCCGAGTGCCATCAGCGAGATGAGCGCCCGCGAGACGCCGAACCCGCGCATGACCGCGGCGAAGCCGAGTCCCGGTTGCCCGACCACGTCCCGGGGGCCGACGCGGACGCCGTCGAGGACGAGCCTGCCGCGCCCGCCGGACCGGCAGCCGAGGTCGGAGAGGACCTCGCGGCTCACCCTGGCCTCGTCGAGCCGGACGTAGAAGGCGGTGATGCCGTGCGCCCCCGGCTCTCCGGTGCGCGCGAAGACCAGGCCGTGCGTGGCGTAGGCGGCGAGCATGATGGAGGTCTTCTCGCCGTTCAGCACCCATCCGTCGCCGTCGGGCTCGGCGCGCATCTCGATGCCCGCGGCGTCGGTGCCGTGGCCGGGCTCGGTGAGGCAGAGCGCGACGATCGCCTCGCCGGTGGCGATCGGCGGCAGCCAGCCCGCCAGCTGCTCCGGCGTGCCGTTCGCGGCCAGGACGCCGCCGATGAGGGCGGCGTTGAGCACGGGGTAGCAGACCGACAGGTCCGCCGCCGCCAGCTCCTCCAGGGCGACGCCCGCGCTCACCGCGTCGAGCCCGCGCCCTCCGTACTCCTCGGGGACGCGCAGCGAGAACAACCCCTCCTCGCCCATCTCGGCGAGCAGCCCGGAACGGTAACCGCGCCGCGCGTCGCTCTCGTGGCGGTACGGGGCGACCCTGTCGGCGGCGAACTCCCGCACCCTCTTGGCGAGCGCCTGCTGTTCACTGGTGAATTCGAAGTCCATGACCTGTCCTAAGCCCGGAGCCGGTCGCGCAGGGCGAATTTCTGGATCTTTCCGGAAGGGGTTCTCGGCAGCGACGGCACGATCTCCAGCCGCTCGGGCCAGTACTGCTTGGCCATGCCGAGGCCGGCGAGGTGGCCGCGCATGTCGTCGATGGTGATCGGGGGATCCGACGGCGAGTCCGCCGTGACGAGGATCGCGCAGGCGCGCTCGCCCAGCCGCGGGTCCGGGTAGCCGACGACGGCCACGTCCTTGACGGCGCGGTGCCGCAGCAGGGCCGCCTCCACCTCCACGACGGGGATGTTCTCGGCGCCCCGCATGATGACGTCCTTGACCCGGCCGGTGATCCGGATGCCGCCGTGGCCGTCCTCGCGGGCCAGGTCCCCGGTGTCGAACCAGCCGTCCTCGGTCAGCGACTTCGCGTACACCTCGGGGCGGCGGAAGTAGCCGAGGCACTGGGCGGCGCCGCGGACCTGGAGCAGGCCGGGCTGCCCCGCGGCCACCGGCTCGCCCTCGCGGCCGACGATCCTGACCTCCATTCCCGGTACGGGGGTGCCGTCGCTCTCGGCCGCGCGCATCGCCGGGTCCTCGGGGCGGGTGATCGTCACGCAGCCGTTCTCGCTCATGCCCCACAGGGCGTACACCCGGCAGCCGAGGACCTCCCGCGCGTCCTCCACCAGGAGCGGCGCGATCGGCGCGCTGCCCGTGGCGAACGTCGCCAGCGCGGACAGGTCCCTCGGGGAGGCGCGCTGCGCCTCGATGAGGTCGGAGAGGAACGTGGGCGCGCCCATGAAGAACGTGACCTTCCGCTCCTCCAGGATCCGCAGCATCAGGGCCGGGTCCCACGCGTCCACCTGCACGGCCGTCGCGCCGAGGATGAGCGGCATGATGAAGTTCCAGGTGTAACCGGCCTGGTGGGTCGTGGGGGAACCCATCGCCGTCACTTCCCTGATCGTCAGGTGAAGCACGTCGGCCTGCGCCCTGTTCATCGAGTACAGGGTGTTGTGGCTGTGCACGACGCCCTTCGGCTCACCGGTCGTGCCGGAGGTGAACACGATCTGGGCGGGGTCGTCCGGTCCGGCCTCGAGGGCGTCGAGGGCCTCGATCTCCTCGGGGGAGGGGTCGGGGCCGAGGAGGTCGCGGTCGAAGTCGAGCGCGCCGCTCATACCGCCGCCGCCACCGCCACCGCCGCCGAGCAGCACCCGGTGGCGCAGGCCGGGGACGGCGCGGGCGACCTCGGCGCTCATGTCCGCGTACGAGAAGCCGCGGAACTCGGCCGCCGCGATGTATACGGGGCTGGCGGTGAGCCCGGTCATGAACTCGACCTCGCGCCTGCGCATGATCGGCACGACCGGGCCCGCCACGGCGCCGATCCGCGCGCACGCGAGGATCGACGCGACGAGCTGCCACGAGTTGGGCAGCTGCAGGGTCACCACGTCACCGCGGCCCACGCCCAGCCGCACCAGGCTCACCGCGAGGCGGTCGACGCGGTGGGCGAGCTCGGCGTAGGTCACCGTCTCGGCGACGCCGTCGCGGTAGCAGACGAGCGCCTGCTTGTCCGGGTGGTCGGCGGCGGAACGCCGGAGGTCGTCGAGGATAGTCTCGTCGCGCCACCAGCCGGCGGACCGGAAGTCGTCCTTCATCGGTGGTCCCTCCTCGGTCTGCCGAGGGCCGTCCTGGCCCGCGCGGCGACGGCCTGGGGGGTGATGCCACCCCGCTCCAGGAGATATCTCTGGCCACCGGAGACCGGCACGAACGCGTCCGGCATCGCCACCCGGTGCACCCTGACCGGCAGGATCTCGGAGAGGCTCTCGGCGACGGCGGCTCCGAAGCCCCCGGCGCGCCAGTGCTCCTCCACCGTGACCACGACGCCGGTCGCGCTCGCCGCGGCGGCGAGCGTGGCCGTGTCCAGCGGCTTGACCGTGTGCACGTGGATCACGGACGCCGCGATGCCGTCGCGCTCCAGCAGGTCCGCGGCGTCGAGGGCGGCGAGCACCGGGTACGGGCCGCAGGCGGCGAGCGTGACGTCGGTGCCCTCCCGCAGGGTCCGCGCCTGCCCGAGCCGTACGGGCGGGCCGTCGGGAAGGTCGGGGGTGGCGTTGCGGCCCAGCCGGAAGTAGACGGGGCCCGGCAGGAGGAGGGCCTGGCGGAACAGCTCGTCGGTGGTGGCCGCGTCGGCCGGGACGACGACGGTCATGTTCGGCAGGTTCCGCATGACGGCCAGATCCTCCAGCGAGTGGTGGGTGGGGCCGAGATGGCCGCCCGACACCCCGGAGTGGGTCGCGGCGATGCGGACGGGCAGGTTGTTGAGCGCGATGTCGACCTTGACGGCCTCCAGGGCCCGGGTCGAGGCGAACGCCGCCATCGTGTTCACGACGGGCACGCGCCCCTCCTTGGCGAGCCCGGCCGCGGCGCCCATGAGGGTGTGCTCGGCGATGCCCAGGTTGAGGTACCTGTCGCCCGCCTCGCCGAAGTCGACCCCGCTGAACAGGCCGGTGTCGCTGTCCAGGCAGATCAGCCGCTCGTCGGCGGGCATGAGTTCCACGAGCACGTCCCGGTAGACCTCACGGGACGAGCGCGTCTTCAGTGTGGTGGCGGTCATCGCCGCTCTCCTTCCGAGGCGGCGCGCAGGTCTTCCGCGGCGGCGCGCAGGGCGGAGAGCGCGCGGCGGTGCTGCCGGTCGCCCAGCTTGGCGTAGTGACTGCGTGCCTGCCCCTCGATGAAGGGCAGTCCCTTGCCCTTGACGGTGTGGGCGATGATCAGGGTGGGCCGCCCCCGCTCGGGCGGCGCGGTGAACGCCGCGGTCAGCGCGCCGACGTCGTGGCCGTCCACCTCGCGGACCTGCCAGCCGAAGGCCTGCCACCGGTCGGCCAGCGGCTCCAGGTCGCCGACGGACTCCGTCTCGCCGGTGATCTGGAGGCGGTTGCGGTCGATCACGGCGGTGAGGTTGTCCAGCCCGTGGTTCGCGGCCACGCTCGCGGCCTCCCAGACCGAGCCCTCCTGGAGCTCGCCGTCGCCCATGACCACGAAGCACCGGCGGCCTGAGCCGCCGAGCCTGGCCGCGAGCGCGACCCCGACGCCCAGCGCCAGGCCGTGGCCCAGAGAGCCGGACGGCATCTCCACGCCGGGAATCTCGGCGTGGGGGTGGGCCATGAAGGAGCTCCCCGGCAGCGCGTAGTCGGCGAGCCGCTCCTCGGGGAAGAAGCCGGCCTCGCAGAGGGTCGCGTAGAGGGCGATGCCCGCGTGTCCCTTGCTCAGCAGCAACATGTCCCGGTCGGGCGAACCCGGGTTCCGGGGGTCGATGCGCATGATCTGGAAGTACAGGGTGGCGAGAACCTCGACGAGGGACATGGAACCCCCCAGGTGCCCGCCCTCGGGACTCGCGCACATGTTCACGATGTGTTCCCTGATCCGGCCCGTCACCGCGGCCGGATCGGTCATCTCGCCCGCCTGGGTCGTACCCGGCAGGGTGGAGGTGCTGCTCACGTCTGCTCCTTTCGCCTCGGTCAGTTCGGGTGCAGGCCGATGAAGTCGAGCCCGAGGGACTCGGGCAGGCCGAGCCGGATGTTCATGCACTGCACCGCGTTCCCGGAACCGCCCTTGACCAGGTTGTCCAGGGCCGCGATCACCGTCACGCCGTCCGACTCCGGGTCCAGGGCGAAGCCGACGTCGCAGAAGTTGGAACCGGACAGGATCTTCGCGTCCGGGAACCGGTGCAGGCCGCGCCGCTGGGCGACCACGCGGACGAACGGCTCGTTCCCGTACCGCTCCCGGTAGACGGTGCGGATGTCCCGCTCGCCGACACCGTCGGCGAGGCGTGCCCTGCACAGCAGCTGCACCCCTCGTACGGCCTCCACTCCCGTCGCCGTCATGCTGACGGGAAGCCCGGTCGCCTGGGAGATCTCCGCCTCGTGCCGGTGGCGCGTCGGGGCGAAGACCCTGAGCGCGCCGCTGCGCTCGGCGTGCAGGTTCTCCGAGCCCGCGGTCGCCCCGGCGCCGCTGGAACCGGTCCTGGCGTCGACCGTTATCTCGTCCCTGATCAGTCCGGCCTCGGCCAGCGGGGCGAGCGCCAGGATCCCGGCGTTCGCCATGCAGCCGGGCACGCTGATCCGGTCGGCCGTCCGCAGGCGGTCCCGGTGGAACTCCGGCACGCCGGGCACGAAGGTGCCGAGAAGCTCGGGGGCCTCGTGCGGGACCCCGTAGTAGTCCGCGTAGGTGTCGGCGGACCGCAACCGGAAGTCGCCGGACAGGTCGATGATCGTGTCGGCCCTGCCGAGGAACTCCGGCATCCGGCGCATCGTCTCCCGGTGCGGTGTCGCCAGGAACAGGACGTCGTAGTGGTCGAGCCGGTCCTCCGCGCAGAAGGTCAGCCGGGTCCTTCCCCTCAGGTTCGGGTGGACCCCGTCGATCTGGCGGCCCCGCAGGCGCCGGGAGGTGGCGGCGGCCAGCTCGACCTCCGGATGGGTGGTCAGGATGCGCAGGAGCTCGCCGCCGATGTAGCCGGCGGCTCCGACGACCGCGACGCGTGTCATGTCTCTCCCCTCGCGATGAGATGGGCCGCGATGGCGTCCGCCACGTCGACCCTGGAGCCGTGGGCCTCCTGGAAGCCCCTGAACTCCACCCGGTCGTTGACTTCGAGCACGGTCAGGTGCCCGTCCACGTCCTCGATGAGGTCGACGCCCGCGATGTCGGTGCCGACCGCCTCGGCGGCGGCGACCGCGAGCTTGGCGTGGACGGGGCCGAGCGGGCAGTACTCGCTCACGGCGCCCCTCGCCACGTTGGTGCGCCACTCCTCGCCCCGGCGGTAGGTCGCGCCGAGCGCCTCGCCGCCCACGACGAGCACGCGGAGGTCCCGGTCGGCCTTGGGCACCTGCTCCTGCAGGTAGACCACGTGCGACTGCGGGGAGGGGAGCGCGGCGACGTGTTCGAGCACGGCCGTCGCCACGGCGCGGTCCGTGACCCTGGTCACCAGCCGGCCCCAGGAGCCGACCAGCGGTTTGACCACGGCCGGGTAGCCGATCTCGTCCAGGGCCTCCAGCGCCGCTTCCGACGTCATCGCCAGCGCGGTCCTGGGCGTCGGCAGCCCGCTTTTCAGCAGGGCCGCCGACGTGTGCCACTTGTCGCCGCTGAGATGTGTGGCGGCGGCGCTGTTCAGCACCGTCACCCCCGCCGACTCCAGGGCACTCGCCGCGTAGAGAGCGCGGAAGTGCCCGACTTCGCGATTGAGGACGAGGGTGGGACCCGTCCAGGCCGAGTCGTCCGCGACGAACAGCGACCTGGGGTCCAGGTGCTCGAACCTGGCGCCGCGCCGTTCGAGGGCGCCCATGATGCTCTTTTCCTCGAACCGCACTCGTGACGCGAGGACGGCGAGGTGAGGTGCTACGGAATCCATGGCACAGCTCCCTCCGCTACTCGCCCCAGTCTTCTTCGACGTCCGGTGCCAGCGTGAGGGTCGGAGGCTGGACGGAGGCGATCTCCAGCTCGCTCCGGCAGTCCAGGCACTCGACGATCTCGCTCACCCTGGCGTCTCCGTCGATCGTCACCTCGGCCGCGCACTCAGGGCATTCCGGGCCGTTCACAACCTTCTGCATGAGCTCATCCCTGTTCGTAGTTGTCCGAGATTGTCTTATAAACCGTAACCCCATTTCCCGTGAAACAGCTAATAAGTGGTTTTACTCGAAATGAACGATATCGCTTATGTGGCGATCTCATAACGCCGATCTATTACCTCATAAGCATCGCTTCTTGGGTAGGGGCCGAAAATTGCCGTGTCGGGTGACTAAGCTATTTGGTGGTGATTATTTGATTGCTTGTCGTCATCTTCAGAGGTCTCCAGATGTCTCCAGAAGGAGGGGTAATGCGAGGGATCGCAGAGAGTCCGGCCGTCAACGGCAACGGTGCGCACCCGGCTCCATCTGATCTTGATTTCGATTTCGGAACCGTCGAGCGCACGCCGGGCGAGGAGTTCGCGGCCGCCGTGAGCGCGGCCGGCGAACGCGCGGGCGACGGTGACCGTGCCGGTGAGCGGGCCGGAGAACGGGGGGACCTGGTGGTGCCCTTCGGCATGCACCTGCCCGCCGCGTTCCCGCTCTTCGCCTCCCGCCCCCGCTATCCGGTACGCCACCTGCTGAAGACCGCGCCCGTGGCCGACGGCCCGGCGTCCTACGTCCACGAACCTCCCCGGGGGCGGTTGAGCGAGTCGGGCACCTCCTACGCCGCCACCCCCGAGGCGGCCTTCGCGCCCAGGATCGAGCGGACCAGACTCACCGACCTCACCGTCTCCGTGCCGATCCCCGAGGGGATCCTCGGGCAGCCCGCGCTGCTGGCCCCGTACGTCGACTACCGCGTGCTCGTCCGGCTGTCGGTGGCGGAGAACGAGGCGCTGCTGCACGGCACCCGCGACGGAGCGATCACCGGGCTGCTCCGGCTGCCCGGCACCCGCCACCGGCGGACCGGCCTCGGCCTCGAGGAGGCGGCCACCGAGGCCGCCGCCGAGGTGGAGGAGACCGGCGGCTCGTGCGACGGCGTCGTCGCCCACCCCGCGGTCTACTGGGAGATGGTCAGGACGGGCATGCTCGGCCGGCTGGCCGCCGCCGGGATCACCGTGTCGAGGACGCGCATGATCCCGAGGGACACCCTGCTCATGGGGGACTTCCGCGCCGCGTTCACCCTGCTGCTGCCCGGCACCTCCTTCCTCGCACTGCGCCGCGGCGCCGGGACCGACGGCGCCGACCTCGTCGAGGCGAGCACCCGCGTCGGCCTCGCCGTGCACCTGCCGCAGCACCTGATGACGCTGTCGTGGGGTGGCCGCCATGGGTGACCCGCGGATCCTGTACATCACCGGGTGGATGCGGAGCGGCAGCACCCTGCTCGGGAACGTCCTCGGCGAGCTCCCCGGCGTCCTGCACGCCGGCGAGCTGCACTACCTGTGGCGCAACGGCGTGCTGAACGCCGGCACGAACTCCAGCTGCGGCTGCGGCAGGGACCTGACCGCGTGCGACGTCTGGTCCCCGGTCCTCGGATCCGGCGACGTGGCGCAGGCCGGCGCCGCGCGCCGGATGATGATCCTGCAGCGCTTCCTGCTGCGGACCCGCCACACCAGGACCCGCCTCGCGGAGGCCCAGGGCAGGACACCGACGGCGCCCGGCGTCGAGGAGGCGCTCGGACGCACCGCCGCCGTCTACCGGGCGCTGGCCACGAGCGGCGGCGAGCGCCTGATCGTGGACGGCTCGAAGTATCCCGCCGAGGCGGCCGCGCTGCTGGGGCGTACGGACCTGGACGTCCGGGTGCTGCACATGGTGCGCGACCCCCGCGCGACGGCGTTCTCCTACAAGAACGCCAAGGAGTACATCGACCCGATGAGCCCCGCCCGCAGCAGCGGGTACTGGAGCGCGTTCAACGTCGCGTCGGAACTCGTCGGAGGGGCCGCCCCCGACCGGTACCTGCGGGTCAGGCACGAGGACCTCTGCGACCGGCCGCGAGAGGTCGTCGAGCGGGTCATGCGGTTCGCGGGGCTGGCGGGAGAGCCGCCGGTCGACGGGACCGGCCTGGTCTCGCTCGGGGAGAACCACACGGTGACCGGCAACCCCGACCGGCTGTCCAAGGGCGACACCAAGATCCGTTCCGACGAGCGCTGGCGCACCGCGCTGTCCGCGCGGGAGATCGCCGCCGCGACGGCGCCGGCCCTGCCGGTGCTCACCCGCTACGGGTACCCGCTCCTGCCGACGAGGTAGGCGACCGCCGCGGGTACCCGCTCCTGCCGATCGGGCAGGCACGAGAATTAGGGAGCCATTTCATGGATCTTCGGCTTAAAGGGCGCGTGGCCCTGGTGGCGGCTTCGAGCAGTGGGCTCGGGCTGGCCGTGGCCAAGACCCTCGCGGCGGAGGGGGCGAACGTCTCGATCTGCGGCCGTGATCCCGCCAAGCTGGCCACGGCCCACGTCGAGGTCAACACGATGGGAACGGGCGAGGTGCTCAGCACCCCCGTGGACCTGCGCGACGAGCGGGCCGCCGCCGAATGGGTGCGGCGGACCGCGGACACGTTCGGCGGGCTGGACATCGTGGTGACCAACTCCGGCGGGGTCCCGTTCGGGCCCGTCGACAGCTTCCAGGTCGCCGACTACCGGGCGGCCATCGACGGGAACCTCCTGCCGCACGTGAGCGTCACCCTCGCGGCGCTGCCCTTCATCAAGGAGGGCGGCTGGGGCCGCATGCTGATGATCGCCTCGGAGTCGGTGCGCCAGCCTCACCCGGAGAGCGGCCTGTCGTCGGTGGCCAGGCTGGGCCTGCTCGGCTACATGAAGGGACTGGTGCACGCGCTCGGCGCGAACGGGGTCACGATCAACATCCTCGCCCCGGGCTTCCACCGCACCCCCATCCTCGACGAGCAGTTCGGCGCGGAGGTGGAGACGGAGATCGCCCGCGTCGCCGAGCGGATCCCCCTCGGCAGGATCGGGGACGTGGCGGATTTCGGCGCGCTGGCCGCCATGCTCGCCAGCGACCAGGCCTCGTACGTCACGGGCACGGTTTTCGTGGCCGACGGAGGCAACACCCGCGGCATCGGCTGAAGGCATCGGCCGAGGACATCAGCCGAGGACATCGGCTGAGGACATCGGCCGACCGGCCGGGAAGCTGAGGAGGAGCGAAAGATGTCCGTACTCGGACACGTCGCCAGTACGCGCAAGGCGGCACTCTACGTAGTCAAGATAGGCAGCGCGAGTCTCGGCCACGACGCGCTCTTCGACGAGCTGGCGCTGCTGCGCCGCCGCGGCGCCCGCGTGCTCCTCGTCGCGGGCGGCGCGGCCGGCATCACCCGGCACTACGCCGACATCGGCCGCCCGGTCAGGACACTGAGCCTGCGGGGCGACAGCGAGGTGCGCTACTGCCCTCCCGAGGAGATGCCGCACATCGTGGACGCGTACGAGCGGGTGACGCTGCCGCGCGTGCGCGACGCGCTCACCTCGCGCGGGCTCACCGTCTTCGCCTCGGTCGCGCGGGACGGGGCGCTGGTGAGCGCCCAGGCCAACCGGCCGCTGCGGGCCGTGCGGGACGGCAGGACGACGGTGGTCCGCGACCACCGGGCGGGCACCGTGACCGGAGTGGCCGCGGACCGCCTCCAGGCGCTGCTCGACGCGTTCGACGTGGTGTGCCTCTCGCCGCCCGTCGCCGACGGCTCCGGTGGCACCGACGGCGGCGACGGCTCAGCGCTCAACGTCGACGCCGACGTCCTCGCCGCCGAGCTGGCCAACGCCCTCGCCGCCGACCACCTGCGCCTCGTCACGGGCACGCCGGGACTGCTCGCCGATCCGGAGGATCCCGCGAGCCGCCTGGCCGACGTCGTACGCGGCGAGGGGGAGCGGTTCGCGCGGGGCCGGATGCGGCAGAAGGTACGCGCGGCGGAGATCGCCCTCGACGGGAGCGCCGACGTCGCGATAACCGGGCCGCACATCCTGTCGCCCGCGTCGGGAACGCGCTTCTGGCGCGCCCCGGCGCCCGCGCCGGACCTGTCGCTCCTCGCCCGCGCCGTGGAGATCTCCTCGGTGTCGGCCGACGAGCGGGAGCTCGCCGAGTACCTGGTGGACTGGTGCACGGAGCGCGGCGTCCACGCGGAGATCGACGCGGCCGGCAACCTCGTGGCCACCCGTGGCTCCGGCGACCGGCGGCTGCTCATGCTCGGGCACCTCGACACCGTGCCGCACCGGTGGCCGGTGCGCTGGGACGGGCTGACGATCACCGGCCGGGGCTGCGTCGACGCCAAGGCCAGCCTCGTCGCCTACCTGGAGACCCTCGCGGACATGGACGTGCCGAGCTGGGCGCAGGTGCGCGTCGTCGGCGCGGTCGAGGAGGAGGTCACCTCGGCGGGGGCCTTCCACGCCAGGGACCACTACCCGGCCGACGCGGTGGTCGTGGGCGAGCCCAGTGGCGAGAAGGCCCTGACCATCGGCTACTACGGCCTGCTCAAGGTGCGGCTGCGCGTCAGCCACAGCGTCGGGCACACCGCGGGACAGGGCGTCACCACCGCCGCCGACCAGATGGTGGACGTCCTGAGCAGGCTGCGCGACGAGATCGGCAGGGCCGACTCCCAGGCGCTGGTGGCCGTGCTCGGCATCCACGCGGTGAACGGCGGGGACGTCCAGCTGGGCGAGACCGTCGTCGACGTGCGGGTTCCCCCCACCCTGGACCTGGAACACCTCGTCGAGCTCGTCCGCCGGGTCGCGGGACCGGTCGTCGTGGAGGTGCTCCGCGCCACGCCCGGAGTGGTCACCTCCCGCACCAGCCCGCTGGTGAAGGCGTTCTCGCGTGCCTTCAGGGAGGAGGGCGTGGCTCCGAGGTTCCTCGCGAAGAAGGGGAGCAGTGACATGAACACCCTCGCCACCACCTGGCGGGGAGTGCCCATGGTCGCCTACGGCGCGGGTGACGCCGCGCTCGACCACACGCCGGACGAGCACCTCGACGCCGAGGAGTTCAGACGGGCCAGGACCGTGCTGTCCAGGGCGGTCGCGAACTGGGTGGAGCAGGGCCGCCCACCGGCGACGCCGGCCACACCGCAGGACGCGGCCGGGCCCGCCGAAGGTGCCGGGCCCGCCGGTGGCGCCGGGGCGGGCGAGACCGCTGGAGCCGCTGGAGCCGCTGGAGCCGCTGAGGCTGTCGCAGGAGAGAGGACACCGTGATGACAACGATCGCCGTCGACGAGACCGCCGGCCACACCTACCAGCTGTCCCACCTGGACGCGCTGGAGGCGGAGGCCGCCCACATCTTCCGGGAGACGGCCGGGGAGTTCGACCGGCCGGTGATCCTCTTCTCCGGGGGCAAGGACTCCATCGTCATGCTCCACCTGGCGCGCAAGGCGTTCGCCCCCGCGCCGGTGCCGTTCCCCCTGTTGCACGTCGACACCGGCCACAACTTCCCCGAGGTCATCGGCTACCGGGACCGCGTCGTCGCCGAGCACGGCCTGCGGCTGGAGGTCGCCTCGGTCCAGGAGCTCATCGACCGGGGTGAGCTGGCCGAGCGGCCCGACGGCTCGCGCAACCCGCTGCAGACGGTGCCGCTGCTCGATGCCATCGAGACGAACGGTTTCGACGCGGTCTTCGGCGGCGGGCGGCGGGACGAGGAGAAGGCCCGCGCCAAGGAGCGGGTGTTCTCCCTGCGCGACGACTTCGGCGCCTGGGACCCGCGGCGGCAGCGGCCCGAGCTGTGGAACCTCTACAACGGCCGCCACTCGCCCGGCGAGCACGTCCGCGTCTTCCCGCTGTCGAACTGGACCGAGCTGGACGTCTGGCAGTACATCCTCAGGGAGGGGATCGAGCTTCCGCCGATCTACTTCGCGCACGAGCGCGAGGTCTTCTCGCGCCGGGGCATGTGGCTCGCCCCCGGCGCGTGGGGCGGCCCGAGGGAGGACGAGCCCCTGGAGCGGCGCCTCGTGCGGTACCGCACGGTCGGCGACATGTCGTGCACCGGCGCCGTCGACTCCGGCGCCGCGACCCTGGAGGCGGTCATCGAGGAGATCTGCTCCTCCAGGCTGACCGAGCGGGGCGCCACCCGCGCCGACGACAAGCTGAGCGAGGCCGCCATGGAGGACCGCAAACGGGAGGGCTACTTCTGATGACCACCACACTGCTGCGTTTCGCCACCGCCGGATCCGTGGACGACGGGAAGTCCACCCTCGTCGGCCGGCTGCTGTACGACTCGAAATCGATCCTCGCCGACCAGTTGGAGGCGGTGGAGGCGGCCTCGCGCAAGCAGGGCCTGGAGACCGCCGACCTCGCGCTGCTCACGGACGGCCTGCGCGCCGAGCGCGAGCAGGGAATCACGATCGACGTCGCGTACCGCTACTTCGCCACCGCGCGCAGGCGCTTCATCCTCGCCGACACGCCCGGCCACGTGCAGTACACCCGCAACATGGTCACCGGCGCCTCGACCGCCGAGCTCGTGCTCATCGTCGTCGACGCCCGCAACGGCGTCGTCTCGCAGACCAGGCGGCACGCCGCCGTCGCCGGCCTCCTCCGCGTCCCCCACGTCGTGCTGGCCGTGAACAAGATGGACCTCGTCGGCTGGGACGAGGGGGTCTTCGCGGCGATCGCCGAGGAGTTCACCGAACACGCGTCCGGCCTCGGGATCGGCGAGGTGACCGCGATCCCGATCTCCGCCCTCACCGGCGACAACATCGTCACCCCCTCGCCGAACATGGACTGGCACACCGGTCCCACGATCCTGGAACTCCTGGAGACGGTGCCGGTGGGCGTCGACCCCTCCCGGGCGCCCGCGCGGCTTCCCGTCCAGTACGTCATCCGGGCGGACGGCCACCGCGCCTACGCCGGCCAGATCTCCAGCGGCGTCCTGCGCGTCGGCGAGCGCGTCACGGTCCTGCCCGGCGGGCGGACCTCCACGGTGGCGGCGATCGACGTGCTCGGCGAGCCCGTCGCCACGGCGTGGGCGCCGCAGTCGGTCGCCGTACGCCTCTCCGACGACGTCGACGTCTCCAGAGGCTCCCTCATCGTGCCGGAGGACGCGGCCCCCGACCTCACCTGCGAGCTGCGCACGACCACCTGCCACCTCCACGAGCGCGCCCTGCGCGTGGGGGAACGGGTCCTGGTCAAGCACACCACCAGGACGGTCCAGGCGGTCGTCGAGGACATCGTGCCCTCCGTCGCCCTGGGGGATCTGACCTGCGCCCCGGAGGCGGACAGCCTCGCCGTCAACGAGATCGCGAACGTCGTGCTGCGTACCACCGACCCTCTCGCGGCCGACCCCTACGCGCGGTCCCGCATGACCGGTTCCTGCCTGCTGATCGATCCGGCGGACGGGACCACCCGCGCCGCGGGGATCGTCGAGGAGACGCCGCCGGGGTGAGCGCCGACCGCGAGAGCGTCAGTGGATCCGCCATGAGAGTGTCGGCGCGCGGACGTCCGGCCGTGGAAGGCGGGCGCGGTCCACGGCGTCCGGGGGCGCCTGGGCGCCGAAGGGAACCGCGGCAGGCCCGCCCCGCGGCGCAGGCGAGACGGGCCGTCAACGGTGTGGCCTCGGGGTGAGATCAACGGGCTGATCTCACCGAGGTCTCACTACTCGTCCTCGCCCTCGTCGTCTTCGAAGATCTCGTCGACGACCTCGGCGGCGACGAAGCCGCCGACCACACCGGCGGCTCCGGCGGCGGCGATGCCGCCCCAGCCGGGTCCGCTGCTGTGGCCGCCGTGGTGACCGTCGTGATGGCCGCCGTAGTGGGCACCGCCGTGGGAGGCGTAGGGGTCGTGGCCGCCAGGGTGGAAGCCGCCATGCCCGCGCTGGGCCAGAGCGGCCAGCCAGCCGTTGATCTCGGCGGCCCAGTCACGGTGCACGGCTTGGTCGTGGCTGGTCTGCCAGCGGCCGAAGGCGTCGTCGCCGGAGCCGTAACCGTAGCCGCCGGAGCGCTTGTCGGCCTCCACGATGACGTCCAGGCCCGCGGGGCCGGCGACGAAGGTGAGCTCGACCTCGTTGATCTGCCCGGCGTAGGCGGGCGGCGGGTAGAACTCGATCTCCTGGTAGAACGGCAGCTGCTGGCTGACGCCGTACAGGTGGCCGTGCTCGATGTCGGCGCTCTTGAAGTGGAAGCCGAGTCGCACGAAGGCGTCCAGCACGGCCTGCTGGGAGGCCAGGGGGGCGATCTCGACCGGGTCCATGTCGCCCTTGTCGACGGCCGCGGCGATCGCCAGCTCGGTGCGCACCCCCATGACCATGCCGTGCAGGCGCTGGCCCATCACCTCGGTGACCGGAGCCTCCCACGGGACGGGGAGCTGGAACGGCACCACCTTGTCCTCGCCGCTGCGCAGCCGGAAGGGCCCGCTGACCTGGGTGCGGAAGAACTCCACCAGGCCGGTCTGCTCACCCTCGCCGTGCTCAGACTCCATCCTGGTGACCAGGCCGAGGGCGATGTACTCGATGTCGGCGTCGAAGTCACCGCCCTTGACGCGCACCTCGCCGCTCAGCAGCTCGCCGGGACGCACCCGCGGCGCGGCCAGCACGGTGTCCACCGAGGGAGCCCCGACCCCGAAGGCCCCTAGCATCCGTTTGAAGATCACGGTTTCCTCTCTTTCTCGCTCGCGTGACGTGTGACGGTCGAGAGGGAAACGATCACCTCGCGGCAAGGGTTCCCGCTGCTCCATAGCGGATCGGCAGGTAAAAAACGTGTCTCACCTGGTGCGGAGGTCGGGGGATCCTCGAAGAACGCGCCGCGGCAGGCGTACAGGCGGCGGCGAGTCCGGGCGAGGAGGAACCGGCGAGACGGTTGGGGCGTGACCTGCCTCACGACCGGGCACCTGGCCGGCAGGCGAGACGTTGCCCCGGGCAAGCAGGTCGCCGGCGCTGCTTCGTCCTCAAAGGCCGATAGCGTGGCGCAAGACCACCTGGCCGGTGACGTCCAGGTCCGCCGAAACGGCTCGCTGGAGCCGGAGGGGAAGGGCAAGGTGGTGATGTCCGTGTCGCCGGACTCAGGCCATGGCGCAGGCCGCGCCAGAAACCGCCGATCACCGGATGGGAGCTCGCGGTGAGTATCGCGCTGGGTCTGCTGGCCGTGCTGGTGCTGACCCTGG
Source organism: Streptosporangium sp. OZ121 (assembly GCF_051918885.1). NCBI lineage: Bacteria > Bacillati > Actinomycetota > Actinomycetes > Streptosporangiales > Streptosporangiaceae > Streptosporangium > Streptosporangium sp. OZ121. The sequence continues at coordinate 194,447 of NZ_JBPXMC010000003.1, forward strand.
CGACCGGCTACTTCGTCGCCCAGGAGTTCGCCTACGTCACCGCCGACCGGCTGACCCTGTCCCAGCAGGCGGCCGCCGGGGACAAGAAGGCCGCCAAGGCCGTCAAGGTCATGGAGCGGCTGTCGTTCATGCTCTCGGGCGCCCAGCTCGGCATCACCGTCACCGCGCTGGTCGTCGGCTTCATCGCCAAACCCGCACTCGCCGAACTGGTCGCCCCCGCACTGAGCGCCGCCGGCCTGAGCGGCGGCGCGGTCGACGCCATCGCCCTGGTGATCGGTTTCGTCATCGCCACGATCGTCCAGATGGTGCTGGGCGAGCTGGCGCCCAAGAACCTCGCGCTGGCCAGGCCCGAACCTTTGGCCCGCGCCTTGGCCTCCTCCACCCTGATCTACTTGATGATCGCCGGGCCGATCATCAAGCTGTTCGACTCGGCGGCCAACAGGCTGCTGCGGGCGGTCGGCATCGAACCGGTCGAGGAACTGCACCACGGCGCCACCCTGGAGGAGCTCGGGCACATCATCGGCGAGTCCGAGGCGCACGGGCACCTGCCCGGTGAGCAGGCCGACCTGCTGGAGCGGGCGCTGGCCTTCTCCGAGCACACCGCCGAGGAGGTCATGGTCGCGCGCGCGAACGTCATCGCCGTCAGCGGCTCGGCGCTGGTCCCGGAGCTGGACGAGATCATCGCCCGCCACGGCCACACCCACTACCCGGTGCTCGGCGGCGACGGGGTGGACGACCTGGTCGGCATGGTGAGCCTGCGCGAGCTGGCCGCTCTGTCACCGGAGCGGGCCGCGGGCACGCGGGTCGCCGACGTCGCCCGCGACGTGCTGGTGGTGCCGTTCTCGACCTCGCTGCCGGACCTGGTGGCACAGATGCACGCCCGCGGGCGGGAGGTCGCCTGCGTCCTTGACGAGCACGGCGGCCTGAGCGGGCTCGTCACCTGGGAGGACGTCGCCGAAGAGCTGGTCGGGGAGATCGCCGACGAGAACGACCTCGACATCCCCGCGGTGATCCACACCGGCGAGGACTGGGAGATCGAGGCGGAGCTGCGCATCGACGAGGTCGCCCTGGCCACCGGGCTGGAGCTGCCCGACGAGGACGACTACGACACCGTCGGCGGCCTGGTGCTGGATCGCCTGGGCCGGTTCGCCGTCCCCGGTGACGTGGTCACCGCCGAGCTGGTGCCCTCCATGACCGATGACGCGCCCACCCACGTCGAGATCGAGGTACTGACCTTGGACCGGCACGTTCCCGAACGGGTACGGCTGCACCCCCTGCGCCACACCGCCCCCGCCGACGAGCAGGCCGACGAGCAGGGCCGCGAGCAGGTCGACGAGCCGGGCCGCGAGCAGCGTCAGGCCGGCGAGGGTGAGGACAGGTGAACCTGCCCCTGGGCCTGACCCTCACCATCGTCCTGCTGATCGGCAACGGCTTCTTCGTCGCCTCCGAGTTCGCGCTGGTCGCCGCCAAACGGCACCGGCTGGAGAAAGCCGCCGCGCACGGCAGCCGCGCCGCCGCCGCGGCGGTCAAGGGCATCCGCGAGCTGTCGCTGATGCTCGCCGGAGCGCAGCTGGGCATCACGTTGTGCTCGCTGGGCCTGGGCGTGGTCTCCGAACCGCTGATCGCCGGCAGCCTGGCCCCGCTGTTTCACACCCTGGGCCTGCCCGAGGCCGCCGCGCACGCGGTCGCCTTCGTGATCGCGCTGGCCATCGTGACGTTCCTGCACATGGTCATCGGCGAGATGGCTCCCAAGTCGTGGGCCATCGCCCACCCCGAGCGCTCGGCCACCATCCTGGCGCTGCCGTTTCGCGGCTTCACCGTGGCGGTGCGGCCGATCCTGACCACGCTCAACGGCGTCAGCAACCTGCTGCTGCGCACGGTGCGGGTCCAGCCGCGCGATGAGATCTCCAACCCGCGCACCTCCGCCCAGCTGCAGCGCCTGGTGGAGGAGTCACGCCGCCTGGGCCTCATCGAGACCACCGACCACGCCGTGCTCACCCAGGCCCTGCGCGCCCCGGTCGCCGAGATCGCCCCGCTGGTCGCCCCCGCCGGCGGCATCGTCGCGGTCGCGGCCGGCGACTCCTGCCAGGAGGTGATCGACACCTGCGCCCGCACCGGCCGCACCCGCCTGATCGTCCGGGACGACGCGGGTGAGGCGGTCGGTGTCGTCCACGTGCGCGACGCCTACCTGGCCCGCCGTCGCGGCGCCGCCTCCCGCGCGGGTGATCTCGCCTACCGCCTGCCCGAGCTGCCCTCCACCACCTCGATTTCGGAGGCCGTGACCACGCTGCGCGCCGCCCACAGCCAGCTGGCGCTCGTCCGTTCCCCCGACGGCGCTCCCGTCGGCCTGATCAGCCTGGACGACCTGCTGAGCACGCTGCTCATCCCCACCTGAGGGGGAGCACCCGGTCTCTCGCTCGTGGTGGTCGGCAGTGAGGTCACCCGACGCCTTCGGGTGAGTCACCCGGCATCTCCAGGGCGGTTCACCCGGCATCTTCAGGGTGAGTCATCGGGTGTTCGTGGTTTCCGGGGTGAGTCTGCTCGCCTGGGCGGCGGGTCGTCCGGTGCCCGTGGTCATCGGGGTGAGTCACCCGGCGTCTTCAGGGCGAGCCACCCGGTGGGAAATCTTCGGGGACGGAGTCGACCGGCTCGATCGGGCCGGCCTGTTCAGAGGGCTCAGCCGGCGAAGGGGTAGCCGCGCAGTGACTGCTGGAAGGCCTTGCGTGCGATCGGGACGTACCCCGAGGTCGCGGCGCCGGTGGAGAGGGCCATGGTCACCGGCAGCGGGCCCGGCGGGGAGGGAAGGGTGAGCTTGGCCGCCTTGGGCAGGCCCCAGAGGTCGTCGCCGTTGGCGACGAGGCAGGCCACGCCCAGGCCGGCCTTGGCGGCCGCGCGCAGCCCGACGAGCTCGGCACCCTCGTAGCCGACACGCCACGGGACGTCCGACTCGTCGAGGATGTCGACGATGCGGCCGCGGAGCGTGCACGGTTCCGTGAAGAGCGTGAGCGGGAGCGCGGCGCCCTCTCCGTGGGCCGGACGGCCGAACCAGTCCATACGCATGTGGCCGAGTTCCTGGCTCGTGGCGCCGGCGCCGTGGGACTTCGTCTGGAGGAGCAGCGCCAGGTCCAGCTGGCCGGTGTTCACCCGGCCCTCCAGGGATTCGCTCAGCCCCGTCTGGACGCTGACCTGGGCGTGCGGCATGCCCTTGGTGAGCAGCCGCAGGATTTCCGGGAGCGCCTCGGCGAGCTGGTTGACGATCCCGATGGACAGCCGCACGTTCCCCGGCGCGGGGACGAAACGGCCCACCGCCTCGTCGTTGAGTGCCACGAGGCGGCGGGCGTACCCGAGGAGTTCCTCGCCCTGCGGGCTGAGCTGCAGCTTCCGGCCGGTCGAGATGAATATGGGCCCCTTGACGAGACCGCTCAGCTGGCGGATCTGCTGGCTGATGGCGGGCTGGGTTATGTGCAGGGCCTCCGCGGCCCTCCGGAAACCGCCGACATCGACTACGGTGACCAATGCTCTCAGCCGATTTATTTGCAGGTCGTGGTACATTCTTCCTCTTAAGCTGACCTAGTAGGAAAGTATCGAGCCATCTGTTCGAGGTGGCTTTTGGATAAATAGGTCGCAAGCTTTTCCGGATGTTCGTGCCGTGCTCTAGTAGGGCAGGTGGACCCCGCTGGGAGTGCGGGTGTCGAGGGCGTACCGGGAGTCGTTCGCACGTTTCTTCCGCTGTCGGGGGATCCGGATGAGTTTTCTCTGCGGCCGGCGGATTTGCTTCCGCTCCATGGTCTCCTCCAGTCTTCCGGTCCGGATGCGGTCAGCGTAACCCCGGGCGACCGGGAGCTCCTACACACAGGGCCACGAGTGCGGTGTGAAACTCTCATGCTCGCTTGATGACGCGAAAACTATTCTCGTGGCCGGTCGAGAAGCACAATTTACTTATTCGAACTCATCCAGATCGAGGAGACGGCGATGGTGACCTTGAACGCTTCACGGACTGAGCAGCCGAAGGAGCACGACCGGCTCTTCGCCGAGTTCTTCGTGAGCGCCTGGAGCGAGCCCGCGCTCGCCGGCGACCCCGTCGCCACGCTCGCCGGGTTCGGTGTCCACCTCCGCGGCGGGGAGGATGCGCCCGAGCCGGGCACCGGGCCCGTGGAGTGCGAGGTCCTCGATGACCTCGTCATCGAGGACCTCGACCATCCCGCTCCCGTCGTGGCCGCTTGGACATACTGCGGATGAACGATCCCATCGAGGACATCGAGGACAGGGCGACCTCACCGCTGATCGGATTCAAGCGCCACCTGCGGGCGGTGACGGTTCCGGGAGAGGCGGTCTATCTGACCTCGGCCCGGGGAACGGTCGCCCTGTCCGGCAGGCAGATCCAGGCGCTCGCGCCGCTGCTGGGCGGCGACCACAGCCTCGCCGAGGTGCGGAGGCGGACGGCGTCCGAGATATCGGCCGTGCAGCTCGGGCGGATCCTCGGCAGGCTGGCGGAGGCGAACCTCGTCGGATCCCGCCGTCCCCCGCGCGGCGGCGCCGATGTCGCGTCCGAGGCGTACTGGGACCTCGGGCGGATGGACGCGGATCGGGCCGCGACGGCCCTGGCGGAGTCGTCCGTCGGGCTCGTCGCCCTCGGGGGCGTCGACGCGGGGCCCGTGGCCGAGGCGTTGCGATCGATGGGCGTCACCGTCGAGGAGGACGGTGACCGGCCCGCGGCCCTGACCCTCGTTCTCTGCGACGACTACCTCGACCCGGAACTCGAACGGGTCAACGAGCGGCTGCTGGCGGACGGGCGGCCCTGGCTGCTGGCCAAGCCGACCGGCGCCGACCTGTGGATCGGCCCGGTCTTCCGGCCGGGTGAGGGGCCCTGCTGGTCCTGCCTGACCACGCGGTTGCGCGGGCACCGGCGCGGGGAGGCGCGGCTGTGGAGCGCGTCGAAGACGGGTGCCACCAGCCCGCCCGACGCGTCGCTGCCCCTCACCCGCGCCCTCGGGGCGCAGTTCGCGGCCCTGGAGGCGGTCAAGTGGCTGGCCGGGTCGCGGGGCGGACAGCAGGACACCGTGTGGACGCTGGACACCTTCTCGCTGGAGGGCCGCCACCACCGCGTGGAGAAGCGCCCGCAGTGCCCCTCCTGCGGGGATTCCGGGCTGGTGGCGGCGAGTGTCGGAAAGCCCGTCGTCATCGCGTCCAGGAGCAAGGCGGCCATGGGCGGCAACGGGCACCGCGCGCTCGCCTGCGAGCTGGTGTGGGAACGCTACCGCCACCTGGCCGACCCCCTCACCGGGATCACGGACGCGATCCGGCGCGACCCCCGAAGCCCCTCCTTCCTGCACTGCTACCTTTCCGGGCCGAATCTCGCGCTCACCGACGACAGCCTCACCGCGATGAGAGCCGGTCTGCGCCAGCAGAGCGGCGGCAAGGGGAGCACCGACATCGAGGCCAGGGTGGGCGCGCTCTGCGAGGCGGTGGAGAGACACTGCGGCTCGCGGCACGGGGACGAGCCGACGGTGAGAGACAGCCTCCGCGGCCTGGGCGAGCGAGCCGTGCGTCCCGACGAGTGCCAGCACTTCCACCGGCGCCAGTTCGAGGACCGCGACCGCTGGAACGCCGAGAGCATGGCCTTCCAGCACATCCCGGAGCCGTTCGACGACGAGGAGGTCGTCGAGTGGACCCCGGTGTGGTCGCTCACCGCGAAGCGGCAGCGACTGCTCCCCACCGACCTGCTCTACTTCAGCAGGGGCGGCCATCCGTCGGTGCGCGCGACCTCGAACGGGAACGCCGCGGGCTCCAGCGTCGAGGACGCGATCGTCCAGGGCTTCCTCGAACTGGTGGAGCGCGACGCGGTGGCCATCTGGTGGTACAACCGCACGCGCCAGCCCGCGGTGGACCTCGGCTCTTTCGACGACCCGTGGATCACCGACCTCCGGTCGCGCTACGAGGACATCGACCGGGAGTTCTGGGTCCTCGACGTCACCTCCGACCTGGGCATCCCCGTCATGGCGGCGATCTCGCGGCGCGTCGACAAGCCGGCCGAGGACATCATGCTCGGGTTCGGGGCCCACTTCGACCCCCGGATCGCCGCGCGGCGCGCGCTGACCGAACTCGGGCAGCTGCTCCCGGCCGTCGCCGGGGCACGCGCCGACGGGACGGGGTACGGCGCGACCGATCACCACATCCGGGACTGGTGGCTCACCGCGACGACGGAGAATCAGCCCTACCTCCGTCCCCACGAGGACCGGGCCCCGCGGATCCTGGGCGACTACGCTTACACCCCTCGCGGCGATCTGCGGGAGGACGTCGAGCACATCGTCACGCTGGCCGGGCGGATGGGCCTGGACGTCCTCGTCCTCGACCAGACGCGTCCCGACATCGGCATGCCGGTCGTCAAGGTCGTCGTTCCCGGCCTGCGGCATTTCTGGGCGAGGTTCGGCCCCGGCCGGCTGTACGACGTCCCCGTCCTCCTCGGGCGTCTCGACAGGGCGACGGCCTACGAGGACCTCAACCCGATTCCCCTGTTCATGTAGCCGTTCCGCCTCGACAAGGGTCAGGAGTCACAAGATGGTTGGAGGCCAAGGCAGCGATACCGATGTGCTCCAGATATTCCCCCAGTGGTCGTTCCGGGAGGACGTGTACGTCGAACCGGAACCGTACAGCGGGACCGTGGTGCTCCACAGCCGCTGGGAGGACGTGGTCCTGCGATCCCCCGGATCCGCCGTGCTGGAGGCGATGCGCCGGATGAGCCTGGGGCCCACCTCGCTCGACAACGTCATCCGCGAGGACGCCGAGCGGCGGGAGCTCGACGCGATCCTCGACGGTCTCCAGCACCTCGTGGTGCGTTCCTTCGGCTTCGACCCCGAGCAGCCGCTGATGTCGGTGATCCCGCTCGCCCAGCGGGCACGGTTCCGGTTGCCGGAGGTCCCCCTGCTGCACCCGGTCCGCCTGTCCAGGTTCGCGCTGATCAGAACCGACGGGAACAATTACCACATCGAGTCCCCGCTGTCGCTGCACCGGGTCATCCTGCACCGGGCCGAGGCCATGTCCGGTGTCGGGTCGCTGATCCGCCCGGTCGTCCCGTCGGAGATCGAGCGGGACCGCCGGCCCGTGATCGCCTATCTGATGGCGGCGGGGATGGTGGTGCAGACCGTGGAGGAGGACCCCTTCCAGCCGATGGTGTTCGAGGAGGACGTCGACCCCGCCCTCGTCGCCTGGACTCCCGTCGACCTCATGTTCCACACCCGGTCCACCCTGGGCCGGCACGACCACGACTTCGGGGCGACGTACCCGATGGGAGACAAGTGGAGCGTCGAGCCCGTCGTGAAGCCGGAGCCCGCGCGGGCTCTCGCCGATCCGGGGCAGGAGCGGGCTCCCGTCGCGCTGCCCCGGCCGAAGTGGGGCGAGCTGCTCGCGGCGGATCCGCCGCTGACCACGGTCGTCGAGGCGAGCCGGCACACCCGGCACTACGGTGAGAGACAGCTGACGGCCGACGAGCTCGGGGAGCTCCTGTACCGGACGGCCAGGGTCCGGTCCCTGGTCGGCTCCCCGGACGAGACCTCGACGACCTCGACGAGCGATCGCCCCTACCCGAGCAGCGGCGGCTCCTACGAGCTCGAGCTGTACGCCACGGTGGACAGGTGCGCCGGCGTCCCCCGGGGCGTCTACCACTACGACCCGCTGCGGCACCGGCTGGAGCCGATCGAGTCCACCCCGGCGGACGTGGACGAGCTGCTGGAGACGGGCATGGTGGCGGCGAACCTGGACGCGACGCCGCCCGTCCTGCTGACCATCACCGCGCGGTTCCGCAGGCTCTCGCGGAAGTACAACGGGCTAAGCTACTCGCTGGTGCTCAAGAACGTCGGAGCGCTGACGCAGACGCTCTCCTTGGTCAGTACGGCCATGGGGCTGGCGGCGTGCAGGCTGGACAGCGGCGACATCGAGGTGACGGGACGCGTTTTCGGCCTCGACTGGCGTGTCGAGTCGAGTGTCGGCGGATTCGTCGTCGGCCACCGTCCCGGGCGCGAGCCGAACCGCTTTTCCGGGCGATACGCGGTGAATGACGCCGAGTGGGTTCTTCGAGCAAGGGCGGAAATCGCGTGAGTCGGACTTCCCTTTTTGGCATTTTATGAATGCGTGAGGATGTGCGTGGCGGGAGCAGCGTGAACACGCCGCGTCCCACCCGCAAGACGCGCGTGAATCGTGCCGCACGACTATGACACGCGGATTTTCCGCTGCGTGCACCCGTTGATTCCCCTGGAGCCACGCGGACGGGCCTATCTAAGCTTATTCAGCTGATATAGATTGTTTCGGGGCGTCGGGCTGACGGGGAAGGACCACCGGTCGGGCTTTGAAGGAGACGGTCGATGACGGTGAACGCCGGCCCTCCGCAGCGCTGGCGCGGATTCGCCAGGTCGCTGCACAGGTCACGCCGTAGGACCCGGCACGGGGTGGGCGGGCTGGCGGCCCCCAGAATGGCCCGCGCGATCATCGTCGCCGTCCTGTACGGCTACGTGTTCAACGCGCTGATGTTCGTATGGGGAAGCGGCCTGCCGGGCCCCGACCTGCTGGGCTTCGCCGGCTGCCTGTTCGTCGCGCTGGTCCTGCAGCTCGCGCATTCGACGCGGGACGCGCTGAGCTGGCCCGCGCCGGTCCGGGTTCTCACGCTGTCGACACAGGCCGTCGCCACCTTCCTGCCGTTCGCGTGGGTCGGTCCGCAGGCGGGATCCATCGCGGGGTTCCTCGCCGGGTCCATGCTGCTGGTGGTGGCGGGGCCGGGGCGCTGGGGGCTCTTCTTCGCCGTCGCCGCCGGTGTCGGCGTGCTGCTCGCCCTCCGGGAGGCGAACCTACTGGCGTTGGACGTCGTCTACAGCGTCTACTTCACCCTGCTGACCGGGTTGATGGTGTACGGGGTCAGCTCGCTGGCGTCTCTGGTGAAGATGCTCTACGCGGCGCGGGGGGAGTTCGCGCGGATGGCGGTGGCGCGGGAGCGGCTGCGGGTGGCGCGGGACCTGCACGACCTGCTGGGCTACAACGTGTCGGCGATGACCCTGAAGAGCGAGCTGGCGTACCGGCTGCTGCCGGGGGCGGCCGACCGGGCGCGGCAGGAACTCCGGGACGTCCTGGTGATCGCCCGCCGCGCGCTGGCGGAGGTGCGGGTGGTGGCGGGCGGGTATCTCCCCATGTCGCTGACGGCGGAGGTCGAGTCGGCGGAGTCGATGCTGTCGGTCGCCGAGATACGGGTGGGCGTGGCCGTCTCGCGGGAGGGCCTGCCCGAGGCGCTGGACACCGTGCTGGCGATCGTGCTGCGGGAGGCGGTCACCAACGTGCTGCGGCACAGCAAGGCGCAGCGCTGCGAGATCGAGGCGGGGGTGGAGGAGGGCTGGGCGCGGCTGCGGGTCGGCAACGACGGGGTCGAGCCGGAACTGGGGACGCGCTCGTTCGGGACCGGTACGGGACTGGGGAATCTCACGGGCCGGCTGGAGGCCGCGGGGGGACGGTTGTCGGTCACGGTCGACGGTGAGTGGTTCCAGCTGACGGCGGAGGCCCCGGTCGCGAAGGGCTCCGAGGTCCCCGGCGCGTCCGAGACGACCAGGACGTCCGAGGCGACCAGGACGTCCGAGGCGCCGGAGACGTCCGAGGAATCCGGGGTGCCGGGGACTCCCGGCACGCCCGGGACGGTCAGGGCGCCCGGAGCGCCGGAGGAGGAGCACGCGCGACCGGGAGCACCGGGCGACCGGCCGCCGGTCAGGGCCACGGTGCGGACGTGGCACCTGCGGGTGGCGCGCTTCATCGCCGTGCTGGTGCTGTCGGGGTACGGCGTCCTCATCGTGGTCAACGTGCTGGCGGAGCGGCCGCACCCGGTCGGGCTGATCGGATTCGCCGCGTGCGTGGCCGTGCTGGTCGGCGTGCAGATCGTCCACTCCCTGGGGGAGCACCGGTCGTGGCCGGGGTGGCTCAGGAAGGTGACCCTGGCGGTGCAGGCGGTCGCCACGGTCCTGCCGCTGCTGTGGATCGGCGCGCCGTGGGGTTCGATGGGCGGTTTCCTCGCGGGGGCGGGCCTGCTGCTGGTGGGCGGCCGCTGGCGGTGGGTGCTGTACGCGGCCGTCGGCGCGGGGGTGATGCTGCTGTCCGTGCTCCAGGGCGACGTGGCGGAGTGGACCGCGTACCTGGTGATCTCCACGCTCCTGACCGGGCTGGTGGTCTTCGGCATCAGCTCGCTGTCGGACCTGGTGGCGCAGGTGGACCGGACGCGGGGGGAGCTGGCGCGGATGGCGGTGACCCAGGAGCGGTTGCGGGTGGCGCGGGACCTGCACGCGCTGCTGGGGCACGAGCTGTCGGTGATGATCGTCAAGAGCGAGCTGGCGCACCGGCTGCTGCCGAGGTCCGCGGAGCGGGCGAAGACCGAGGTGGCGGAGGTGCTGGAGATCGCGCGGCGGGCGGTCGCGGACGTCCGGGCGGTGGCCAGCGGGTACCGGCACATGTCGTTCGACGCGGAGGTGGACTCGTCGGTCTCCACGCTCGCCGCCGCGGGAATCGACACCGGGGTGACCGTTCCCGCGGACCTGGTTCTCGGCGAGCTGGACGCGCTGCTCGCGGTCGTGCTGCGTGAGGCGGCCACGAACGTGCTGCGGCACAGTGACGCGCGGCGGTGCTCGATCGAGGTGGTCCTGGAAGCGGGCGGGCTGCGGTTGTGCGTGACCAACGACGGGGCGCCGCCGGAGGTGCTTCCGGCCGTCCGCGACGATTCCGGGCTGGGGGACCTGGCGGCACGGCTGGGCGCCGTCGGCGGGCGGCTGGCGGCCGAGGTCGCCGACGGGGCGTTCCGGCTGGTCGTCACCGCTCCCGGCGCGGCCCTCGTTCCCCGTACGCAGGCGTTGGGGGACACGGCGCGGGACGCTCGGGGAGACACACCGGAAGATATGTCCGGAGGTATATCGGGAGGCGCGCGGAGAACGGACGGCCAGGGCGGGTGATACGGCCGGAGCGTTTTCGGCTGACAAATGCGAGTAAGTGAATGTCAGAATTCCACGGCATTGCCAAATTCAATTGACTGGGTACTATTCGGGGCAAGATCGGTTGGTCCAGTCGTTTGATCGAACGGTGGCGAGGCGTATGTGGACGAGAATCGCCTCGCAGAGTCGTTCGCGGGATCGCTCCCGGTGCCGCCTCCGGCGCCGCCCGTGGGATCGGCCGCAGGGGCGCCCGCGAGATCGAGAGACGCCGTGGCCCCCGATCGTCGGTTCTCGCCCCGGAGCCGACGTCCGAACGGGAGCGCCGCTGTGCTGAAGATCCTCCTCGCCGAGGATGTGCCCATGGTGCGCGGGGCGCTGGCCGCCCTGCTGGACATCGAGCCCGACCTGACGGTGGTGGCACAGGTCGGCAGCGGGGACAGGATCGTGCCCGTCGCGCTCGAGACACGCCCCGATGTCGCGATCATCGACGTCGACCTGCCGGTGCTCGACGGTCTTTCCGCGGCGGAGGAGCTGCACGCGAAGCTGCCCGCGTGCCGGACGCTGATCCTGACCGGCCTGGGACGGCCCGGCACGCTTCGCCGGGCCCTCTCGGTGTCGGTGTCCGGCTTCCTCCTCAAGGACACGCCCTCGGAGCGCCTCGCCCAGGCGGTCCGCGAGGTGGCCGCGGGGCGTCGCATCGTCGACCCGCAGCTCGCGCTGACCGCGTGGGACGTCGGGGAGAACCCGCTGTCCGGACGTGAGGTCCAGGTCCTGAGGCTGGCCGCGGGTGGCGCCGAGCCGCCGGAGATCGCGGCCGTCATGCACGTCTCCGTCGGGACCGTGCGCAACTACCTCACGAAGATAGTCACCAAGCTGAACGCCAGGAACCGGGTGGACGCCATCCGTATCGCCACCGAGGCCGGCTGGATCTGACCGGGCGGGACCTCGCGTCCTTCCGGTTTTCCCGTCCTCCCAGGCTTTCCCGTCCTTCCCGGCCTCCTTGTCCTTCCCGGCCTCCTCGGCCTCCTCGGCCTCCTTGTCCTTCCCGGCCTCCTCGGCCTCCCGATCCGTTCGGGTCCGCCGTTCCGTTCTCGCCGTTCCGCCTTCGCATCCCGAGAAGGATGTCTTATCGCGGGCCCATTGTCCTGATTTTGTTACCGGCATAGCGTAATTGCTGGTAACAAAAGCGTCGGCCGCTGTTCGTCACGTACCTCCCCCGGCCGGGAAAGGATGCCCGCAGATGAGTTCCAACAGGTGGCTGCACTACTTCGAGACGCAGATCCCCCTCTCCGAGGAGCCGCCGCGGATCGCGGCCAGGCTCGCCGGCTCCGGCCTGCACGCGGCGTACGTCGTGTACGAGAGCGGAGGGAAGTGGTCCTACGCGGGGGGAGCCCGGGCCGAGGTCACGCTGGACCGCAACGGCGCCCGGCTGGTCCAGGAGGACGAGCCCGACGTCGTCCTGCCCTGGAGCGACCGGCCCCTGCGCCAGGTGGCCCGGCTGCTCGACACCGTGAAGGTCCCCGCCTGGCGCGCGTACGGCTGGGCGACCTTCGAGCTCTCCTACGCCAAGGAGGGAAAGCTGGACCACGTCGGTGACGGCCGGCTGCTGCACCTCGTGGTGCCGAAGGCCGAGGTCCGCATCGAGGACGGCCACGCCCACCTCCGCGCCGCCGACCAGGAGACGCTGACCGCGCTGCTGGAGACGATCTCCAGCCCCGCGGAGACCCCCGACGGAGCGCCGAAGCCGCTGGACGTGCGCGAGCTCGGCGAGGACGCGTACCGGCTCGCGGTGAAGCTCGCGGTCGAGGAGATCAACCAGGGCGAACTGAACAAGGTCATCCTGTCGAGGGTCGTCGACGTCGACGAGGACATCGACCTGATCGCCACCTACCTGGCCGGGCGCCGGGGCAACAACCCCGCGCGGTCGTTCCTGCTCAACCTCGGTGGCGTGGAGACGGCCGGGTTCAGCCCGGAGATCGTGGTCAAGGTGTCCGCGGACGGCCACGTGATCAGCCAGCCGCTGGCCGGGACCAGGGCGCTCACCTCGGACCTGCTCGAGAACGAGAGCCTGCGCGCCGACCTCCTGGCCTCCGCCAAGGAGATCTACGAGCACGCGATCTCGGTGAAGGTCGGCACCGACGAGCTCGTCGACGTCTGCGTGCCCGGCTCGGTCGAGGTGCCGGAGTTCATGGCGATCCGCGAGCGCGGCAGCGTCCAGCACCTCGCCTCCCAGGTGTCCGGCAGGCTCGCCCCCGGCTTCAGGGCGTGGGACGCCTTCGGCGCGGTCTTCCCCGCGGTGACCGCGTCCGGCGTGCCGAAGGAGGCCGCGTACACCTCGATCCGCAGGCACGAGCCCGAGTCGCGCGGCCTGTACAGCGGGGCCGTGCTGACCGTCGACCACACCGGCGAGATGGACGCGGCACTCGTGCTGCGCAGCGCCTACCGGCAGGACGGCCGCACCTGGCTGCGCGCCGGGGCCGGCATCGTCGGGCAGTCCACTCCCGAGCGGGAGTTCGAGGAGACCTGCGAGAAGCTCGACAGCGTCGCGCGCTACCTGGTCCCCGCCGTCGAGGGGAGCACGCGATGAGGGTCGACGACATCTACCTCGCCGGGGTGGGCGCCTACCTGCCCCCCGTGGTGACCACCGAGCACGCGGTCCGGGAGTCCTGGTACGACCGGGCCGACCGCGAGGCCTCCGGGATGGAGGCCGTGATGGTGGCCGGTGAGACGCCGGCCCCGGAGATGGCGGCCCGCGCGGCCCTGGTCGCGCTGCGCCGGTCGGGGCACGAGCCGGACGACTTCGGCGCGCTGCTGCACAGCGACAGCTACCACCAGGGGCCGGACGGCTGGTCGGCGCCGCACTACGTGCTGCGCAGGACGCTGAACCGGCCGATCACCGCGCTGGAGGTCAGGCAGGGCTGCCTCGGCATGATCGCGAGTCTTGAGATGGCCGCGCACCGGCTGATCGCCGACCGTGGCAGGGACGCCGTGCTGCTGACCGCCGGGGACAACTTCTCCACCCCGCTGGTGGACCGGTGGCGGGCCTCCAGGATGTTCCTGCTCGCGGACGGCGGCGGCGCCGCGGTGGTGTCGCGGCGCGGCGGCTTCGCCCGGGTGCTGGCCTTCGGGACGGTCTCCAATCCCGGGATGGAGGAGCTGCACCGCGGCGGGGAGGTGCTCTTCCCGCCCGGCATCACCGTCGGCCGCTCGCTGAACTTCGAGGAGCGCAGCGACTACTGGCGCCGGCAGTGGGCGGAGGGGAAGGCGCCCCCGATGGGGCACTTCGGCGAGTGCGTCGCCGAGGCGGCCGGGCGGACGCTGGCGGAGGCCGGGATCTCCATGGAGAAGGTCACCCGCGTCTGCCACACCGGCTTCGCGCGGGGCTCCCTGGAGGGCATGTTCCTCGACCCCCTGGAGATCGACGCGAACCGGGGCCTGTGGGACTTCACCCGGAGGGTCGGGCACGCCGGCGCCGCCGACCCGTTCATCGGCCTGGAACACCTGTGGACGAGCGGGCAGGTCGCTCCCGGCGACCACGTGCTGCTCATCGGCAGCGCCCCCGGCATGGAGGCCGGCTGCGCGGTCGTGGAGATCGTCGCCCCGTACGAGCCCGGGAACCCCGAGCTCCAGAACCACGAGCCCGAGAGCCACGAACCCGGGAACCACGAACACCAGAACGAGAGCCACGAGCCCCGCGACCACGAGCCCCGGCGCCACGACTCCCAAGACGAGAGCCACGAGCCCGGGAACCGCGAGCCGGAGAACGGAGGCCGGTAGATGCTTGACGGATGCACACCATGGCCCAAGGAGTTCGCCGCCCGTTACCGGCGCGAGGGACTCTGGCGCGGGGAACGCCTCGGCGACCTCCCGCGGACCTGGGCCCGCGCGTTCGGAGACGGTACGGCACTGGTCGGCGGGAAGCTGCGACTGTCCTACCGGGACCTGGAGAACCGGGTCGACCGGATGGCGGCGGGTTTCCGCCGGCTCGGGATCGAGCCCGGTGACCGGATCGTCCTGCAGCTGCCCAACGTCCCCGAGTTCGTCATCGTGGCCTTCGCGCTCTTCAGGGTGGGCGCCAAGCCGGTGTTCTCCCTGGCGTCGCACCGGGCCAACGAGATCAGGCACCTGTGCGAGCTGTCCGGCGCGTCCGGGTACGTCGTCCCGGGCGTCCATCGCGGGTTCGACCACACCGCGCTCGCCCTGCGGATGGCCGCCGAGGTACCGAGCCTGCGCCGGATCTTCGTCATGGACGGGGAGACCGGTGAGGAGGGCGGGGGAAAGAGCGGCGGCGAGACAGGCGAGAGGAGTGGCGACGAGACCGCCACGGCCGCCGCCGCGGTGATCCCGCTCTCGCGGGTGGACGCCGACCCGGTCCCGCTCCCCGGGAGCGACCCGTCGGACGTGGCGTTCTTCCTGCTCTCCGGCGGGACCACCGCGCTGCCCAAGCTGATCCCGCGCACGCACGACGACTACGCGTACCAGACCAGGGCGGTGGCCGAGCTCTGCGAGCTCGGCGCGGACGACGTCTACCTGGCCGCGCTGCCGGTGGAGTTCAACTTCACCTGGGGCTGCCCGGGGGTCGTCGGCACGCTCGGCTCCGGCGGCACGGTCGTGCTCGCCGAGAGCCCGGTCGCGGAGGACTGCTTCCGCGCGATCGAGCGGGAGAAGGTCACCATCACCTCGGTCGTCCCCACCGTGGCGCAGCTCTGGCTGGAGGAGGCGGCGTGGGCCGAGGCGGACCTGTCCAGCCTGCGCGTGCTGCAGATCGGCGGGGCCAGACTCCAGCCGGAGCTGGCCGCGCGGATCGAGCCCGAGCTGGGCTGCCGCCTCCAGCAGGTGTTCGGCATGGCCGAGGGAATGCTCTCCATGTCCAGGAAGGGCGACGACCCCGGGTCCGTCGTGGACACCCAGGGGCGGCCGATCTCACCGGCAGACGAGGTGCGGATCGTCGACGAGCGGGACGCCGAGGTGCCCGCGGGCGCCACCGGCGAGCTGCTCACCCGTGGCCCGTACACCCTGCGCGGCTACTACCGCGCAGAGGAGCACAACCGGCGGGCCTTCACCGAGGACGGCTTCTACCGCACCGGTGACCTGGCCCGGCTGACCGCCGAGGGGAACCTGGTCATCGAGGGACGGCTGAAGGACGTGGTGATCCGCGGCGGAGACAAGATCGCCGCCGGAGAGGTGGAGAACCACCTGCTCACCCACCCGTCGGTCGCCAGGGCGGCGGTCGTGCCGGTCCCCGACGAGTTCCTCGGCGAGCGGATCTACGCGTTCGTCGTCCCCCGGAGCGGGCGGGGCGAGCGGGGCGAGAGACCGGCGACGGCCGAGCTGAAGCGGGCGCTGCACGAGCGCGGGCTGGCCGAGTTCAAGCTGCCGGACCGCGTGGAGTTCGTCGACGACTTCCCGCTGACCCCGCTCGGCAAGATCGACAAGAAGGTGCTCGCCGCCGCGGCGAAGGACCCGGCCCTGTCCCGCCGGTGGACGCCCGCGGAACCCACCCCCGAACACCAGGAAAGGTGAACCAGACATGGAACGCGATATCTCGGCACCGCCCACGGCCGACGACCTGCGGCAGACCGTCGCGACGATCGTCGGCACCGAGCCCGGCGAGATCACCGGCGACGCCAACCTCGTCTTCCTCGGGCTGGGATCCCTGGAGATGATGCGGCTCGTCACCCGATGGCGACGCCAGGGCGTCGCGGTGGAGTTCGGCGAGCTCGCCGCCGAGCCGACCGTCGACGCGTGGCAGCGGCACCTGCGCGCGGCCTGGGAGGCCCGGCAGGTGAAATCGGGGGAGGCCGTCGGATGAGCGCGCTGCTGATCCGCGGCGGCTGCCTCTACCCGGCCGACGCCGGGGCGCGCGTCGTCCCCGACGGCGCCGTGCTCGTCGAGGGCGAGCGGATCGTCGCCGCCGGGACCACCGCGGAAGTCGAGGCCGCCATGGAGCCCCGGCGGCACGAGGACCTGCGCACGATCGACGCCCGGGGGAAGATGATCCTGCCCGGCTTCGTCAACGCGCACTGGCACGACCTGTTCGCCATGCGGTTTCCCTTCAGGGGGGCGCTGCGGCCCGCCGCCGACCGCGACGACAAGCCCGCGTTCATGGCGCTGGGCGGCGACGTCCGGCAGATCTCGGTGGTCTTCGACTCCTTCCACGACCAGATCGACCGGCTCACCCCGGACGAGGCCGAGGCCATCGCCCGCTACTCGATGTGGACCCAGCTGCGCTCCGGCGCGACCACCCTCGGGGACGTGGGCTCGTTCAACCGGCCAGAGGCGCTGGCCTCGGCCGCCCGCCACCTCGGCATGCGCTGCGTGGTCAGCACCTGGGCGAGCGACGCGGTGTGCGCCCCCGGCGAGTCGCGGTTCCGCAGGACCCGCGACGCCGACATGGTGCTGCGGCGGATCGAGGACCTGCTGCGCGACTGCGCGGGGGACACGAGCGGGCTGGTACGGGCGAGGCCGACCTCGGTCTACGGGGTCAACATGACCGGCGAGCTCGGCGCCGGCTTCGCCGAACTCGTCGCCAGGTACGACGTGCCGTTCGCGACACACGTCGGCGCGCTGCGCAACGAGGCCGAGGTGACGCGGAGCTACTACGGCACGACCCCGGTGCGCAGGTTCGCCGAGCTCGGCCTGCTCTCCGACCGGTTCATGGCGGTGCACTGCGCGTTCGCCGACGACGAGGAGCGCGAGATGCTCGTCGCGGCGAACGCGCACATCAGCCACTCGCCGGCGAAGTACGGCCCGGCGGGGGAGTCCTCGCTGACCGAGACCCGGGCGATGCCGGAGTTCCGGCGCGCCGGGCTGGACGTCTCGCTGTCCACCGACGGCGCCGCGCTGCCGGTCGGCGGCATGGCCGAGGCCATGCGGGTCACCTGGCAGATCTACAACGAGATGTACGCCGACCCGACCGAGGTGCTGCCGACCGACGCGCTGGCGATGGCCACCCGGCTCCCGGCCCGGGGGCTGGACTGGGCAGGGGAGATCGGCAGCATCGAGGCGGGCAAGCAGGCGGACCTGCTGCTGGTCCCCGCCGACGACTGGCGCTACCTGCTCAACCCGCGCCCGCTGGAGAGCTTCCTCGCGCTCGGCGGCTCGACGGACGTGGACACCGTGATCGTCGCGGGCCGGACGCTGGTGGAGGGGGGCAGGGCCACCGGTCTCGACGAGGACGAGCTCGAAGCCGACTACATCGAGGCACTCGGCGCCTTCTCGGTGCGCTGCCTCGGTGTCGACCCCGATCTGGTCGCCACGCTGACCCGTGCGGCACGCCGATGAGGAGGTATGACCGATGCATGACAGGACGGCCCTGGTCACCGGGGCGGCAGGCGGTATCGGCGAGGCGGTGGTGCGGGCGCTGGCCGCCGAGGGCGTCGCCGTCGCGGCGGTGGACGCGAACGCCGAGGCACTGAACCCGCTCGTCAAGGATCTCGCCGAGGCCGGGCACCGCGTCCGGGGCTTCGTCGTGGACGTGACCTCCAGCGCCGAGGTGGACATCGCGGTGGAGCGGGCGGAACGCGAGCTGGGGCCGATCGGCTACCTGGTCAACGCCGCCGGGGTGCTGCGCGTCGGCGCGGGAGCCTCGCTCACCGACGACGACTGGGACACCACGTTCGCGGTCAACGCGACCGGCGTGTTCCACGTCAGCAGGGCGGTGGCCAACCGGATGATCCCCCGGGGGTCCGGGGCGATCGTCACGCTGGCCTCCAACGCGGCCAGGACGCCGCGCTGGAACATGGCGGCCTACGCGGCGTCCAAGGCCGCGGCGAGCAGCTTCACCAAGTGCCTGGGGCTGGAGCTCGCCCAGCACGGCATCCGGTGCAACGTGGTCGCCCCCGGCTCCACCGACACGCCGATGCTGACCTCGCTGTGGGCCGGAGGCGACGCGCTGCGGGTCTCCATCGAGGGCGCGCCGGAGACCTTCAGGGTCGGCATCCCGATGGGGCGGCTGGCGCGGCCCGCCGACGTCGCCGACGCGGTGCTGTTCCTGCTCTCCGACCGCGCCGCGCACATCACCCTGCAGGACCTCACGGTCGACGGCGGCGCCGCCCTCGGCAACTGAGCACGACCCCGCCCGGCCGAGAGCCGGGCCGGGCCGCGGAGCCCGGAACCCCACGAAGAGACGTCACGAAGAGACTTAACGAAGAGCGGAGGCACGCCATGGCGATCCCGGCGATCGAGTCCTATCCCATGCCGACCGAGGACGAGCTGCCGGAGAACATCGCGCGCTGGACCATCGATCCCGATCGCGCGGTGCTGCTCGTCCACGACATGCAGAACTACTTCCTGAGCCCGTTCCCGAGCGGGCAGGCCCCCACGACCGACCTGGTGGAGAACGTCGCGACCCTGCGGGCGCGCTTCGCCACGCTCGGCGCGCCGGTCGTCTACACCGCCCAGCCCGGCGGGATGACCGACGAGCAGCGCGGCCTGCTCAAGGACTTCTGGGGCGCGGGGATGAGCTCCGCCCCGGAGCACCGGATGATCATCGACCGGCTGGCCCCGTTCGGCCCCGACGTCGTGTTCACCAAGTGGCGGCCCAGCGCGTTCTGCCGTACCGGCCTGCTCGACCTGTTGCGCGAGAGGGGCCGCGACCAGCTGGTGATCTGCGGGGTGTACGCCCACGTCGGAATCCTGATGACCGCCCACGAGGGGTTCTCCCAGGACATCCAGACGTTCGTGGTGGCGGACGCGGTGGCCGACTTCTCGCGGGAGTACCACCGGCAGGCGCTGGACTACGCGGCGTCGAGGTGCTCGGTGACGCTGTCCACCCGGTCCGCGCTGGCGATGCTGAACGGGGCGGCCGCGGACGGGGCCGCGCCGGACGCGACGGTCCTGGACGAGGCGGCGCTGGAAGGAGCGGGACGATGACCGCGACAACGACCGGGCCGATGAACGGGCAGATGCCCGGGGCGATGAACGCGGCGGCGGCCGGGACGATGGCCGGGACGCTCCTGCTCGACCGGATCCTCGGTCCGCAGGCGCCCCCGTTCGCCCTGCTGCACCGTCCGGGCTCGACCGGGGCGGACCGGCTCGACCTGATCGTCGGGGAGACCACCGAGGTCGGCCGCATCGCGGACATCCCGCTGCCGCCCGATGACGACGTCTCCCGGGGCGCCGGTGCCCGGCACGAGGTGCTCGCGATGCTGCCGTACCGCCAGATCGGCGAGCGCGGGTACGCGTTCCCCGACGACGAGGCCCCGCTGCTCGCGATGACCGTCGTCGACCAGGCCGTGCTGCCGATGGGCGAGGTCCTCGACCGGCTCCCCGACGGGCCGATCGAGCTGGGCGAGGGCGACTTCGACTCCGACGACGAGGAGTACGCGGCCACCGTGCGCCGGGTGCTCTCCGAGGAGATCGGCCGGGGAACGGGCGCGAACTTCGTCATCAAGCGGTCGTTCTCCGCCGAGATCACCAACTGGTCGACCCGCACGGCGCTGGCGTTCTTCCGGCGGCTGCTCGGCAGGGACCCCGGCTGCCACTGGACCTTCGTGATCCACACCGGTGGGCGCACCTTCGTCGGCGCCTCGCCCGAGCGGCACATCAGCCTCGACGCGGGCACCGTGGTGATGAACCCGATCAGCGGCACCTACCGGTACCCGGCGGAGGGGCCCGAGGTGCGCGGGGTGCTCGGCTTCCTGTCCGACAGCAAGGAGGCGAACGAGCTCTACATGGTGCTCGACGAGGAACTGAAGATGATGGGCCGGGTGTGCGACCTCGGTGGCCGCACGGTGGGCCCGTACCTCAAGCAGATGGCGCGCCTGGCGCACACCGAGTACCTGATCGAGGGACGTAGCTCGCTGGACGTGCGGGACATCCTGCGGGAGACCATGTTCGCTCCCACGGTCACCGGCGGACCGCTGGAGAGCGCCTGCCGGGTGATCAGCCGCTACGAGCCGGAGGGCCGGGACTACTACGCGGGCATGGCCGCGCTGATCGGCCGGGACGAGGAGGGCGGGCGGGCCCTGGACTCCGCGATCGTCATCCGTACCGCCGACATCGACGCGACGGGCCGGATGCGCATCGCCGTCGGCGCCACGCTGGTCCGCGACTCCGACCCGGTCTCCGAGGCCGAGGAGACCCGGACGAAGGCCGCCGGGCTGCTGGAGGCGCTGCGCCACGCGCCGGGAGGCGGCGTCGACGCCCCCGCCGAGCCGGCGGACATGGGCACCGACCCGCGGGTGCGGCGGGCGCTGATCGAGCGCAACGCGCCGCTCGCCGGGTTCTGGTTCGAGGGCCCGGACAACAGGAGGCACCTCGTGCCCAGGCTGGTCGGCCGCCGGGTGCTGGTGATCGACGCCGAGGACACCTTCACCGCGATGGCCAGGCACCAGCTCGCCGCGCTGGGGTGCGAGGTCTGCGTGCGCAGGTTCGACGAGGACTACCGGTTGGAGGAGCACGACCTGGTCATCGTCGGCCCTGGTCCCGGGGACCCGAGGGACCACGACGACTTCAAGATCGCCCATCTCAGGGACGCGACGCGGCGCCTGCTGGAGCTGGGCATCCCCTTCCTGTCGGTCTGTCTCGGCCACCAGGTGCTCAGCACGCTGCTCGGGCTGGAGATCGGCCGCAACCCGTTCCCCAACCAGGGCGTGCAGCGGAAGATCGATTTCCTGGGGCGGACGGAGCTGGTGGGCTTCTACAACACCTTCGCCGCCCGCAGTTCCGCCGACCGGTTCCCCTGCCGGGAGCGCGAGGGCACGGTCGAGGTGTTCAGGGAGGCGTCGAGCGGCGAGGTCCACGCGCTGCGCGGACCCGGCTTCGTCTCGGTGCAGTTCCACCCCGCGTCGGTGCTGACCCGCAACGGCGTGGAGATCCTCGGCGAGATCCTCAGCGACCTGCTGGTGCACGCCGAGCACCCCGTCCCGTCCGAGGCCGTGCCCTCCCGGTGAGGCTCTCCCGGCGAGGTTCTCCCGGCGAGAGGGGACGGCGGGACGGATTCGCGGGCGCCGCCCGACGTGCGCTCAGGGGCGGGGGAGGGCCTCGATGGTCTCCATGTGTATCTCGCCCCAGTCGCCGAGCGGGATGAGCGCGGTGTTGAGCGAGTGGCCGAACTCGGTCAGGGAGTACTCCACCTTCGGCGGAACCTGGTGATAGACCTCGCGGTGCACCAGGCCGTACGACTCCATCTCCCGGAGCTGCTGGATCAGCATCTTCTCGCTGATGCCCGACACGCTCCGGCTCAGCTCCCCGAACCGGAGGGCCCCGCCGTGGAGCGCCCACAGGATCAGCGCCTTCCACTTGCCGCCCACGACGTCGACGGCGGCGTCGAGCCCGCACGAGTAGGTCCGTTTCTTCATTCCGCTCTCCCATACTTACAAAAAGGTTAGTACCTGACAAAATAGTAGGTACTTGAGGAAATTTCAGCGGCGCGCCAGCATCGAAACGTCCCAGCCGGGGTCACGAAGGGATCCGGGACTGGGACCTTCTTGTGCCGACACCGCATGAAATAGGGGGATAAATGAATACCGACGCTCGTCCGCCGGTGACAGTCATCGGTCTGGGGGCGATGGGCAGGGCACTGGCCGGGGCCTTCCTGGACAACGGCCATCCCACGACCGTGTGGAACCGTACCGCGGGGAAGGCCGGAGAGCTCACCGAGCGGGGCGCGACCGAGGCGGCCACCGCCGCCGAGGCGGTCGCGGCGAGCCCGGTCGTCGTGGTCTGCGTGCTGGACTACGACGCGGTCCGCGAAGTCCTCGGCGCCCCCGGAACCCCCGGCGCGCCCGGCACCGTGGCCGGCCTCCTGGCGGGCCGGACCCTGGTGAACCTCACCAACGGCACGCCCCGCCAGGCGCGCGAGCTGGCCCGCTGGGCCTCCGAACAGGGAGCGGACTACCTGGACGGCGGCATCATGGCGGTGCCCCCGATGATCGGGAGCCCCGGATCCCTCATCCTCTGCAGCGGGTCGCCGGAGACGTTCACCGCCCACGAGCGGACCCTGTCGGCACTGGGCACCCTCTCCCACCTGGGTGAGGACGCGGGCCGGGCGGCCCTGTACGACATCGCGCTGCTCAGCGCGATGTACGGGATGTTCGGCGGCTTCTTCCAGGCCGTCGCCATGGTCGGTTCCGAGAAGGTCCCGGCGACGGAGTTCACGCCGCTGGTGGTCTCGTGGCTCAACGCCATGATCACAAGCCTTCCCGAGATGGCGAAGGCGTACGACGCGAACGACCACTCCGCCACCGCCTCGAACCTGGGGATGCAGGCGGAGGCCTTCGTCAACCTGCTGGACGCCGGCAGGGACCAGGGCGTCAGCACCGAGCTGCTGGAGCCCATGGGAACGCTGCTCCACCGGGGGGTCGCCGCGAACCGGGGCGACGACGACCTCTCGGCCCTGATCGACCTGCTCCGCACGGACTCCGCGAGGGACGCGGTCCCCGCGAGAGGCACGGCCCCCGCGAAAGTCGCGGACCCCGCGAAGGTCACGGACCTTGCGAGAGACGCGGACCCCGCGAGAAGCACGGACCCCGCGGACGCCGGATCGCACGACTTCGGATCGGAGTAGGACATGACCCACGACCACCCCGCCCCCGTGACGGTTCTCGGCCTGGGACCGATGGGTCAGGCACTGGCCGGAGCGTTCCTCGCGCACGGCCATCCCACGACCGTGTGGAACCGGACGGCCGCCAGGGCCGAGGATCTCGTCGCCCGGGGAGCGATCCGCGCGGACACGGCCGCCGACGCGGTCGCGGCGAGCCCGCTGACGATCGCCTGCGTGATCGACTACGACGCCGTGCGGGCGATCGTCGACCCGGCCGCCGGCGCGCTGAAGGGCCGCACCCTGGTCAACCTCACCGCCGACACGCCGGAACGCGCCCGCCTGATGGCCGCGTGGGCCGCCGAACGCGGCATCGACTACCTCGACGGGGCCGTCATGACCCCGACGCCGACCATCGGGGGACCGGCGGCCGTCGTCCTGTACAGCGGGCCGGAGGAGCTCCACCGAACCCATCGGCAGGCGCTGGCGAGCCTGGGCGGCACCTCCGCCTACCTGGGCGCGGACCCCGGGAGGGCGGCGGCGCACGACGTGGCCCTGCTCGACCTCTTCTGGACGTCGATGAGCGGCCTCGTCCACGCCTTCGCCCTGGCCGCCGCCGAGAACATCGCGGCGAGGGACCTCGCCCCGCTCGCCAAGGGGATCGGCGCCCTGCTCCCCGACATCGTCGACGAGTTCGCGGAGCACCTCGACACCGGCGACCACCCCGGCGACGAGTCCACCATCCTGTCGGCCGCCGCCAGCATGGAGCACATCATCCACGCGGCCCGTGCGCGGGGCATCGACACCGGCGTGCTGAGCGCGGCCCTGGCCGTCGCCCGGCGGGCCGTCGACGCCGGCCAGGGGGGTGACAGCTTCTCGCGCCTGGCGGAGGTGCTCGGAAGGCCCGTACCGGCGGCCTCCTGACCTTCCGGCCTGGGGGAGGACCGCCGTCTCGCCGGTGCCTCGGCGAGCCGGGGGCGGGGCGGCCGGTGCCGGCGCCGGTCCGCGTCGGCCGCTGCCCGGTCGTGGCGTCGTCCGCCACCTCCTCGGGCCGTCGTTTCCGTACAAGACGGCCGCGATGGTGCCTCCTAACATGAGCATGGCACTCCGCCGCGGTGCGTCGGCGTGGCACTGTCATCCGCTTGTCGATCTACCCGGCGGCCCCGTCACACGGCGATGAGGAGAACAGCACATGCGTGATCTGGTCTATACCGCGTTCGTTTCGCTCGACGGCGTCGTGGACTCCCCGGGCGCGTCGAGCGAGGGGCACCGCGGCGGTGGCTGGGTGACCGACGTCGAGTTCCTGCCCGAGGCGTTCTCGCTCAAGGGCGAGGAACTGGAGGACACGACGGCGCTGATGTTCGGCCGCCGCAGCTACGAGGTGTTCGCGCCGGTCTGGCGCGACTCGGACGACCACGCCGCCTACAAGGAACTGCCCAAGTACGTGGTCTCGTCCACGCTGCCCGAGGACGCCCTCGTCGAGGGCTGGGGTCAGATAACGATCCTGCGCTCGACCGAGGACGTCGCCGAGCTCAAGAAGAGCGAGGGGGGCGCGATCTTCATCCACGGGAGCGCGGAGCTCGGTCGGCGCCTGTCGGACGCGGGTCTGATCGACCGGTACAACCTGCTCGTCTTCCCGGTGCTGCTCGGAGCCGGGAAGAGCCTGTTCAGCAGGGCGGACAGGGACAAGCAGGCACTGAGCCTCCGGGAGTCCGAGGTTTACCCGAACGGTGTCGCCAAGATGATCTACGACGTCGTCGGCTGATCCAGGTCCAGGGCGATCGCACCGCCGGTGCCCTCGCGGAGTTGCCGCGCCGTACGCCCGACGTACCGGCGCAGCGCGCGGGCCAGGTGCGGCTCGTCGAA
This sequence comes from Streptosporangium sp. OZ121, assembly GCF_051918885.1. Classification (NCBI taxonomy): domain Bacteria; kingdom Bacillati; phylum Actinomycetota; class Actinomycetes; order Streptosporangiales; family Streptosporangiaceae; genus Streptosporangium; species Streptosporangium sp. OZ121. The sequence goes on from NZ_JBPXMC010000003.1 coordinate 219,743, forward strand.
GTACTCCAGCTTGGAGACGACATCGGCGACCGGGGCGCCGGCGGCCAGCAGCGCCGAGGCGTTGCGGACGCGTTCGATCTGCCGTACGGCGCCCTGGGTGAACCCTGTCGCCGCGCGGAACCGGCGTTCGACGGTGCGTTCCGAGACCACCGGACGGCGGCCTCGGCGGACCTCGGCGACGAGCGGGTCACGCACCACGGCCCCGGCGCGCACAAGGCGGTCGACCAGGGCCTCGGCGTCGTCGGGGCCGGGCGTCTCCCAGCGGAGACCGTCCAGCCGGAAGGTCCTGTGCGTGGCGTCGGGGAGCTCGACGCCACTGTCGATCAGGTCCGGCGTGGGCGCGGCCCGGAGCGACGTGCCCACGGCGAACTCGATACCGACGAAGGTCGCGCCCTCCGGCACCGGCGCGGTGCCGGTCCCGGTCTCGGGGCCGGAGACGCTCGCGTACGCCGTGCCCTCAAGCTCCCAGAACACCAGGCCCCAGCACGCCGTCGCGACGGAGGTCATCTCCGTGACCTGATCGCTCGTGCAGGTCCACACGGTGTCGACCCAGGGTGAGTCGGACGCGCGAGTCTCGAACCGCAGTGCCACGGGAGAAGGATAGGCGCAATTCGTCGTACGCCCGATCGGGCCGCCGCCGTGCCGGCCGCCGCCCGTCTCGCCGGTGGCCTCCGGGGACCGGCGCGCCGGATCTCCGTCCGGGGCGCGGGCGGTGCTCACGGAGGCGCCGTTTCGGGACGCTGCCTCGACGTGCGTCGTCCGCTTGACACGTAAATATATTGCGCCGTATGAGCGATCTCTTGCAAAATCAAGTCTCGAAGATCCTTTGATCTATAAGTAATGCGACTGGTCGTGCTGGAGAGCCGAGGTGTCCATGGCAGGCGATGACGGCACGACACCGCTGATCCGGGCGGAGGGGCTTCGGAAGACGTACCCGCCCGGAGACAGGCGGGGGGCCGGGTTCCAGGCCGTGGCCGGGATCGACTTCCACGTGAACCGGGGGGAGGCCTTCGGGTTCCTCGGCCCCAACGGGGCGGGAAAGTCCTCGACGATGCGCATGCTCGGCTGCGTCTCCCCGGCCACCGCCGGAACCCTGCGGATCCTCGGCATGGACCCCGCGCGCGACGGCCGCAGGATCCGGGCGCGCCTGGGCGTGGTCCCGCAGGACGACGTGCTCGACCCCGACCTCACCGTGCGCGAGAACCTGACGATGTACGGCCTCTACTTCGGGCTGTCCCGTCGCGTGATCAAGGAGCGCGCGGAGCGCCTGCTGGAGTTCGCGCAGCTGGAGGAGAAGGCGGGGGAGAGCCTGGGGGCGCTGTCCGGCGGCATGCGGCGGCGGCTCACGATCGCCCGCTCCCTGATCAACGAGCCGGACGTCCTCCTGCTCGACGAGCCGACCACCGGGCTCGACCCGCAGGCGCGGCACGTGCTGTGGGACCGGCTGTTCAGGCTGAAGCAGCAGGGGGTGACGCTGCTGCTCACCACCCACTACATGGACGAGGCCGAACAGCTGTGCGACCGCCTGGTGGTGATGGACAAGGGGCTCATCGCGGACGAGGGATCACCCCGGGAACTCATCCGCCGGCACTCGACGCGCGAGGTCCTGGAGCTGAGGTTCCGGATCGACGAGCACGAGCAGGCCGCGGAGAAGCTCCACGACCTGGTCAGCCCCGCCGAGGGGGAGCGGGTGGAGGTGCTGCCCGACCGGGTGCTGGTCTACACGCACGACGGCGAGGCGACGCTGGCCGCGGTCACCGCCGCGCGGATGACCCCGATCACCGCCCTCGTCCGGAGGTCGACGCTGGAGGACGTGTTCCTGCGCCTGTCCGGCCGGACCCTGACGGACTGAGGCGGGCGACATGTCCATCATGCCCACGTTCCCGACTCCGACGGACCGAGGCGGACGACGCATGCCGATGTTCCTTCGCGAGTTCTCCTCGTGGATGCTCCGCTACCGCCGCTCCTGGAGGGGCACCATCGTCATCAGCGTGGCGAACCCGCTGCTCTTCCTGGTGGCCATCGGCGCCGGGCTCGGACAGCTGGTCGACCCCGCGTCGCTGGGCGGCCTGACCTACCTGGAGTTCTTCGCCCCCGGGATGCTCGCCGCCGCGGCGATGCAGAACGCCTACGTCGAGTCGGTGTTCGTGGTCCACAGCTCCCTGCGGCGGGACAAGGGCTACCTGGTGGCCGCCGCGACCCCGCTGGAGCCCCGCGACATCATGGCCGGGCACCTGCTGTTCATGGCGTTCAGGATCGGGACGAGCGCGCTGGCGTTCGCCGCGGTGATGGCGGCCTTCGGCGCCACCCGCTCCCCGTGGGCCGTGCTCGCCGTGCCCGCCGCCCTGCTGACCGGCATGGCCTTCGCGGCCCCGCTGGCGGCGTGGACGGTGACCGTCGAGAAGTTCAACACCCTCAACACGGTGTTCCGGTTCGTGCTGATGCCGATGTACCTGTTCTCCGGGACCTTCTTCGCCATCGAGACGCTCCCCGGCTGGCTGCGCCCGCTGGCGTACGTCACGCCGCTGTGGCACGGCGTCGACCTGTGCCGCGCCCTGAGCCTGGGCACCGCCACCCCGCTCACCTCCGCGATCCACGTCGGCTACCTGGCCGCGCTCACGGCCGGGGGCGTCGCGGTGGCCCTGGCCACGTACCGGCGCCACATCCACGTCTGAGGAGCCGACATGCCGCAGAACCTGGAGACCAGGGCGCCGGACCTGGAGAACAGGGTGCCGCCCGCCGTGCCCCGCTGGGGCGGCGCGCACTTCCTGGTGTTCCGCAACCTTCGAGTGCACACGGGCGGCAACCCGTGGACCATGGCGATGTACTCGATCTTCGAGCCCATCCTGTACCTGCTCGCCATCGGCGTCGGCATCGGGCGGCTCGTCGGGGACGTCGACGGGGTGAACGTCACCTACGCCGCCTTCGTCGCGCCCGGCCTGCTCGCCACGGCGGTGATGAACAGCGCCCTGTACGAGACGATGGAGGGCGCCTTCGTCAAGTTCACCCACGAACGCCACTACCGGGCGATCCTGTCCACCCCCGTGTCCCTCACCGGGATCGTCGTCGGCGAGGTGGCGTGGGCGGTGCTGCGCGGGTTCGTCACCGCGGTCGGATTCCTCCTGGTGATCACCGTGTTCGGGCTGGTCGCCTGGCCGGACGCCCTGGTCGCGGCGGCCGGGACGCTGCTCGTCGCCTTCGCCTTCGGGAGCGCTGGACTGGCCGTGACGACGCGCATCCGGGCCTGGTCCGACTTCCAGTACGTGCAGCTGGTGCTGCTGCCGATGTTCCTCTTCGCGACGACGTTCTACCCGGTCACCGTCTACCCCCGGGTGATACAGGTCATCGTGGAGCTGCTCCCCCTCTACCACGCCATCCAGCTGCTGCGAGGCTGCGCCCTGGGCCGGATGGACTCCGGCCTGATCGTGAGCGTGGTCTACCTCCTGGCCATGGGGGCGCTGGGCCTCGTGGTGGCCCGGAGGCAGTGGGCCCGCGTCATGCTGCACTGACCGGTGCCTTCACCAACGGCATGGTGCCTTCACCAAAGGGTGATGGACCGGCTCAGGATCCCGGCCGCGTCGTCCTCGCCGACCGGGCGCGGGGCGGTGGCGAGCAGCCGCTGCTGTTTCATCGCCCCCTCCGCGAGCGCGGGGACGTCCGCCTCGGTGTACCCGACGCCGCCGATGCCGTTGGGCATCCCGACGTCGCGCATCAGCCTCGCCAGCACGCCGGGCAGGAACTCCGCGAGGTCGCCGGGCCTGGCGGCGGACGGTTCGAGCAACTCGGCCGCCCGCACGTGCCGTTCCGGCGCCGCCTCGAAGGTGAACCTGAAGGCCTCGGGAGCGGTCAGCGCGACGGCCATCCCGTGCGGCACCATCGGCTCGTCCCCCGGGTACCCCTCGGGGCGGAAGTCCCGCACGCGCCCGGCGATCGGGTAGGCGTTGGCGTGCGGGATGTGCACGCCCGCGTTGCCGAACCCCAGCCCGGCGAACGTCGCCGCCAGCGCCATCCGCGCCCTCGCCTCCTTGTCGTCCCCGTCGCGTACGGCGGCGCGGAGGGACCGCGCGAGCAGTTGCAGCGCCCGCTCGGACCACATGTCGGCCACCGGGTTCGAGCCGCAGTACGGGACGCGCTCCTCGGGACGCTTGCGCTCGTAGGAGGTGTACGGGCGGGCGGTGTAGCTCTCCAGGGCGTGGCAGAGGATGTCCATCCCGGAGGCGGCGGTCACCTCCGGGGGCTGGGACAGCGTCAGGTCCGGGTCGACGACCGCGAGGACCGGGCGGAGCCGGGCGTGGCTGATCCCCGTCTTGACCTTCAGGTCCAGCACGTCGAGCACGCAGATCGTGGTGCTCTCCGACCCGGTGCCCGTGGTCGTGGGCACCGCGACCAGCGGCTTGAGCGGCCGTGACGGCGCCAGGCCGCCTCCCACGGGCGCGTTGACGTAGTCCATCAGCTCGCCCGGGTTGGTGGTGAGCAGGTTGACCGCCTTGGCCGTGTCGATGCTCGACCCGCCCCCGACGGCGACGAAGGCGTCCCACGGGCCGGAGGCGCGGGCGTGCTCGATGGCCGCGAGCAGGCTCTCGTCCGTCGGCTCCACGCGCACGCCGTCGTACACGCGCGCTTCCATGCCGTAGCCCGCGAGCTGGTCGGCGATCCGCCGCGGCGCGCCGGTCGCGGCCACCCCCGGATCGGTGACGACGAGGACGCGGCGCGCGCCGTACTGCCCGAGATCGAAACCGATCTCGGCGGAGGCGCCCGGCCCGAACTTCAGGGCGGGGGCGCCGTAGGTGAAGACGGACTCGGGGTTGCTCGGAGTACTGAACACGTCCGGCTCCTCTCTCGCGATTCTGACCCGTGTCATCGGACGGGGCATCCGCGTCAGCGAGCATACCCAGCGGTATGTCGCTCCGGCCCCCCGCCCGCCGATCTTGGGCATGGAGCCTTTCGAGGGAGACTGGCGCCTTTCGAGGACAAGAAGCCTGCAAGCCGATGACAAGCCGGGCTCCATATCGTCGCCGCCATGATGAAAAGAACGATCGCGGTGACCGCCATGGCAGGAGCCGCGGTGCTGGCGGCCCAGCTCCCCGCGTCCGCGGGTTCCTCCACCGCGCTGCTCCGGCTGCGCGCCGGTCTGACGCTGGAGATCCCGAACTCCTGGCGGGTGTACGGGACCGCGGACCGGGTCCAGGTGGTGACGGGTGCCTGCGCTCGGCCCAGCGGCGGCTACTTCCAACCCAGATGTGACAGCTTCTGGGTCATGGGGCCGAAGACGCTCAAGCGCGGGGGAGAGGGCTTCCGGCGCTACGACCCCACGCAGGGCCCGTACTACCCGGCCTCCGACGTGCAGCGCTGCCCGACCGACCCCAGGTACGGCCAGGTCATCGGCAAGGCGATCGTGGTCGGCTACCGGAACATCGGGGTGGCGCACAAGGCGCACTACCGGGTCTGGCCCGGCCGGTGTGTGTCGTACAGCAGCGGCGAGCAGAAGTCGACGTTCAACCAGCGCGAGTGGTACCTGCCGCAGTCGAAGATCCTCATCGTCGACCAGTGGGCCACCCCCGGCCTGGCCGCGATCCTGAAGAACGCCACCTGGGCCGGCTGATCTCGGAACGGGGCCCGGCCCCGGGCAGGAGGGCGTGGTGACGGTGAACGGCGGCGGACCAGGGCCCGATCCCGTTCCGCCGGGCCTGCTTGCCCGGGTGCCCCGCGAGGGCGTGGAGCCGTTCTTAACCGGCGCCCAGAGGGGCTCGCCGCGCGAGCACCCCGCGATGGCTGATTCGCCGGCCCGGGTCGCCGCGCGAGACCGTGTCCTCGTAGGTCACGCTTCCGCATGTGCCGTCCGCCATGATGCCGGCGCCCCCGGACAGAGCGGGTACGTGACCGTCGGCCACCTGATGTTCGAACCGCTTCGGGCTCGCCCGGTCACAGGCTCCACAGCCCTTTGCCCAGTGTGGTGAGCCCGCCGGTCAGCGCGAGCAGCAGAATTGTCAGCCGGGCCGACTTTTCCGGCACCCGCTGGGCGAGTGCTTTGCCGATCATTGAGCCTGCCGCGAGCGCGGACGCGACCAGCAGCCAGAGCGGCACGGGGAGCTGGGGCAGCCCCTTGGCCACGACGGAGAGCGCGTTCACCACGAGCCCGTAGAACTGCGCGTTCGGCACGAACTCCCGCACCGTCCAGCCCGCGTTGACCGCGTACAGGGAGACCGCCGGGCCGCCCACCCCGGCCGAGGAGTTCATGAACCCGCTCGCGGCGCCGGCGGCCACCGCGCCTTTGACGCCGCGCAGGGCGGGCACCCGAGCACCCCACATGACCAGCAGCACGGCCACGCTCACCAGCACCCCCGTACCGGCCAGCAGCACCGGCTCGGGCAGATGGGCGGCTACCCAAACCCCGGCCGGCACCGTGCAGACAGCCGCGGCGACCAACGGGACCATCTGGGCCGGGCGGATCTGGGACCAGGTGCCGGCGAGCCCGACCGCGCTGATGGCACCGGCCGCGCAGTTGGCGAGCACCACGCCCTCGGCCGGGCCGAGCAGCAACACCAGGCCGGGCACCGCCACGAGCGCGAACCCGATCCCCGCCAGCCGCTGAACCGAGGCACCCACCGTCATGATGGCGCCCAGTACGAGGACAACGACCCAGTCACTCGCCACGAACGACTCCTCGCGGGTGCTCCTCACCAATGACCTGGCACAGCCTTCACGCACGAAGCGGTTTGATCAACAGCATTTCTCGGTGACGGCCAAGCCCACCTCAACACAATCCGTCAGGACCATCGGAGCCCTGGCGCAGGATCTCGCGCCTTCGAGTGGTCGGGTGCGCGGATCTACCCCGCCACCCGGAACCAGACCGACCCGCCCGCGCCGTCGCGGTGCGACCCCCATCCGGCCGCGACCATCTCCACCAGCCACAGCCCCCGCCCGCCGTCGTCGTCCGCCTCCGGCACGCGCACGGCGGGCGCGCTCGCGGCCGATCCGTCGTCGGCGACCTCCACGTGGACCATCGTGCCGGTACGCGCCACGTAGACGGTCACCCGTCCGTCCGCCGTACGCCCGGAGTCGGAGTGGGCCACGGCGTTCGTGGTCAGTTCACTCAGCAGGAGCAGCACGTCGTCGAGCACCGAAGCTCCGACTCGCCCGGCGAGCAGGTCTCGCGCCCAGGCCCGAGCCTCCGGCACGGATTCCACCCGCCCGGGAAACACCCTCCGCCACGCGCCGTACGGCCCACCCGCCCACGGCGTTGTCGAAGTTCCGTCACCGTGATGTCCGGGACAGCTGTCCTCTTTCCCCGCGGTCTCCTTTTCGGATCTCACGCGGTCACCGCCGACATGATCATGTCGGCCGCGTTCTCCGCCTCCGCCCAGACCCATTCCCCGCGCTGCCACAGCCGCGCCCACCAGGGCCGCCAGACGAACGCCCACCCGCAGAAGCGCCGGACGACCGTGATCCTGACCAGTGCCGCGCCCGCCGCCGTACGGATCTCCAGAATCGGCTGCCCCGCCACCGGGAGGACCAGCGAGGTGCACACGCCGAGCCGGTGCAGATCCCAGCCCAGCCGGGTCAGATGGACGAATCGTTCGTGCCGCTCGACCGCTGTGACGCTCCTGTCCGCCGAGTGCCTCCGGCGAACGCGATTGAGGCGTGAAAGGTCGCCGTTCTGATCATTCATCACTCGTCTCGTCTCCGGTTTAAAGGCGCTGGTTCGCTTTGTTTTTCGTCCTGTCGAACAGAGATGACGTGTGATTAGATTGCCCTCATGAGAGGCGAGGACATAACCGGATCGGCAACCCGAGAGATAGCTGAAAATGCCGACGGTCGGCCTGTTGATACCAAGAACTGACATCGCCCATTAACCCAAAAGGCCGTTTTTCTCTATTTCAGGAGGAATGCGATGAGCGTCGAGACCTCCCCGGAGCCCGGATCCCCGCACGCGCGTTTCGGGTCCGAGATGCGCCGCCTGCGTGAGGCCGCGCAGCTGTCCCAGAGCGCCGTCGCCTCACGCCTGGGATGCACGCAGACGCAGGTGAGCCGCCTGGAGTCCGCCACCCGCACGCCGTCGAGATCCGACGCCGAGCGGCTCGACCTTCTCTTCGGCTCCAACGGCAGCACGCACTTCACGGACCTGCGCCGACACATCGTCGCCCGTCCCAGCGGCCCGGCCTGGTTCATCGGCTGGGCCGAGGAGATAGAACCCGCCGCCCTCGTCCTCCGCTCCTGGGACCCTCTTCTCGTCCCCGGCCTCCTCCAGACCGAGTCCTACGCCCGGCACCTCTTCACCCACGGTCCCCGAGCCACCCCCGACGAGGTGGAGGAGCGCGTCCAGGCCCGCATGCGACGCCAGCGGATCCTCGACAAGGACGACCCTCCGATGCTCCTGGTCCTCATAGACGAGGGCGTCCTTCGCCGTCGCGTCAACGGCCCCGAGGTGATGCGGGAACAGCTCGGCCACTTGCTGGAGGCGGCCCAGCGACCTACGGTCGCCGTTCAAGTCGTCGATCCGGATTGCACCGCGGGTATGTTGGGCGCTTTTATGATCGCCGAACTCCCGAACGGTCAACCGGACACCATCCATGTCGATTCGTCGATCGAAGGACACGTCACGACCGACCAGGATTCTGTGACCTTGATATGGAACAGATATGAATCCATACGCCGATGGGCTTATCCTGACCGCATGTCCCTCAAAATGATCGAGGAAGCGAGGCAGGAATGGACCTGAGTGCCGCAGTATGGCGGAAGTCGTCGCGCTCCGGAGACAACGGCGGCCAGTGTGTCGAGGTGGCCGCCAACCTGCCGGGTGTGGTCGCGGTCCGTGACAGCAAGGACCCTCGCGGCCCCAAGCTCCTCTTCACCTACGCCGAGTGGCGAACCTTCGTCGGTGGCGTCAAGATCGGTGAATTCGACCGACTGACCTGACGGGAAACACGACGCCCGGAGCGTCCTCGTAGAGGACGGCGTGCGGCGGGGCGCCGGCTGGCCTCGGCGCTGCGGGAGGCCGGGCTGGACTACGACTCCCGGCGCCGCCGGGCCCAACTGCACCGGCCGGCCCGCGGTCGACTCCTATTACGCCCACGGTTCGTGAAACCGGGCTCGGGCGTCATGGTCCGAACGGGTAGCGTCTGATCTTCAGGCGGGCGCCGGCCTGCGGATGGGACTCACCGTGAAGAAGCTGATCGTCCGGCTCTGGAGGCTGACCAGCGGCTCACTCCAGTGGCGCGTCAACTGGCTTCGGCACGCCACGTTCATGGTCGGGGTGACCGGCATAGTGCGTGACCAGGACGGCAACGTCCTCCTGCTGAAGCACCGCTTCTGGCCGGAGGGCAGGCAGTGGGGTCTCCCGACCGGCTATGCGAACCGGTCGGAGACCTTCGAGGACACGGTCCGCCGCGAGGTGCGGGAGGAAACCGGGCTGAAGGTCCACGTCGGAGAGCTGGTCCGGCTGAAGAGCGGCTACCGGCTGCGCCTGGAAGTGGCCTACGAGGCCGAGTTCGCCGGCGGCACGCTCAAGCTCGACGATTTCGAGATCCTGGAGGCGGGGTGGTTCGCCCCGGACGACCTGCCGGCAGAGCTTCAGGAGTCACACCGCCTTCTCATCCAGCGCGAGTACGTCTAGCCTCCTCCGCGGAAAGCCCGCCGGACCAGGCGTGGCACGAGGCGTCCCCGCCCTGGATGAATGCCGTGGCCGGTTCGTAGAGGTGCTGACGCGTTCGCACGAGTTGTCAGACGTGCAGGACACCGTTCGAGTTCCTGGCATCCCGTTCGCCGCCGGATGGACATATCGCCGAGGCCGGGCGGACGCGTGCCGGGATGAGCGTCCCGGTTTCCCGGTCGACGGCTTCGAATGACGGGCAACCGCGGCCAATTCGTGTCGATATATGCAGGCGAGTCCACCTTGTTGGGATATTGCTAACCCTGGCCCCGATAATCGGGTTCACATTGCCGTGTTGTCTTCCCGGGTGGCCGTGTGCCATTTACATTCGAACACGACGCACCGAATAGCCAGCATGAATAGCTGTCAAAAGATTACATTCACTGGCAAATCGGACACGGTATGGAAATGTGAACGCGCGGCGCGCTGTGGCGGATGAGCAGGGAGTCCACGTTGAGTTGGACGGCGGCGCGAACCGGTGCGCGAGAGATGCGGAAAACATGCGGCTGGGGGCGGGCGTACAAGATTTGCCGAACGCCGAGAATTCCTGCGCATGACTCCGGCAAGCGTGACGTTAATCAGAGATATCGAGTAACGGGGAGATGGAAATGCAGCAGGAAATCGGAACAGAGTCGCGTCAGGGAGTCAAGCGTGACGCCGTACGGCGGTCGCGCCTCCTCGCGGCGGGGCTCGGCACGGCCCTGCCCCTGATCGCCCTCGTCCCGGCACCGGCCGGGGCCGTCGCGACACCCGGGGAACCCGCCCCCACGCCCGCCAACAACTGCGTCGTCGACGTGGTCGGAGGATCGAACAAACCGGGGACGGAGCATTGTTTCCCCACGTTCACCGAGGCGATCCGGTTCGCCACCGACGGCGCCGTCACCGACGCTCCGCCCACCGCCGTCGAGGGTGTGGACGACCCCGTCCTCGACGCGCTGCTCGGTAGCAGCGAGAAGTCGGTCACCGCCAAAGCGGCCCCCGCCGCCAACGGGGCCCTGATGATAATCGGGATCGAGTATGAGCACATAAACTACCGGGGCGCCTCATACACCTTCCGCGGCTCGCGGAGTTGCACCGGCCCGACCACTGACATCGACTACTCGCACAATCTTCCGCGGCGCTGGTGGGACCGCATCTCCTCTTTCAAGAACTACTCCAACTGCTTCACCAACCACTATGCCTATACGAACTTCCTTCCCCCGGCGACCGGTTACCTGAATGACCGGGCGGTCATGCCGATCGTCAACGGCCGCAACTTCAACGACGACGCGCGATCGATCAGGTGGAGCTGACCGGCGGCGCCTTACCGGCCCGAGCGGCGCTCCGCACAGGCCGCCGCTCGGGCCCGGTCATGTTCCCGGAAAAGGTCCTCGCACCGGGAACACCGGGAACACCGGGACACCGGAAACGCGGAGCACAGGGAGCACAGGGAGCACAGGGAAAGCGCCTCGGGTCCAGGTGGGGGCTACTCGATGACGATGGAGTCGACCCGGTCGGGATAGAAGGCGACGTGGTCCTTGATCTCGGCGACGGCCGGGTGCGGCGACTCGTAGAACCACACCGCGTCCACCGCCTGCTTCCCGTCCACCGTGACGGTGTAGTAGCTCGCGTCGCCCTTGAACGGGCAGTAGGTGGCGGTGTCGGTCCGCTCCAGCAGCGAGCGGTCGACGTCGTCGATCGGGACGTACTGCACCGGCGGGTACGCCGCCTCCCGCAGCGTCAGCGCGCGCCGCGAGTCGGCGACCACCTTGCCCCCCACCGAGACGACGACCCGGGCCGGGTTCGCCGTGATCGTGATCGGATGACTGGGGCTGGGCTGCAGGATGGGCTTGTCAGTCATGGCAGGACCCCTTTCTGTCATGTCCAGTCTGCCGGACCGGCGTGCCCGCGCCCTCGCGCCCCCGCGCCCTCGCGCCCCCCCGCGCCCTCAAGTCCCCAGGATGAACATGGGCCGGACACTTCCGCGCATCGTTCACAGATCACGCAATAGGCTCCAGTATCCGACGTCCGGCACCATGCCGAGTGCCTTGTTGGCGCGGATGATCGGCGTGTTGGATTCGTCGTTGTGGGTGGTGACGCTTTCGGCCCCGGTCCGCTGGGCGTACAGAAGTGAACCCGCCTTCACGGCCGTTGCCACTCCCCGCCCCCGGAAGTCGGGATCGGTGCCGGTGAAACGCACGTACCAACTTCGCCCCTGCGGTATCAGGATGCTCATGCCCTTGTGCCGGACGGACCCGGCATCGGGTGAATCGGCAAGCAGATACACGCTCCCGGGCGGGAATTGCAGAAGTCGTGCGCGAACGTCGACAGGGCGGTTTCCGTACGGGAGGGGAAGTCCGATCCTGCAACGTGTGAAGCACTCAAGGATCAGGTCCTCTTCGGAGGCCATGGTCGCTCTCCGGATGCGCACCCCGGCCCGCTCGGCCGTCTCGGTCGCCCGCGCGGCCAGCGAGTACCCGGAGCCGGTCAGGTCGAAGCGGAAACCCAGGCTGTGATGCGCGACCGTGAAACCGTGACGTTCCGCGAACGCGCGCCCGCGAGGCAGGTCGTCCCGGATCGAGCAGGTCGCCGTTCCGCCCCTCAGGAGTCGCAGCCCGGCCTCCACCCGCTCGGCGAGTGCCGAGCCGACGCCGAGACCTCTGGCGCCCGCGTCGACGGAGATCAAAGCCGAGACGGTTTCGGGAAACACGGGATCCGCCGTGAGTTTCGCCGCGCCCACGACGGCATCCGCTCTTGTGGCGACAATCGCGAGAAGAGGCGCGGCGGCCGAATCCCCGGTCAGCTCCGACAGGAGAACGTGGCGGACATCGTGGGCGCTCGTCTCGTTCAACAATTCGACGGCACGGGAAAGGTCCTGCGGGACCATGGGGCGTATCCGGTATTTCTGATCACTCACGGGAAATTCTCTGTTCAGTCTCGATATGGAGACTCGCCGCAGGGGGAGCCCTGGTCGCGACAGCCCTTCCAAGGGGTTTCCCCGGGCATGCGGCAGAACCTTCCGAGGGGAAAGCGAGTCGAAGGGTGAGGCCGTGGCAGGCGGCCACGATCCAGCACATCACCCCGAGCTTCGTTCACGGGGCTCGAAACAGGTCCTGAGCGGGCAGGTACCGGCAGGGCCACCCAGGAGAAGGCGCGCACGCAGGGCGTGTGCTCGAACGCCGGACATGGGATCGGCGGGCCGTCGCCGAGGCGACAACATGGACACCCCTCAACCTGTCGCCGAGGTGGCCGTACGCACACCCCTCAACACGCGCGGCCGACTCGCGCCTGAAGCGTTCACCTGCTCTGAAGCGTCTACCTGCCGCGGTCCGCCGGGCGGCGGAAGACGCCGTACCACCAGGTCAGTGCCATCTCGCGGGCGAACGCGGCGTCGCCGCCGGGATCTCCGGCGGTCACGTGGTCGACGAGGGCCCGTTCGCCGCCCATGACGATCACCCGGGTGGCGCTCACCGGGTCGAGGTCGGCGGGGGCGCGGCCCGCGTCCTGCTCGGCGCGGAGCACCGCGATCGTCCAGTCCGTGAACTGGTTGACCTCCTTGCTCCAGAAGTCACGCACGGTCGCGTCGTAGGTGGCGACCTCGGCGATCGCCTGCCGTACGGCGGCGTGTTTCCGGTAGACCTTCACCACCCGCAGGAAGGCGTCCGCGAGACGTTCGGCGCCGTCCGACGGATCCCACGCCGAGGTGAGGTCGAACGAAGAGGCCATGAGCTCGGTGGCCAGACGCATGAGCAGGTCGATCTTGTCGCGGAAGTGGCTGTAGAAGGTCGAGCGGGCGACGCCGGCCTCGGTGGAGATCTGTTGCACGCCGAGCTCGGTGAAGTTCGCGCCGTTGATCAGAAGACGCTGCGTCGCGGCCAGGATCTCCGCCTCGGCCGAGGTGGGACGGCCGACGCTCGCGGTGCGTCGTCGGGTAATCGAAGGCATATCCGGATCCTAGGTCGTCGCTCGGCGGCGAACGGCGCGCTACACCTCGTCCGGACATCGTGTAGCGTAATTTTCGGACACGATGTCCGGACGCAGTGACCGAAAGGGCGCGAGACGCCTGGCCGCCTGCCGTGAACCGGACGTACACGCGAAGGAGTAGCTGGTGAAATATCGTCTGCTGGGACGTACCGGGGTCTGGGTCTCGGAGATCTCCCTGGGCGCGATGACGTTCGGCGGCAAGGATCACCCGGTGTTCCACAACCTCGGGGCACTCGGGCAGGAGGAAGCGGATCGGATCGTCGGCACGGCACTCGACGCCGGGATCAACTTCGTCGACACCGCCGACATCTACGCCGACGGCGAGAGCGAGGAGATGCTCGGCCGGGCGATCGGGCAGCGCCGGCGGGACGTGGTGCTCGCCACCAAGCTGTTCGCTCCGGTCGGGCCGGGGCCCAACGACCAGGGGCTTTCCCGTCTGCACGTGATGCGGGCCCTGGAGGACAGCCTGCGCCGGCTGCGAACCGATTACATCGACCTCTATCAGATCCACAACTACGACCGCCTGACGCCGCTCGAGGAGACGCTGAGCGCGCTCGACGACGCGGTACGACAGGGCAAGGTCCGCTACATCGGCTGTTCCAACCTCGCCGCCTGGCAGGTCAGCAAGGCGCTGGGCATCTCCGCGCTGCACGACCAGGCGAGGTTCGTCTCCAACCAGATCCAGTACTCGCCGGCGACGCGCGACGTCGAGCGCGAGCTGGTGCCGTTGGCGGAGGACGCGGGGCTGAGCCTGACGGTGTGGCAACCGCTTCTCGGCGGATTCCTCACGGGCAAGTTCGACCGCGGCGGGGTGACCACCGAACAGGACTCCCGCCGGGCCCGGAACGGCTTCGACTTCGTGCCGTTCGACGAGGAGAAGGGCTTCAAGGTGCTCGACGTGCTGCGGACCGTCGCCGCGCGGCACGAGGTGAGCCCCGCCAGGGTCGCGATCGCCTGGCTGCTCGCCCAGCGCGCCGTCACCAGCGTCATCGTCGGCGCGCGCAAGCTGGAACAGCTCACGGACAACATCGCCGCCAGTGACCTGACGCTCACCGAGCAGGATCTCGCCGAACTCGACGAGGCCGGCCGGCCGCCGGTCGCCTACCCGAACTGGATCCAGGAGTGGTCCGCCCAGGGACGGACCCCGGCCGGAAGCCTGGCCTGACGCGGCGCCTCGGGTGACAGGCGCGGGGGAACGGTCCGGCCTGACACCCGGAGCCCGCTCCCGGGTCGCCCGGCGACCGGGAGAGCGGTCAGGCCGGTCGCGCCGGTACGGAACCTCGGGGCGTCCGCATCATACGGACGGCGAGGAGGCTGGCCCAGAAGAAGCCGGTCGTGATCGAGATCCGCTGGAACAGGCCGCCGAGCTCGACGAATCCCTCGGTCTGGGAGAACCCCAGGCCGGCGACGACGAACGTGCCGATGAACACCAGGCCGCTGATCCCCGAGTAGACCGCCCAGCCGGGCTCGCCCCAGCCGGCGAAG
Source organism: Streptosporangium sp. OZ121 (assembly GCF_051918885.1). Classification (NCBI taxonomy): domain Bacteria; kingdom Bacillati; phylum Actinomycetota; class Actinomycetes; order Streptosporangiales; family Streptosporangiaceae; genus Streptosporangium; species Streptosporangium sp. OZ121. The sequence continues at coordinate 234,840 of NZ_JBPXMC010000003.1, forward strand.
CGCCGGGCGAACACGAAGCACGCGGCGGTCAGCGCGGCGAAGACGAGCAACGAGAACGGGAGGTCGTGAAGCCGGCCCTGCCAGGTGTGCTCTCCCTGCGCGGGCGAGCCGGGCGGGTAACCGCTGACCGGGTCGGTCGGGAAGACACCGGCGCCGATCAGCCCGATCGCGTACAGCCCGATCAGCAACGGCCCCCAGGTCGAGTGCCGTCCCGAGGCGGACAGGCCCCGGCGCAGGCCGACGGCGAAGACGAGCATCAGCAGGCCGGTGACGACGAAGTTGGCGACCTGCGCCCACCCGGACGGGCCGAGGGCCAGCGAGCTGACCGGATGACGCATCGGGTCGTAGTCGGGGCGGACGGCCCCCTGGACCAGGAAGGCGATGACGAACAGCGGTCCGCCCACCGCCCCGCACAGGTAGGAGAGATTGACTCGCGGCGCCTTCGGGGTGTTCGCCGGGGTATGCATCGCACCTTTCTAGCAAGGATTTCCCGTTTCCAGCAGGGATTTCCCGGTTGTCCGGATGAAGACGCCGGCGTTCGTACGGGGGAGGAGCCCGCCGGGTCAGGCGGGGCCGACACCGGAGATCTGGTAGCGCGCCACCTCGGCGTCGCGGATCACCGCCTCCTGGTCGTCGCCCGGCCCGGAACCCCGGAAGGCGTCGAGGGCCTCCTCCGACTCCCACCGCTCGTAGACGTTGATCCGGCCGGCGTCGACGAGGTCGGCGCCGAGGGTGAAGTCGAGGCAACCGGACGAGGCGCGAGCCTGCTCGACCACGCTCACGCACCCCCGGAGATAGCCGTCACGAGCATCGGGGTCGACCCGGATCCAGCCTGAGACAATGATCATGACGTCAGGGTACGGTCCGCCACCGACAGAACCGCCGCCACGCGCGACCGGGCGATCGGCAGGCGCCGATCTTTCCGTGCCGTTCGCGCATATCAGGTGTCCGCCGGGCACGTAGGATTCGACGGCCGGGCAGGCGAGGCGAGAACGAGGACACGAGGACGTGGTGTGAGCTTTGATCTCGGAGTCTGGTTCGGGACCGAACCGATCACCGCACGCGAGGCCCTTCTCCGGTATCTCGCCTGGGACGAGAGCGGAGCCGCCCCCGGTGAGCCGCGCCCGGAGGTGGCGGCCTTCTACGAGGAGCTGACGGCGCTCTTCCCCGACCTGACCGCCGAGAACTACGGCACCTCGCCCTGGTCCGAGCCGCTCACCGTGGGTGAGGACTTCGTGCTGATGAACGCCGTCTTCCCCCGGGCCGGAGAGGTGTGCCGAGCGGTCCTGGAAATGGTGCGTCGCCACCCCCTGGTGCTCTTCGAACGATAGGACCGCGTCCTCATCCTTCGGCGCGCTGGTGCCGAGCAGGCGGACCGGCTGGTCGACTCGGAGTGACCGCCGCGTGCGCCGGTCAGCGGCTGACCGTGTCGGCCGCGTCGGCCGGGCGCAGCAGGTCCAGGTCGGAGCGGCGGGGCAGGCTCTCCCAGTCGCCGTCGGCGGTGACGGCGAAGGCTCCCGCGGCGCCGGCCGTGGCCAGGCGCCGCTCGGGGGCCGCCCCGGCGAGGGTCTCGGCGATCCAGCCCGCGGCGAAGGCGTCCCCGGCGCCCACCGGGTCGAGCTCGACGACCCGGTGGGGCTCCGCGTGCCGTACGGCGCCGTCGGAGAGCTCGATCGCGCCGAGGGCGCCGCGCTTGATGAGGACGTGGCGCGGGCCGAGGGCCGACAGGGCTCCGGCCAGGGTGAGCGGGTCGTCCCCCTCGACGACCAGCCGGGCCTCGGCCTCGGTCGCGAACAGGACGTCCACGGAGGCGACGGTCTCGCGCAGCGCGGCGGACGCCTCGGCGGGCGTCCACAGGGCACGGCGGTAGTTGACGTCCATCGACACGATCGCGCCCGCGTCGCGAGCCTCGGCGATCGCGGCCCGCACCGCCTCGGCGGCGGACGCCGACAGCGCGAGCGTGATGCCCGTGACGTGCAGCACGCGTGCCGAGCGGATCAGCGAGACGTCCAGGTCGGAGGGGCGCAGCCGGGATCCGGCGCTCGCCGAGCGGTAGTAGCGCACGTCGACCGTCTCGGCCGTGCGCCTGCTCTTGATCATCAGGCCGGTGGGCGCCTCTGGGTCGACCCGCATCCCCCGCACGTCGACCCCCTCGCCGGCCAGCGTCGAGCGCAGCAGCTCGCCGAACTCGTCGGCGCCCACCCTGCCGATCCAGGCCGCGCGCCCGCCGAGGCGGGCGACACCGATGGCCACGTTCGACTCCGCGCCGCCCACGCCGAGGCCGAAGTCGCGGGCGTGCCTGAGCGGGCCGGTGCGCCGCGCGGTGAACAGCGCCATGCTCTCACCGAGCGTTACCAGATCAGTCATGGAGAACGGGTCCTTAGGAGTCGGCGGGCGGGCTTCGTCGGTCATCGGGTCGACCCGAGCTTTCTGGAGACGCGCAGGGCCGTCTCGGCCACCAGGGGACCCAGGTCTCGCACCCGCGCGGCGGTGATCCGGGAGGTGAGGCCCGAGATGGAGATCGCCGAGGTGGCGACGTCGTTGTGGTTGAAGATCGGCGCCGCGACGCAGCGCACCTCGGGCTCGTTCTCACGGTCGTCGACCGCGTAGCCCCGCTGCCGGATCCGGCCCAGCTCGGCGCGCAGGCGCGCGGCGTCGGTGATGGTGTACCGCGTGACGTGCGGCATCCCGGCGGCCACGATCTCCTCGACGGCCTCCTCCGGCTGCCAGGCGAGGATCGCCTTGCCCACGGCGGTGCGGTAGACGGGGTTGCGGCTGCCGATGCGCGAGGCCATGCGCACGTTGGTCTCGTTCTCGACCTTGTCGATGTAGACCACGTCGGGCGGGTCGTAGACCACGAGGTGGACGGTCTCCCCGGCCTCCGCCATCAGGCGGTGCGACTCCTCGGCGGCCACCGTCCGCAGGTCGAGGGTGGACAGGTAGGCCTGCCCGAGGCGCAGGGCGCCGCTGCCCAGCCGGTAGGCGCCGCTCCTGCGGTCGCGCTCCAGGAGCCTGGCCTCGACGAGCGGGGCGGTCAGCCGGAGCACCGTGCTCTTGGACAGGTCGAGCGCCTCGGCGAGCCGGGTGAGCGAGAGGCCGTGGCCCGCGTCCGCGTGGTCGCGTACGTGCGCGAGGACGGCGAGGGCGCGCCGGAGCGAGGCCGACCGGTTGCGTTCCGGAGCGGGCTCACTCATCGCGGCTTCCCCATGTGATCCGGCAATCGAATACCTGGTCAAGGTAGGCGAGTACCCCGCCCTACGGCCACTTTGCAGCACAACGTTCTGCACTGCACAACAAGCTGCACAGCGGGCCGCACAACGAACCGCGGCCGGTCGGCCGGGCGGGGCGGTGGAGGACGGGCACCCACCCGGTTCCGTTTCTCCCCACTACCGATAATTTTTGCCTGGACCAGGGCAGAACTGTCCCTCGGGATGGTTGACAGGCCAAAATTGGTCCGTGGTCAGGATCGGATCGGTAGAGATGAGCGATTGCGAGAGTGAGCGACTTCCGCCAGTTCTGGGCCAGCTGTTCGCCGATGGAGCCGATGGAGCCGACAGGAGCGAGGGCGGCGACGGGACCGGCGGGGGCAGGGGCAGGCGGCTCTCGGTGGAGCTGCCGCCGGGGGACGTGGTGTGGCCCGACCCCGGTTACGCCCAGCTCGCCGTCCGTCGCCGTCCGGCGTTCTGGCTCAGCGAGGTGGCGGTCTCCGGCGAGTACTGGGCGCGGCTGAGGGCCCAGCACGAGCGGTCGGGCCTGTGGCCGGTGCTGCTGGAGGACTCCGTCCAGCCCTGGTCGGCCGGCCAGATCGCCCCGGACACGGCCGGTCAGATCGACAACTACCACGCCGCCGCGTTCATGGCCGAGGTGTGGTCCGACTGGATCGCCAAGGCCAACCTCGACCAGCTCGAACTGCTCGAGCCCTTCGGACCCGAGTGTCCCGGCCCGGCCCCCCCGGGCAGGCTCGCCGCCGACCCCGGCGTGGTCGCCGACTGGTACGCCGGGCTGGTGGCCGAGCGCAGGACCCCGCTCGGGCTCGTCGCGGTCGAGCGCGGGGCCGACGCCCTCGCCGTCATGGGCTGGCAGGGCGCCCTGAACCACAACGAGTGGATGGTCCCGCTCGCGGCCGTCGTGCGCAGCTGGGAGGACAGGTTCGGGGTGCGGGTGGTCGGGATGGGTTTCAACACCCTCGACCTCAGCGTCGCCGCGCCCCCGACCACCTCCGAGCACGCCCTGCACGTCGCCGCGGAGCACTGGACGTTCTGCCCCGACAGCATCATCCAGGGGGCGGGGAACCTCATCGACTACGCCGAGCAGATCAAGGGCAGGAACGCCTGGTCGTTCTGGTGGGACTGAGCGGGACCGGGCGGGACTGAGCGGGACCGGGCGGGACCGGGCGGGATTGATCGGCCGGGGACGGCCCGCGGGGCGGGCTCCCCTTGGGCGAACCTTTGCGCAAAGGAATCGGCGGGCCGGGGAGGGCTCGCGGGGCGCGCGTTCTCCCGCGTGGATCTCCCGTGGATCTCCGGGCGCGGGGCCCTGGAACGGGGCCAGGGAAGGGGTTCCGGGGCTGGACACCGAGATGGGGGAGACATCCGCGCTGGTAGGACGGGTGTTGGCCTGGCGGGGCGATCGATGAGGCTTCCTTGAAGCTTGTAGGTAGATCTTCTGGGGTTTTCATGGTGTTTGCTTTGCTTTGTCCGGTTTGGGTGGGTAGTGTCCACAGTCATCGGTAGGCGACCTGCCCTTCACAAGAGGGAGCGGCCGGCCGACGTCGAATCCCGAGGGCCCCACAGGGGCCCCGGAGCCGGGGAACCACTTTTCCGGGGTGAATCCGCCGCGACCACGCGGCGGTAGGGCAACTCCACCGCCCGAACCCGTCAGCTAACCCGGTAGACGAGATGGAGAGGAGATCCCCTCATGGATCACCGCGTTACCACGTCGGTGCAGCCCTTGTCCGTGCCGACCACCTGAACTTTTCCCCCCTTCCGCCGACATCCCCCGTTCCCCCCGGACCTTCTCGCCGCGCCTGATCGCGGCACCTTCCAGATCGTGCTCCGCGTAGCGATTGCCCGAGATTCCGGCTACGCCCCCTTTTCCGACGAGCGCGTCCCCGCCCGTGCACCCCTTCGGTGTGTCGCACGTGGCTGCCCCGTTCCCTCGCGAAAGAGCCTTTTCTCCATGCGCCCCTTCTTTGGTTTGCACAAGAACGGCCTGAGCAAGTTCACCTGGCAGAAGAACAAGCCCCGCGGAAGCCGCCTCGCAGCCGCCGCCCTGGTCGGCGCGAGCGTCCTCGCCGCCACCGGTGTCGCGGTGGCGCTGCCCGCCTCCACCTGTTTCGCCGCCACCGCCGACCCCGAGGTCGGGGTGGCGAAGGCCAGCGCCGAGTCCGTCCTCCTCCAGGGTGCGACCACGGCCTCCTACTTCTGGGACGACTCCTCCGGCCGGGCCGGTGACACCGGTCTGCCCGCCAGCGGCCGGCCGATGCAGAAGGGCATGATCGCCAGCCCGAGCTGGCCCCTGCTCACCGAGGGCTACATCATCTACAAGGGCAAGAAGGCCAAGTTCTTCGTCGGCGACCGCGGCCCCGGTTCCCCCTCGAACCAGGGCATCATGATCGACATCGACGCCAAGACCTTCGCCGACCTGACCGGTGGAACGTTCAACGCCGGCACGCTCGGCGTGGACGGCAACGGCGGGATGGGCCACATCGACATCCAGTACGTGGTCACCAAGTGGGGTAACGGTACGGGGATAAAGAACCACCCCGTCGCGTTCTCCACCGGTGCCTGGAGCCGCAGGGACACCAGCCCGGCCAAGCCCCCGACGGTCGTCTTCGCCAAGGCCCGGGAACTGGGGATAGGCGTGCAGACCCAGCTGGCGAGCGCCGCGGCGCGGCCGTGGGCCGGCAAGCCCAAGGTCATGGTCGAGCCCGCCTCCTGGCACGCCCCGGCCGGCGTGGCCGTCGCCGGTGCCCGCGCCGCCGAGATCGGCGCGGGGAAGGGCTGAGCCGGAGCCGCCGCCCTCCGGAGTCCCGCTCCACCGGAACTCCCTGGCAGGGGCCCCGCCCCGCCGGAGTCCTCCGGGAACGCTCGGAAAGGACTCCGGGAACGCTCAGAAAAGACGCAGAAAGGACTCCGGTGCGGTCCGTGCCTCCCGGGGCACGGACCGCACCGGAGGATCAGACCTCGAGCTTCTCCTCGATGCCGCGCAGGGTGTGCCGCGCGAGCGCGAGGTTGGCCCGGTTCCGGTCGAGAGCCAGGTAGAGGAACAGCCCTTTGCCGCTCCGGCCCGAGACCGGGCGGATCACGTGGTACTGCGTGCCGAGCGTGATGAGGATGTCCTCGATGCCGTCCTTGAGGCCGAGCGACTCCATGGTCCGCATCTTGGCCTTGACGACCTCGGTGTTACCCGCGGCCGCGATCTGGAGGTCGAGGTCCTTGGACCCGCCGAGCGCGCCCAGCGCCATCCCGCTGTTGTAGTCGACGACGACCGCGCCGACGGCACCGTCGATCGCCATCATCTCCTTGAGCGAGATGTCCATGTTGCCCATTGCTGTCTCCGATCACTGGGGTATCGATGTGCGCGAGCCGGCGGCGGCCAGTCTGGCCGCCGTCTTGCGGCCCTCCAGCCGGAGCAGCCCGAGGTTGGTCCCCGGGCGCGCCAGGACTGTGAGGACGATCTTGGGTCCGGCGGCGTAGAACGCCGCGTAGCCGTTGGTGCCGGAGATCAACGTCTCCTCGAAGGTGCCCTTGCCGGCCATGCTCGTCATCCGGCGGCTGAGGGCCAGTACCGCGGAGGAGAGCGCCCCGGTCTGCTCGGTGTCCCTGTCCAGGTCGCTCGCTATCGTCAGACCGTCGACGCTGCACGCGATGCTCCCGTTTACGTCGGGTACGCGTTCTCGCAGCGCCGCCATCTCGCGCCGTATCTCCTCACGCAGTTCCACCGGCATCCTCCTTCCGATCAGCTTCAGCGTCCGCAGCCTTATCGGCATGTGACCGGGCTCAAGTCGCTCAAGTCGCTCAAGTCGCTCAAGTCATCGCCTCCAATGCGTTCCTGAGCCGGATGAGCAGGCTGACGTCGGCCGGGTCCCCGTTCGCCCTGGGGAGCCAGTCCGACGTCTCCGGAGAACCCGTGCCGGCCGCCGGGATCTCCGTGGCACCCCTCGTCCGCCTGGGCAGCGGTGCCGGTGCCTCAGGAGTCCCGGGAGTCCCGGGAGTCTGTGCCGGAGCGGTCTCCGGGAGGCGGAGCAGCCCGGACGAGGCGAGCTGCCGTACGGCGAGCAGTACCGAGTACGCGGGACGGCCCAGCTTGCGCGCCAGGTCGGCCGGGGTCGCCGTGGAGTCGGCGCCGACGAGCACCTCCCACTGGAGCGAGCTCAGCACCACCCGCTGGGCGCCGATGCGTCCCAGCGGGACGACCGGGAGCGTGTCCAGCTCCGCGGACGGCCAGGTCTGTTCCAACTGCGCCTTCCTTCGCTCGCACTCCCGGAGCAGGCCGGTCGCGTCGAAGTACCACTGCGGTCCGAGCCAGTGCCGCTCTCCCCGCCGGAACCTGGGCCGGTGCCCGGTGGCCTGCAGCAGGAAGTACGCGGCGTCGAGCACCGCGCTCAGCACGCAGAACTCCAGTTCCCCCCTGGTGAGCAGGCCCCGCGCGACCAGCTGCTCGCCCCCCGACGGCTGGGGGGTCAGCGCGTCAGGTGGCCGGCGGCCGGCGGCCTGCCTGACCTGCCGTACGGCGTGGGCGGATATCCCGCGGCAGGCGCCCAGCAGGTCCTCCAGCCGGGGGGCCGCCGCGCTCTCGGCGTAGGTCACGCGACCGTCGGTGAGGTAGATGACCCCCGCCTTGCCGAGTCGCAGGGAGCCGGTGGCGTGGTCGCCGGCGAGCCCGCTGAGGATGTTCTCGACGTTCGGCATGATTTCACGTCGATATCAGACGGCCGGAAAGGGCCTGGAGCCGGTGGCGGGCCAGTGCCAGGTTCGAGCGTTCGAGATCGAGCCTGACATAAATGACCAGAGGGCCGTCGAAAAGCGTTTCCAGCGGCCGCAGCAAATGGTGGCCGCCGTCCGTGGTGATGATCATGTCGTTGATCCGGACCGTGCCGCCGGGCGAGGCGAGGGCGAGCCCGTCGAGCGTCGCGCGCAGGGTCTCGCTCAGCCCCGCGGCCGACCTCTCCACGTCGGCGTGGCGGCTCGCGCCGCCGGTGGCCACCGCGGTCCCGCTGGTCTGATCGATGAGGATCGCGTCCAGGGCGCCGGGGATGGCCATTACCTCGGTGAGGCAGTCTTCGATTCCGAGCACGTGCTCTCCCTCGCCAGCGACTTCAAGCGTCGCCCGGTCAGCGTAGGGACACCTCTCGGTAACCGAACTTCCTCGCTAGGGCTTTGATAGGAGAAGGCATACGATTCTCCAACCGAGTAGGAAGTTACATACCCTGGGTGGAAATCAACCCGTTGGCTCGTCGGTGATGAGTGCCTTTTCGTCCGGCTTGAAAACAAGAATGTTCTTCACATAGGAATTCACCGCGGCGGGCAGCCCGACGTCGTTCCCGGCCTCCTCCGACATGTACCAGCGGTGGTCGAGCACCTCGTGGAAGAACTGGGCGGGCTCCAGCTTGCCCCGCAGCTCCTGGGGCACGGCCAGCACCGTGGGCTGGAAGACCTCGGCCAGCCAGCGGTGGGCCACGATCGCCTCGTCCTCGTGGCGGAGGCCGTGCGACACGCGGAAGGAGTCGAGGTCGTTGAGGAGGCGCCTGGCCTGGTTCTCCTCCACGTCCAGGCCGGTCAGCCGCAGCAGCCTGCGCTGGTGGTGCCCGGCGTCCACGACCTTGGGCCGGACGATCAGCCGCCCGGTGCCCGCCTTGCGGCGGACCATCATCTCCGCGACGTCGAACCCCAGGGAGTTCAGCCGGCGGATCCGCTGGTCGATCATGTGCCAGTCGACCTCGTCGATGATGTCGTCGGAGGTGAGCTCGCTCCAGAGGCGGTGGTAGCGGCGGACGACCGAGTCGGCGATCTGCTCGGGGTCGATGGAGGGGTGCAGCAGCTCGCCCGCCTCCAGGTCGAGCATCTCGCCGAAGATGTTGGTGTGCGCGACGTCGATGTCGTACAGCCGCTGGCCCTCGCTGAGCATGGGGTGCAGCTCGCCGGTCTCGGCGTCGACCAGGTAGGCGGCGAAGGAGCCCGCGTCCCGGCGGAACAGGACGTTCGACAGCGAGCAGTCGCCCCAGTAGAAGCCGCTGATGTGCAACCGCACGAACAGCACGGCCAGGGCGTCGAGCAGCCGGTTGAGCGTCTCCGGCCGGACCGTCCCGGACATGACCGCGCGGTAGGGCAGGGAGAACTGCAGGTGCTGGGTGACGAGCGCCGAGTCGAGCGGCTCGCCGTTCGCGTCGGTCCGCCCGGTGACCACGGCCACCGGCTCGACGGACGGGGTGTCCATCCGGCTCAGATCCCACAGCAGGCGGTACTCGCGCTTGGCGTAGTACTCGCTGATCTCCTTGATCGCGTACACCTTGCCCGACAGGCGGGCGAAGCGCACCACGTGCCGGGAGATGCCGCGGGGCAGGGAGACCAGCCGGTGCTCGGGCCACTGCTCCAGCGGGACGTCCCAGGGCAGGCGGATGAGGTCCGGATCGCTCGGGGCGCCGGTGAGCTGGAGGGGCATGCGGTCAGTCCTCGCGACGGGAAGTCCGGCGGTGTGCCGGTCGGACGGGTGGTCGTGCCGTGGTCAGTCCTCGCGGCGGGGGAAGGCGGGCGGGTCGAAGGCACGCCGGACCACGTCGGCGAGCTGCTCCTCGGTGAGCACGCGGGGCTCGCCGACGCCCTTGGCCCGTACGTAGACCTCGCAGAGCCACTCCAGCAGCCGGGTCGCCTCGAAGGCCCCGTCCAGGTCGTCGCCGATCGTGACCCCGCCGTGGTTGGCCAGCAGCGCGGCCCGCCGGTCCTTGAGGGCGGCCCTGACGGAGGCGGCGAGCTCGGGGGTGCCGTAGGTGGCGTACTCGGCGACCCTGACGGCCCCGCCGAGCAGCAGGACGTTGTAGTGGATCGGCGGCAGCTCGCTCATGGTCGTGGCGACCACGGTGCCGAAGACGGAGTGGGTGTGCACGACGGCGCCCGCGCCGGTGGCCGTATAGACCGCCAGGTGCATGGGGGTTTCCGAGGACGGCCGCAGGTCGCCCTCGACGAGGTGGCCCTCGATGTCGACGACCGGGCAGGCCTCGGGCTCCAGCCGGTCGAGGGAGACACCGCCGGGCGTCACGGCGACCAGGTCGCCCGCGCGCACGCTGAGGTTTCCCGCGGTCCCGACGACCAGTCCGGTCGCGGCGGCCCGGTGGCCGTACTCACACAGCAGTCGGCGCTGCTCGGCCAGCAACATGTCCCCAAAAGTAGGGGGTTGCGGTATCAGGCGGCAAACCCTCATTATCTGGTCTAGACCGGTTGTTGCTCCTCGATGACCGGGGAGCATGGTTCCTTTACCTTCCCATCGGCCGCGCGTCAACGGTTTGCCGGGAAATATCGGCTACTGTGTGCCGTTCTGTCATTGGATTGCACTTCCCTGGCGTTTGGTTTCTACCGGATATGTCGCGAGGACATCACGGCTCGGTCTAGACCGGATACGAGCTCTTGACGGTGGACTCCGGGGGTACGTACCTTCGGGCAAACGTTTAGGAAACTTTCCTAATTGATCCCCCGTTCAGGAGGGTTACATGTCCAACTCGGCCGGTACGCCCGGAGATATCACCCGGCGGCAGATGCTCCGCCGGATCGGCATGAGCGCTCTGATCGCCGGCCCCGGCGCCGGACTGCTCACCGCCTGCGCCACCAGTGGCGGCGCGGCCCCCGCGGCCCCGGCCTCCGCGGCCCCCTCGGCGGGCGGCGCGGTCTCCGCGGCGAACCCGTTCGGCGTCGCCGCCGACGCGCCCCTCGAGGTCGTCATCTTCAAGGGCGGCCTGGGCGACAGCTACGCGACCGAGGTCCACGAGCCGCTGTACAAGAAGGCGTTCCCGCAGGCCCAGATCAAGCACGTCGCCACCCAGCAGATCGCGCAGACCCTGCAGCCGCGGTTCGCCGGCGGCGACGTCCCCGACATGATCGCCAACTCCGGCACCGACCTGATGGACAACGGCGCCCTGCAGCAGGAGGGCCAGCTCCTGGAGCTCACCGAGCTGTGGGACGCCCCCTCGATCGACGACCCGAGCAAGAAGGTGCGCGACATGGTCGCGCCGGGCACCGTCGAGTCGGGCCTCATCAGCGGCAAGCCCTACCTGATGAACTACGTCTTCTCCGCGTACGGCCTCTGGTACGACTCCGCGCTGTTCGAGAAGAACGGCTGGACCCCGCCGAAGACCTTCGAGGAGTTCAAGGCCTTCGCCGAGAAGGCCAAGGCCGCCGGGATCACCCCCTTCGCGTACGCGGGCAAGAACGCCGCCTACTACGCGTACTGGATGATCCTCATCTCCGCCGCGAAGATCGAGGGCAACCAGATCCTGGTCGACGTCGACAACCTCGTCGACGGTGTCTGGCAGCGCGACGCCATGAAGCAGTCCGCCGCCGCCTGGGCCGAGATCGCCAAGTACATGGACAAGTCCTTCGAGGGCCTGATCCACACCGAGGTGCAGCTCCGCCAGAACCAGGGCAAGGTCGCGCTCTACCCCTCGGGCTCCTGGCTGGAGAACGAGCAGAAGGACCAGACCCCGGAGACCTTCAAGTACGCGCTGTCGCCCACCCCGAGCGTCACCGCCGCCGACAAGATGCCGTTCGAGGCCATCCGCGCCGCCGCCGGCGAGGCCTACATCGTCCCCGCCAAGGCCAAGAACCCCAAGGGCGGCCTGGAGTACCTGCGCATCATGCTCTCCAAGGAGGGCGCGCGCGGCTTCACCGAGAAGTCGGGCAACATCACCGTCGTGACCGGTGCCGCCGACGGCCTGGAGCTGTCGCCCGGCAACGCGAGCCTCAGCGCCGCCCAGACCGCCGCCGGCCAGAACATCGTCACCTTCAGCAGCTTCGAGAACTGGTACAAGGAGTTCGAGACCGAGCTGCGCAAGCAGACCAACGCGCTCATGTTCGGCCGCATCTCCGCCGACGAGTTCTGCGAGAAGATGCAGAAGGCCGCCGACAAGACCAAGTCCGACTCGTCCATCACCAAGCAGAACCGGACGGTGTAGCTCCCGATGCGGCAGGGCAAGTATCCGTTCATCGTCGGCTTTCTGGCCGCGCCGGTCCTTCTCTACGTGGTCTTCGTGATCAGCCCGTACATACAGGCTTTCTACATCTCGATGACCAACTGGAAGGGCATCTCGGCGAACCCCCAGTTCATCGGCCTGGAGAACTTCACCAGGCTCTTTGACGACGAGGTCTTCTGGGCCGCGGTGCGCCACCACGGTGTTCTGCTACTTGTCATGCCGCTGGTCACGATCGTGATCGCCCTGTTCTTCGCCTTCCTGCTCAACCTGAGCGGCGGGCAGCGGGGCGGCCAGATGACCGGGATCTGGGGCTCGAAGGTCTATCGTGTGATCTTCTTCCTGCCCCAGGTCCTGGCCGTGGCCATCGTCGGCGTGCTCTTCCAGGCGATCTACCGCCCGGACGGCACCGGCGTGATCAACGGCCTGCTCGGCAAGGTCGGCATCGACCCGGTCGGCTGGCTCATCGACCCGGACATCGCGCTGCTGTCGATCATCGCGGTGATGGTCTGGCAGGCCGTCGGCTTCTACGTGGTCCTGTTCTCGGCAGGCATGTCCTCCATCCCCAAGGACGTGTTCGAGGCCGCCGCGCTGGACGGCGCGGGCCGGTTCACCCTGTTCTTCAGGATCACGATCCCGCTGCTGTGGGACACCATGCAGGTCGCCTGGGTCTATCTGGGCATCGCCGCCTTCGACGCCTTCGCCCTGGTCCAGGTCCTCTCGGTCGACCGCGGCGGGCCTGACAACTCCACGACGGTGCTGCCGATGGAGATCTGGCGCACGGCGTTCAACTTCTCCAAGTTCGGCTACGCGTCCGCGATGGGCGTGGCGCTGTTCTTCATGACCATCACGTTCGCCGCCCTCACCCTGCGCGTGACCCGGCGCGAGAGGATCGAGTTCTGATGGCCACGGACACGGCGCGCAAGCCCGCCTCCCGCCCCGCCGCCCCCGCGCGCCCCGGGCGCCGCGTGAAGAACCCGCTCGGGATCTTCGGCGCGCTGTCCCACGTCGCGCTGCTGGTCTGGGCGCTCCTGATCATCGGTCCGATCCTCTGGACGTTCCTGTCGTCCTTCAAGACCAACACCGAGATCTTCGGGGACGCCATCACCCTCCCGGCCTCCTTCGGCTGGGACTCCTGGGGCCGGGCCTGGGAGAAGGCCCACATCGGCCAGTACATGCTGAACACCGTCTTCGTGGTGGCGTGCAGCACGGCGGGCACCATGCTCCTGGGCTCGATGGCCGCGTACGTGCTGGCTCGCTACACCTTCCCCGGCAACAGGCTCATCTACTTCCTGTTCGTGTCGGGCATGACGTTCCCCGTCTTCCTCGCGCTGGTCCCGCTGTTCTTCGTGGTGAAGAACCTCGGCCTGATCGACACCCACCTCGGCCTGATCCTGGTCTACATCGCCTACTCGCTGCCGTTCACCGTCTTCTTCCTGTCGGCGTTCTTCAAGACGCTGCCCACCTCGGTGGCCGAGGCGGCGATGATGGACGGCTGCTCGCACACCCGGACGTTCTTCCAGGTCATGATGCCGATGGCCAAGCCGGGCCTGATCAGCATCACGATCTTCAACATCCTGGGGCAGTGGAACCAGTATCTCCTTCCGATCGTGCTGCTCTCCGGCAACGTCGAGAACAAGTGGGTGATCACCCAGGGTGTCGCCAACATCTCCACCAGCGCCGGGTACGAGGCCGACTGGCCGGGCCTGTTCGCCGCGCTGAGCATGGCCATCATCCCCGTCATGATCATTTACATCATCTTCCAGCGCCAGATCCAGTCGGGCCTCACCTCCGGCGCCGTCAAATGACCGGATCCGGTCAAAATACGAGCTCCGGCGAGTAATCCCAGGAGTGTCGTCGGGAGTCGTTCATATTCGGAACGACTCCTGTCCCCTCCCCACGGAGAACCCGACACATGGCCCACCTCGACCAGGACTTCCCCTTCCCCTTCTTCGGCGCGGGGGAGGCGAGCTACTACATGTGGGCCGAGGTGCACGTACGCTTCGCCCGGCAGCCGAGCACCTCCCAGCGCGCGGTCATCGTCGACACCGTCCCGGCACCCCTGCGCGGGGCGCTCGACTGGTGCGAGGGCCGCCAGCTGATGGTGGCCAGCGGCCTGTTCCTGCACGGCACGGTGGTCCGCTCCTACCCGGTCGCCCCCGGCGAGTCCGACCGCATCGGCGACGACGGCTGGCTGTACGCAGCCCCCTCCCGGATCGCCGCGCTCAACGCCGACATCGAGAGATGGCTGCTGCGCATCCACCGGGAGTGCCCGATCCTGGCGGTCTACCGCGCGGAAGACCCCGACAGCGGCGGCACCCGCCTGTCGGACTGGCACGAATGGAGCCTCGCCCGGCTGCCCGGCCTGCTGCCCGAGCTGGAGCCCCTCCTCGACCAGGCCAGCCACGCCACCTCCATGGCCCAGGGCATCATGGCCATGGCCCGCCGCGCCGGAAGCCTGCCCAGGCTTGGCGTCTTCGCCGGAGACATGATCTCCTGGGAGGATGAACCTGCTTGACGACTCCGCGGTGGACGAGCGGCTGACCGGCCTGCCCGAGTGGCGGCGCGAGGGCGACGAGATCCGCCGCACGATCACCGCCACCGACTTCCCCGCCGCGATCCGCATCGTGGACGAGATCGCGGTCGAGGCCGAGAAGCTCGACCACCACCCCGACATCGACATCCGCTGGCGCACCCTCCACCTGGCGCTCAGCACGCACAGCGCGGGTGGCCTGACGGAGCTCGACTTCACCCTGGCCGCCCGCATCGACGAGATAGTCTCGGCCGGCGCCTGAACCGCTCCTCGGCCGATCATGACCGATCCGGGACACGGGCCGCGGGAGTTCGGCCGGACGCCGTCCTCGCCCCTCGCGGAGCTCGACGACCCCCGGCTCGCCCGCGCGGGCGTACGCGTGATCCTGAAGCGCGACGACCTGATCCACCCGCTCCTGCCGGGCAACAAGTGGCGCAAGCTCAAGTACAACCTCGCGCGGGCCGCCGAGCTGGGCCACGAGACCCTGCTCACCTTCGGCGGCGCCTACTCCAACCACGTGCGGGCCGTCGCCGCGTCCGGAGCCCGCTTCGGGTTCCGGAGCGTCGGCGTCATCCGGGGCGAGGAGCACCTGCCGCTCAACGACGTGCTGGCCTTCGCCGCGCGCTCGGGGATGCGGCTGGTCTACATGGATCGCACCACCTACCGCGCGAAGGGCACCGCGCCCGTGGTCGAGGAACTCCACCGCAGGTTCGGCCGGTTCTACCTGCTGCCCGAGGGCGGCAGCAACGAGGAGGCCGTCCGCGGCTGCGCCGAACTCCCCGGGGAGATCGACGTGCCGTTCGACGTCGTGTGCTGCCCCGTCGGCACCGGGGGCACGCTCGCGGGCATCGCCGCGGGGCTGGCCGCCGGACAGCGGGCCCTGGGCTTCTCCGTCCTGCGGGGAGCGCGGTTCCTGGCCGACGACGTCGCCAGGCTCCAGGCGGCCACCTACGGCGAGGTGTCGGCCAACTGGACGATCGACCACGACTTCCACGCCGGGGGCTACGCCAGGCGCGCCCCCGGACTGGACGCGTTCGCCGACGACTTCGCCCGCCGGCACGGGATGTCGCTCGACCGGATCTACGTGGCGAAGATGATGTGGGGCGTCTTCACCCTGGCGGAACGCGGGGCCTTCCCCAGGAACACCACGGTCGTCGCCGTGGTGACGGGTCCGATGGAGGCGGCTCCGTCCTCCCGTCCCGCGCGGGCCGACGACGACGGGTGTCTCCGGCTCCCGCCGTGAGCTCCGCCTTCCCGCGCGGCGCGGGAACCGTCCGGCCCCCGCCGCGGATCTCCGGGACGGCGTGGCCGGGAGTGGTCAACACCGAGCGTGGTCGTATGATCACTCGATATGGTGGGCGCTGCTCTTGTCCGGCCCGGTCAAGGAGATCGTGGATGCGCATTCTGGGAGTTCTCGCCGCCGTCGCCCTGCTCTGCGCGGGCTGCGGCGAGCAGGTCGCCGCGCCCCGTCCGGCCGGTCACAGTCCCAGCGCGGGTCCGAGCGCCGAGGGGATCCGCCTCGCCGGGGGCGGCACGTTCACCAGTCCCGCGCCGCGCGCCACCGTCATCGTCTACGACACCGCGCTGGTGCCCCCCGGAGCCTCGGCGCGGGTCACCGTGGAGTCGGGAGCGGTGCTCGCCACCGCCAGGGTCGTCGTCAAGGGCATGCTCCACAATCGCACCTACGGGGCGCACCTGCACGTCAACGCGTGCGGCTTCGAACCGGAGGACGCCGGGCCGCACTACCGGCACTCCCACACCCCGGCGAGCGCCGAGAACGAGGTCTGGCTCGACTTCACCACCGACGTCCGGGGCGACGCCATCGCCACCACCACCCAGGACTGGGCGCTCGTCCCGGGCCGGCTGCCTAGGTCGCTCGTGATCCACGCCAAGCCCACCCGCACCACCGGCACCGAGGTCGGCGATGCCGGCCCCCGCGTCGCCTGCGTCACCCTCACCGAACGCTAGGCCCGGCACGGACCCGGCATGAGTCCGGCGGGCTCCGGTGCCGGGCTCATGGCGCCCCCCGGCCGCGATGTTCCGGTCCGCGCCGGAGGCCGGGCTCCGCATCGGGTCCCGGAGGCCGGGCTCCGCGCCGGATCCCGGCCTCCGGGCCGCGTGTTCCGCGATCAGGCGTGGCCGGCGGGGATGGTGCCGAGACGACCGGCCTGGTAGTCCTCGAACGCCTTCGCCAGCTCCGCCTGGGTGTTCATCACGAACGGTCCGTAGTGCGCGACCGGCTCGCCGATCGGGCGGCCGCCGAGCACGATGACCTCCAGGTTGGGGCTGCGGCTCTCCTGGGTGCCTGCCGCCGAGAGCGTGATGGTCTCGCCGTCGGTGCCCAGGCCGGGAAGGTTGCCGAAGCCGTCGAAGACGGCCAGCTGGCCCGACTCGATCGGCTGCCGGTCGCCGCCGACGGTGCCGCGTCCCGACAGGACGTACGCGAGCGCGTTGAAATCCTTGCGCCAGGGGAGCGTCAGCCGGGAACCGGGGCTGAGGGAGGCGTGCAGCAGGGTGATCGGCGTCCGGGTGGAGCCGGGGCCGGTGAACTCGCCGACCTCGCCCGCGATGAGGCGGACCAGCGCTCCGCCGTCGTGGCTGCTGAGCAGCACGACGTTGGTCCTGCCGATGTCCTGGTACTTCGGCGCGACCATCTTCTCGCTGCCCGGCAGGTTGACCCAGAGCTGGATCCCGTGGAACAGGCCGCCCTTCTGGACCAGCCACTCCGGGGGAGCCTCCTTGTGCAGGATGCCGCCACCGGCCGTCATCCACTGGGTGTCGCCGTCGGAGATCGTGCCCCCGCCGCCGTGCGAGTCGGCGTGGTCCATCACGCCGTCGATCATGTAGGTGACGGTCTCGAAGCCCCGGTGCGGGTGCCAGGGGGTGCCCTTGGGCTCGCCCGGCGCGTAGTCGACCTCACCCATCTGGTCCATCATGATGAACGGGTCGAGATACTGGGACTTGATCGTCGCGAGTGCCTTGCGGACCGGGAAGCCCTCTCCCTCGAATCCGCTCGGTGCGGTGGTGACGGCCAGCACCTGGCGCTCGCGGGTCGCGTTCAGCGGCTGCGGCAGGCGGGGCAGGGTCAGCGGGTTCTCTACGGTCACGGCCGGCATTGTGGATTCCTTCCTGCGGTGTTCGCAGGTGATAACTCAGTTGATGTTTCAACTATTCCATGACGGACGAGGCCGTGACAACGAAGTGCCACGGCCTCGCCGGCGAAGCCCGCCCACCTGCCCGCCCACCTGCCCGGCCGCCTGCCCGGCCGCCTGCCCGGCCGCCCGTCCGGGGGCCCGTCCGGGGGCCACCTTCCGGCGGCTGTTCACCGCCGCCCCTGGAAGGGACTACTTTCCGGTGGCCAGCGCGAAGCCGCCCCGGCTCAGCGAGATCAGCTCGGGGGCCGTGACCCGCTCGTCCAGCGCGCCGGCGGGGTCGCTGGTCAGCGCGGTCACGACGTAGGTCCTCCCCCCGGCCGAGCGGGCCAGGTACGACAGGTCGAAGACCCCCATCTCGGAACCGCCCTTGGCCCAGACCAGCGGCCACTTCTTCTCGTCGAGCCCGAGGCCGACGTCGTTGGCGGACATCACCGCGCTCACCTGCTTGCCGCCCAGCTTGAGAAGCCCCGCGTAGGCCCGGCAGACGTCGCGGGGCGAGCCGAACCACTCCAGCGTGTCGATCTCCCTGGGCTTCTGCCAGAGCACGATGTCCGACAGCGACTGCCCGGCGACCGTGTCCTTCAGGTAGGCGCGCTTGCCGGCGGTGTCGAGCGCCAGGTAGGCGCGGGCCTGCGCGGGGTGGTTCACGCCCTTGAGCAGGAAGACCTCGCGCGTGGTGAGGAAGGGGAGGTTCCGCTCGGGACGGCTCGACCACCGCCGTACCTTGGCCTCCACCGCCTTGCGGCCGACCGTGTGGATCAGGACGTCGGTGGCGGTGTTGTCGCTGATCGAGATCATCAGCTTGGCGGCCTCCCTGACCGTGGTGGTGCTGCCGTCGGGGCGGCCCGTCAGCCCGTCCTCGCCCAGGCTCTTCCACTCGGGCTTGATCGTGAGCTTGGTGTTCCAGCTCAGCCCGCCGTCGCGGATCTTCTCGGCCACGGCGCCCAGCACGTACAGCTTGAAGATCGAGCCCAGCGGCCGTACCGTGTCCGGCGCCACGGCGTGCGCGACGTCGCACCTGCCCCGCGCGTCGATCTCGGCGGCCAGGAAGCCCACCCGCGGCGCGACCTCGCGGAGCCGGGCGTCGAGTTGCTTCCAGCTCTTGGGAGCGGCGGGCACGGAGGGCTCGGGGGGCGTCAGCCCGAGCAGGTTGATCTTCCCGTCCCCGTCCACGCCGAGCTGCAGGGTGAACGCCTGCTCGCCGATCACCCCTGTCCCGGCCAGCGCGGACGGCGTCTCCTTGGTCAGCTTCTCCAGGCGGAACCCCTTCGACGCCTTGAGGAAGGCGTTGACGCCGTTGACCGTGAGCGACGACAGGTAGCCGGAGTTGAGATGCTCCTTGAGCTCGCTCTCCGCCAGCGGTGCCCGGTCCGGCGCGCCGAGGAACCAGCGCAGCTGCCGGCCGGCGGGGCTGTCCGGGATCTCCGGCTCGGCGAAAGGTCTTCCCGCCGTGACCGTCCCAGCCGTGACCGCCCTCGCTGTGACCGCCCCGGTCGTGACCGCCGACGCGGGGACGGCCAGTGGCAGGGCCGCCACCGGAACGGCCGTGACGGCGACGGCGACGGCGAGCAGGCGCTTCGATCGGAACGGCAACCGCATGAGATGCTCCTTGGGATGTTCTCCGGCGTTGCGGCCATCTCCCCGATGGCCCTCATCCGAAACTAGGAAGCGTTCCCGGCTCGCGACACCCGGCGGTCCTCCGTCCCGCCGGTGCGGCGAACCGCACCGGATGTGCGGACAACCCCCTGGACGGCGGAGCCCGCGGCAGGTCACCCTACGTCCCATGACGTCCACGGCCTCCCGAACCGCTCCGGCACCCGCGTCACCGCCGGGCCCGTCGGCGTCCGCCCTGGTCCGCCCCCTCGCCGTGTCCATGGCCGCGGTGTCGGTGGCCGGGATGGTCGCGGGCGGCGTGCTGGAGGCCGGTGTGCCCGTGCCGCTCAGCCAGTGGCTGTTCGTCGTGGCCTGCGCGCTGCTGCCCTCGGTCGGCCTGCTCATCGCGGTCAGGCGCCCCGACAACCCCTACGGCTGGCTGCTGCTGGTCACCGCCGCCTGCCTCGGCCTCGGCTGCCTCGGCGTGGGCGTCCTGGTGGCATACGGCGACGCTCACGGCCCCCTCGCCGTGGCCGGCGCGCTGCTCACCTCGCTGTTCTCGGGCTTCTACGGTCTGAGCTGGGTGTTCATCCCGCTGATCTTCCCCGACGGCAGGTTGCCCTCGCCGCGCTGGCGTCCGGTCGCCTGGATCGCGGGGGCGGCGATCCTCCTGCACTGGCTGGGCATCCTGCTGAGCCCCGACGAGGTCTACGCCTCGACCTTCTCGTACGGCAACCCGCTGGGGCTCGAAGGCACGGCCGGGCTGCTCGCCGCCCTGGTGGGCGGGTTCGGGCAGCTGGTGGTCTTCCTCGTGGCGCTGTCGGTGCTGGCCTCCCTCGTACTGCGCCGGAGGCGCGGCACCCTCGTCGAGCGACGCCGCCTCCGCTGGATGATCCTCGGGATGGTGGCCGCCCTGGGCGGCTCCGTGACAACAATGATCTTCGGGCAGGGTGGCCAGGCGGTGAGCTGGGTCGGCGTCGTGACGGCGGTGGCCGCGCTGCCCGCGGTGATCGCCACCGTCGTGTTCCGCCACAACCTGCTCGACATCCGGATGGCGGTCAGGGGCTCCAGGCTCTTCCTGGTCTTCGACCTCAGGCCGACGGTGGACGAGCTCCTGACGGAGCTCGGGCCGGGCCTGGAGGAGGCGGACCCGGTGGAGCAGCTGGGAAGGCTGGCGGAGGCCGTACGGGCGGGCCTGGAGACGCGGTGGGCCGCCGTGACGCTCGCGGACGGCACGCGGGTGGTGGCGGGCGAGGAGGACGGGGAGGCGGTGCTCACGGTCCCGGCGGGGCTGGGGCACATCGCCTGCGGCCCCAAGGTCGCGGGGCGCTTCAACGCGGAGGACCGCAGGCTGCTCGGCTCGCTCGCGGTGCCGATCGGGCTGGCGATCCAGAGCGCGGGGCTGGCGGCACGCCTGGTCAACGCCCAGGAGGCCGAGCGGCGGCGGATCGAGCGCAACATCCACGACGGGGCACAGCAGCAGCTCATCGCGCTGATCGCGGGACTGGAGCTGGCCCGCGCCACCGGGGGTGGCCCCGGCAGCCTGGCGCTCCTGCGTGAGCAGGCCCGCCAGACCCTCGCCGACCTGCGGGAACTGGCGGCGGGCATCCACCCGTCCGTGCTCAGCCAGGGCGGCCTGGCGGAGGCGGTCGAGGAGCGTTGCTCGCGGCTGCCGGTGGCCACGACCGTGACGGCCGATGCGGCGCTCCGCTCGCGGCGCTTCCCCGACGAGATCGAGGGAGCCCTGTACTTCACGGTCAGCGAGGCCGTCGCCAACGCGCTCAAGCACGCCGAGGCCTCCAGGATCGAGGTGCGGCTGGCCTGGTCCGGCGGGCGCCTGCGGGCCACGGTCTCCGACGACGGCAGGGGCTTCGAGCGGGGCGATCCCGGCCGCGGGGGGCTGAGCGCGCTGGCCGACCGGATGGCCGCGCTCGGCGGCGGCCTCGACGTCTCCTCGGTGCCCGGCGAGGGCACCCTGGTCGGTGCCTGGGTTCCTGCGCCGGGCTGAGGGGCCGGGCTGACCTGCCGGGCCGGAGGGACGGCGAGCGGGTCAGCCGAAGACAGCGGGCGGGGGGACGGGGATGACCACCGCGTCGCCGTCGTTCAGCGGGCGGGCTCCGGCGATGAAATTGACGATGTCCTCGCCGTGCACGCAGCGGGCCTGCGTGAGCCCGCCCGCGGCCCTCCGGGTCAGGTCGGAGACGGGCAGGGGCACGCGGGAGGCGGCGACGATGAGGTTGCCGAAGCGGCGTCCCCGCATGACGCCGGGCTCGGCGAGCAGCACCACCTGAGGGAAGGTGCCGCGGACGGTGGCGAGCACCCGGCGGGTGAAGGCCAGCCCCTTGCCGTCGGCGACGTTGATCAGCAGGGTGCCGCCCGCGCGCAGGACGCGGGCGACGTCCCCCATGTACTCGGAGGTGGCCAGGTCGATCGGCATCGTGGCACCACTGAAGGCGTCCAGCACGAGCAGGTCCGCCGAGGCGTCGCCGAGCCCGGCGGTGGCGGTGCGGCCGTCGAGGATCCTGACCTTGAGCCGGGGCACCGACTTCAGCCGGAGCTGGTCCCTGACGAGCTGGACGAGCCCCTCGTCCGGCTCGGCGACGACCTGCCGGGACCCGGGACGGGTCGCCGCGACGTAGCGGGGCAGGGTGCAGGCGCAGCCGCCCACGTGCACGGCGTCCAGCGGACCCTCGTCGAGGAGGTCGATGACGTCGGCCATCAGCCGGACGTACTCGAAGTCGAGGTAGGTGGCGTCGTCGAGGTCGACGTACGACTGCGGCACGCCGTCCTTGGAGACGACCCAGCCGGAGGGCCGGTCGAGGTCCTGCAGGAGATCGACCTCGCCGAAGGTCACCGGATATCGCCCCGGCATCGGCTCCCGCGCTTCCCGCCTGCCCATCGGTCCGGTCCTCTTTTCCCTGATGCGAACCCGAAGGGGAAACCATATGCGCAGCCGCGACCGGTTGACGCCATGTAGGACAGCTGACCTTCTCCCCTCCCTGAAGGGAGGGGATTCCCAGGGTCGCCCCAGGGGTTTCCTGTTTCATCGGGCCGTGCCTCCCCGGAAAACTCCGGGACCGGTCTTACCGGCCCTCCGCAGGCGTTTTCCACCTGCTGGTGCCGAACGCCTGCTGGAGCGGCACGTTCGACACCTCGCGCAGGAACTCCGGGTGCGGGTCCTGCTTCCACGTGGTCAGCCAGTTGGCGGTTTCCACGTACGAGGTCGAGACGCGCTCGTCGGTGTGGCGGCGGTTGCGTTCGGCCAGTGCCTTGTTCCAGATCAGCCGGACACACCCGAACGTGCGGACCAGTAGATCCGCTTGCTCGGGGGTGGGGTGGAAGCGGTGTTTGAAGGCCCGCTTCACGATCTGGGACATGCTTGACGTGATACCGCATGATCATGTTAAGCGTACCGGCCGGTTCCGGCCCACCTCCGCCCTGAACGGCGGAGCCTGCGGCCTTTATGAACGAGATCACAACCTACGGATGCGTAACTTACGCTAGCGTAGGTTCATGGCCCCGATCCTTGCCGAAACGCTCGCAGAGTCCGTCAAGCCCCGTCTTCGCGGCTGGTTGCACGCCGGGGCGCTGCCCGTGGCGCTCGTCGCGGGATTCGTCCTCGTCGCGCTGGGGCCCACCCTGGAGGCGAGGCTCGCCGCCGCGATCTACGCGATCACCTCCGGCCTGCTCTTCGGCATCTCGGCCACCTACCACCGCGGGACGCTCTCCCCGCGCTCGGAGGAGGTGCTCCGGCGCCTCGACCACGCCAACATCTACCTGATCATCGCGGGGACCTACACGCCGTTCGCGCTGCTCGCCCTGGACGGGGCGGCCGGCGCGGTGGTGCTCGGCGTGATCTGGACCGGCGCGATCGCCGGGGTCCTCTTCCGGGTGCTGTGGACCGCCGCCCCTCGATGGCTCTCGACCGCGCTCTACATCGCCCTCGGCTGGACGGCCGCCTTCGTGCTGCCCCAGCTCGTGGAGGGCGCGGGGGTGGTCGCGGTGGTCCTGCTCTTCCTCGGCGGGGTCCTCTACACGGCGGGCGGGGTCGTGTACGGCATGCGCCGGCCCGACCCCTCTCCCCGCTGGTTCGGCTTCCACGAGGTCTTCCACGCCTTCACCGTCGCCGCCTACCTGGCGCAGTACGTGGCGGTCTCGCTGGTGGTCTACGCGGCGGTGTGACGCGCCGACGGGGTCCTGTACCGCCTGGCCCGTCCGGCCCGTGTCATCCCGCGTGCCGTCCGCCCGTCCCGCGCCAGGCCCGCTCCACGCCAGGCCCGCCCGGCTCGTCCCGCGCCCGGCCCGCCCGGTCCGCTCAGCTCGCGGCGAGGGCGAGGCGGCGGGCCGCGAGCTCGGCGTAGAGCGCGGCCCCGTCGGGCAGCACCGCGTCGTCGAACCTGGCCTCGGGGGCGTGGTTGTAGGCGGCCCTGCCAGGATCGACGTCCGCCGGGCAGGCGCCGAGTGCCACGAAGGCCGACGGCACCTGGTCACAGACGAACGAGAAGTCCTCGGAGCCGGTGAACGGCTGGGGAGCCTCGACGAAGCGCCGCTCGCCGTAGACCTCGCGGATGGCCTCGCCCGCGAAGCGGGCTTCGGCGCCGTCGTTGACCGTGACCGGGTAGCTCACCTCGTAGTCGGCGTCCACCTCCAGCCCGTGTGCCGCCGCGATGCCCCTCACCAGGGTCACCGCCCGTTCCTGGACGCGCGCGTGCGCGGTGGCGGAGAAAGACCGGACCGTGGCCTCGAAGCGGGCCTCCTCGGGGATCACGTTGTCGGCGCTGCCCGCGTGGAAGCTGCCGACGGTGACGACCACGGGGTCGAACACGTCGAACCCGCGCGTCACCATGGTCTGCAGCGCGGTGACCATCTCGCACGCCGCGGGGATGGGGTCCTTGGCGCGGTGCGGGGAGGCGCCGTGGCCCCCCGCGCCGCGCACGGTCACCGTGAACCTGTCCACGGCGGCCATGATCGGGCCGCTCCGGGTCACGAAGACGCCCTGGGGGAGTATCGAGCTGATCACGTGCAGGGCGTAGGCCGCGACCGGGCGCTCGCCCGTCACGTCCAGCACGCCCTCGTCGATCATGATCTTCGCGCCGCCGGGGCCCTCCTCGCCGGGCTGGAACATGAAGACCACGTTCCCCGCGAGCCGGTCGCGCCCGGCGGCCAGCAGGTGCGCCGCGCCCGCCAGCATGGTGGTGTGCAGGTCGTGGCCGCAGGCGTGCATCCGCCCGGCCATCCGGGAGGTGACCGCGGCGTCGCCCCGCTCGGTGACCGGCAGGGCGTCCATGTCGCCCCTGAGCAGCACGGTCGGACCCGGCTGGGAGCCGCGCAGCACGGCGGTGATCGAGCTCAGCCTCTCACCGAGCCGTATCTCCAGGGGCAGGCCCGACAGCGCCGTCAGCACCTTCTCCTGCGTGCGCGGCAGGTCGAGGCCCAGTTCCGGCTCCCGGTGCAGGGCGTGCCGGAGGCGGACCAGCTCGTCCCGCATGTCGGCTGCGGATTCGCGAAGGGACATCGGGCTTCCTCCTGGCAGTCGTACGGCCTTATCGCACGATAGGCCGATTTAACCGGTTTGTGGGCTCAAGAGGGGTGATCTTCGGGAAGGGAAACGGTCATCCGGGGAGGCCGGGTCGCACGGTTCCGGGTTCGGGTCCCGCCCCGGTTCCGGGTCCGGTTCCGGGTTCGGGTTCGGGTTCGGGTTCGGGCGTACGATCCCACGCCCGGGATGCGCTGGCCCGCGCTCGGACATCCGTGCTCTGGTCGCGCGTACGCAAGAAAATCTTCACAAGAATCGGATCTAGCGCGTAATGTCTCCGTGTAGATGTGTCAATGACGGGGGATCATCTTCTCGGACCACCGTGGAGGGTACATGGACGTTCATGGCCGTCTCGCCCGTCATCTGCTCGTCGACGGCTACCGGCTCGTGCTGGACCTCGAACGGAGCCGGGGGTCTCGCCTCGTCGACGCCCACACCGGCCGAAGTTACCTGGACTTCTACACCTTCTTCGCCTCGGCGCCCCTCGGGGTGAACCCGTTCGACGACGATCCGGAGTTCCTGGCGCTGCTCGGCAGGGTCGCCGCGAACAAGCCCGCCAACTCCGATCTCTACACCACCCACCTGGCCGACTTCGCCGAGACGTTCGCCCGGGTGCTCGGCGACCCCGAGCTGCCGCACCTGTTCTTCGTGGAGGGCGGCGCCCTCGCCGTGGAGAACGCGCTGAAGTGCGCCTTCGACTGGAAGAGCCGTCTCAACGCCTCGCGGGGACGCTCCCCGGAGCTCGGGACCAAGGTTCTCCACCTCACCCGCGCATTCCACGGGCGCAGCGGCTACACGCTCTCGCTGACGAACACCGACCCGATCAAGACCGACCGCTTCCCGAAGTTCGACTGGCCCAGGATCGAGGTGCCCGCGATCCATCTCGGCGACGTCGAGGCGGCCGAGGAGAGATCCCTGGCCGCGGCGCGGGCGGCCTTCGAGCGCCACCCCCACGACATCGCCTGCTTCATCGCCGAACCCATCCAGGGCGAGGGCGGCGACAACCACATGCGGGCGGAGTTCCTGCTCGGGATGGAACGGCTCTGTCACGAGTACGACGCCCTCCTCGTCATGGACGAGGTGCAGACCGGCGCGGGGACCACCGGCACCCCCTGGGCGTACCAGCAGCTGGGCCTGCGCCCCGATGTCGTGGCCTTCGCCAAGAAGGTGCAGGTGGGCGGGATCATGGCGGGCCGCAGGGTCGACGCGGTTCCCGGCAACGTGTTCCAGGTGAGCGGCAGGATCAACTCCACCTGGGGCGGCGGGCTGGTCGACATGGTACGTTCCCGCCGGATGCTGGAGATCGTGGAGCGCGACGGCCTGATCCCGCGCGCGGGCAGGCTCGGCGCCGAGCTCCTCGCGGCGCTGCGGGAGATCCAGGAGAGCTACCCCGACCTGGCGGAGAACGCGCGCGGGCGCGGCCTGATGTGCGCCTTCGACCTGCCGGACACGGTGGAGCGCGATCTCCTGGTGGCTCGCCTGCGGGAGGAGGAGGGCGTGCTGGTCCTGCCGTGCGGCGAGCGGTCGGTACGGCTGCGGCCGGCGCTCTCGATCACCTCGGAGGAGCTGGGGGAGGGCACGTCCGCCATCGCCCGCGCCCTGGAGGCCTCCCGCTGCCTGCGCCTGTCCGCCTAGCGGTACCGGGGTTCCCCGCGCCGGGCTAGTGGGGCTGAGGTTCCTCGCGGGCCGCCCGTTCCAGCCACAGGTCGATCGCGGTGACCCGCGAGTCGACGCCGAGCTTGGCGTAGATCCGGTTCACGTGGTTCTTCACGGTCTTCTCGCTCAGGAACAGGTGCTGGGCGATCTGCCCGTTGGAGCGACCCGTCGCGATCAGTTCCATAACCTCGGTCTCACGCCTGCTCAGACCCGTCACGACTCTGGGCTCTGCGTCGAACGGGGCATCGTCGACTCTCATCCGGCCTCCGTGGCTGCAACACGGTCAGGTCGCCGAAACCCCCGATCCTAACGGCGTAGCGATAGCAGCGAGCATAACCTGCAATATCCACTTTTGGTGGGTAATGAGGCTGGAAATGAAGAACGACCGGTCCCTGGGGACCGGCCGTTCTCGTGGGGTGAGCGAGGGGACTTGAACCCCCGGCATCTAGGACCACAACCTAGCGCTCTGCCAACTGAGCTACGCCCACCATCGCCGCCGCAGCAGCACATGAAAAGTGTAGCGGTCTTTGGGAGTCGTTTCGTACCGGGTTTCTCGTGAAACGCTCAAGCTCTGTGCGTGGACACGCCCTCGGCCAGTTCCCTGGCGGTGGCGGAGTCGGGGCCCGGCTGGGGCACGAAGACCGCCGCGCGGTAGTAGCGCAGCTCCCGGATGCTCTCGACGATGTCGGCCAGCGCCCGATGGCCGCCCTGCTTCTCGGGCGAGGCGAAGTAGACCCGGGGGTACCAGCGCCGGGCCAGTTCCTTCACCGAGGAGACGTCGATCATCCGGTAGTGCAGGAACGCGTCCACGGCCGGCATGTCGCGGGAGAGGAACGACCGGTCCGTGGAGATGGAGTTGCCGCACAGCGGGGCCTTCTTCGGCTCCCGGACGTGGCCCCTGATGTATTCGAGCACCATGGATTCGGCCTCGGCCAGCGTGACACCGCCCCCCAGCGCGTCCAGCAGGCCGGAGGCGGTGTGCATCTCCCGCACCACCTCCGACATCTGCTCAAGGGACTCGGGCGGGGGCTTGATGACCACGTCCACCCCCTCGTCGAGCTGGTTCAGCTCGCCGTCGGTGACCACGCAGGCCACCTCGACAAGCGCGTCACGCCCAAGGTCGAGCCCGGTCATCTCACAGTCGAT
This sequence comes from Streptosporangium sp. OZ121, assembly GCF_051918885.1. Lineage (NCBI taxonomy): Bacteria > Bacillati > Actinomycetota > Actinomycetes > Streptosporangiales > Streptosporangiaceae > Streptosporangium > Streptosporangium sp. OZ121. The sequence continues at coordinate 262,637 of NZ_JBPXMC010000003.1, forward strand.
CCAGACCAGCAGGTCACTCATAGCCCTCAGGGTAGTACTCACTTCACGAGAGCTTGAATGACTTGATCACCTTGTCTGCCACGGATAGGTCGAGATTGTCCGGTACGGAGACGTAGGCCAGCGCCGGACGCCTGCCCTCGCCACGGTCGACGATCACGAACGCGGCCCGCTCCCGCTTCCACTTCCAGCCGTTGACCTTCGACTGCTCGGAGAAGTCCAGGTCGAAGACGAACAGCCAGGCGTCCCTGCCGCTGACCTTGACGGCCTTGTCCTCGACGATCTTCCGGCGGTGCGGGGGGGTGTAGAAGGCGGGCTCCACGACCTGCAGCAGCGTCGTGGCGACCGAGCGCATGCTGTCGACGCCCTGGTAGCCGTACTGGTCGGGAAGCTCGCCGGTCAGCACGTTGCCGAGCCAGTTGCCGCCCCTGCCGTCGAAGTTCTCCTGGGCGACGGCGACGGCCGCGCTGGTCCAGACGAACCCGAGCCCGCCGCCGACGCTGGGGGGCACCTCCCACGGCTCGCCGGGCATCTCGTACGACAGGCCGGTCACCGGGTCCGTGACGCGCCCGTCCACGGCCTGGGGCGGGGGCGGCGCGCTCTGTGAGGGCGCGGGCGTCGCCTCGGGGGTCGGCTCCTGGCTGGGCTCCAGGGGCGCGGTGGGAGGCGGCGTGGGGAGCCCGGTGGGCTCGCCCGCGGTGTTCCTGCGCTCGGGGTTGATCAGGTACATCGCGGCGACCACGATCACGACGATCAGGATCAGCACGCCGCCGCCGCCCAGGATCCACGGCAGAGGGCCGCTCTTGCGCGGCGGCGGCCCGGACGGGTAGCCGTCGTACGGCGGGAGGGGCATCTGCGCCGTGTGGCCGTTCGGCGGCCCGCCCCACTGCGGCTGTCCCGTGCCCGCCGGCACCTGCGTGGCCTGCTGGTGCGCGGCCGGACCGGACCACTGGCCGGAGGGGCCGGAGGGGCCGGAGGGGCCTGGGGAACCTGCCCCGGGGGATCCTTCCGGCGCGGGGCGCGGCCCCATCTGCTGGGGGCCGAGCCCGGCCGGATGCGGCCCTGTCTGCCCGGGGCCGGGTCCCGCGGAGTGCGGCTGGAGGAAGGGGCCGGTCTGTGGTCCCGGCGCCGCGCCCTGCCCCGTGGGAGCGTCCGTCTGATGGGTGGCGTCGGTCCACTCACTGCCGTCCCACCACCGCAACAGCGGTGAGCCGTAGGGGTCGGGATACCAGCCGGAGGGGGTCTGCGTGGTCATGGCCGCCAGAGTAGTAAGAACGGCTTTGTGCCGCATTGTGGACCTTGATGATCAATCATGAACATTTGTAGGTGAAGGTGGCTCTGTCCTGGAGCTTCTTCCCCTCGGGGACCGGCGCGAGCAGCATCAGGGTGGCGGTTCCCTTGAAATTTCCCTCGCCCTTGACCGTCCACTCCAGGCTCACCTCGTGGGAGGTGTCCCCGGACGCGATCCGGTCGGTCTGCGCGATCGGCTCCTTGCGGTCGCTCCGCTTCCACTGGTAGCGGACCTCGCCGCCCGCGCCGTTGGTGGACAGCACACCGGTGATCTTGACCGTCGTGTCGCACCCCTGCGCCTTCCTCGGGGCGCTGACATCCACCTTCGTCACCTCCAGCGGTGTCGCCGAGCCCCGGAACAGCCAGATCGCCAGCGCGCCCACGACCATCAGCGCGAGGATCGCCGAGGCGAGGACCGTACGGCCGCGCCTGCGCCGCGCGCGGGGAGCCGCGGCGGCGGCGAGCCTGCCGGACGGCAACTCGGTCTGCTGCTGGTCCCGGCCGGCCCGCCACAGCTGGGCGGCCGTGGTCTCCGACGGCACTCCGGGACCGAATCGCATGACCACGTCCTCGGGCCGGCGCTCGTCACCCCCCGCGCCGCGCCGGTCGCCGGCCCCCGCGGCGCGCGGATCACCGGCCTTCGGGACGTGCAGCAGCGTGACGATGTCCCCCTCGTCGGGGGCGGGCCGCGCGGGGGCCGGATGCCCGCCGGAAGCGGGCGCCTCGTGCCCCGGCCACCGGTGCAGGGTGGCCACGAGCCTGTCGCGGGTGGTGAACCCGGACGGCAGGACGTCCCGCCCGGCGAGCAGCGCGTCGCGCGCGGGAGCGAGCCCCCTGATGGAGGCCGTCGCCGCCGCCCTCTCCAGCAGCCCGGCGGCCCCGCGGTCGGCCGAGGCCCAGGTCGCGGCCAGACCTCGGGCGAGCGACGCCCAGGCCGCCACGTCGCGTTCCGGCGCGGGAGGGCGGCCGAGCAGGGCGTCGGCCAGCCCTCGCTCCGCGAGCAGCGCCGACCCGTCCGAGGCGATCACCACGGTGCCCGGGTGGAGCTCCCCGTGGGCGAGCCCGGAGGCGTGCACGGCAAGCAGCGCCTGCGCGGTCTCCACCAGGACCGTGGCCGCGCTGCCCGCGTCGGGCCGGGGCGACCCGGGCGACCCGGGCGAGCCGGGCGACAGCAGGTCGCCCAACGTCGGGCTGACCGGTTCCGAGGTGATCAGCCAGACCTCGTCCCTGGCCGTGATGAGGTCGGCGATCGGGACCAGCCCGGTCGTGCCGCTCTGCGTGAGCCTGCGGTCGGCGACCACGGCCGCGACCAGCCGCTCGCGCGCCGCGGGATCGGCGACCAGCCGGGGGTCGAACCTGAGCGCGCTCCCCGGCCGCCCGTCGGCCGCGACGGCCGACGACCAGATTCCCAGGTCGTCCGCCCAGGTACGGCCGGTCAGCCGGAACCCGGCGGCGCCTCCCCCGGTGCTCATATCGCGATCGTTCCCCTGTCTACCGGCGTTTCCGGTGCCGTCCCGCCATGCCGCGCTTGACGGCCAGTGTGAACGGTACGGCACCGCTCGTCACCAGGCCCAGCGCGAGGAAAGCGGCCGGGGTCGCCTCCGCGGACGGCAGGGGCGAGGCGGTGAGGCGCGGAGGCGGTGAGGAGGCCGAGGGCGAGGTGCCCGGCGACGAGGTGTCCGTCACGGTGGGGGAGGGCTCCGTGGTCGGCTCCGTCGTCCGGGTCGGGGACGGTCTCGTCGTCGGACGGGTCGGGGCCGCGGTCGGCTGGGTCGGGGTGGCGGACGGCGGCCTGGTCGTGGGACGGCCGGTGTCGCGGGGACCGTCCAGGGTGGCGCTTTCCTCCGAGGTGGGAGTCGGCGCCGGCTGCTGCGTCGGCTTCCTCGTCGGCCGCGTGGTGGGCCTTCTGGTGGGCGTCGCCGACGGCGTGGGCGTGGCGGCCGCCGACGTCGCGGTGGGTGCCACGGGCGGAAGGCCCGAGGTGGCGGCGGTGCTCGGGGTCGGCGTGGGCGTCGGCGTGGCCGCGGACGGCGACTCCTCCACCGGCTCGTCGGTCTCGTCGGTCTCGTCCCCGGGGATGAGCGTCTCCAGCTCCGAGGGGGTCGGGCTCTGCGAGGTGACGGAACTCTGCGACTGGATCTCCGTGGAGCCGCCCGAGCCGACCAGCACCGCGGTCAGCCCGCCGATCACCGCGATACAGCCGACGCCGATGAGGATCTTGACGCTCAGCTTGCTGATCGAGGAGGTCTTCTCCCAGCCGTCGCCATCGCCGCCGTCTCCGTCGAGCTCGGTCATGGCCAGCGAGGTGTCGGCTCCGGGGACGGGCACGTCCAGCGGGAACATCGCGGCCAGCAGCCCGGCGACCCCGGCCAGGCGGCGCCGGCCGCGCTCCTGCCAGTCGGGGCCGTAGGCGTCGGCGGCCACCGCCTCCAGCTCGGTGAGGAAGGCGCTGGCGGTCGGCGGCCGGTCGGCGGGGTGCTTGGCCAGGCCGCGCTCGACCAGCCCCTGCAGGGCGGTGGGCACCTCCTCGACCGGCGGAGGCATCACCTGGTGCTGGCGGGCCAGCGCGGCGATGTTCGTGGCCCGGAAGGGACGGGCGCCGGTCAGGCACTCGAAGAACACGACGGTGGCGGCGTAGACGTCGGTGGCGGGCCCGGCGGGGCCGCCCACCCACTGCTCGGGAGCCATGTAGGGCGGCGTGCCCGCGGGGGTGTCGCCGTCGCCGGAGCGGACCGCGATGCCGAAGTCGACGAGCTTGCTCCTCCCGTCGGCCTCCACCATCACGTTCTCGGGCTTGAAGTCGCGGTGCACCACACCCGCCGAGTGCGCGGCGGCCAGTCCCAGGAGCGAGCCCTTGAGCACGAGCAGCGCGGCCTCGGGGCCGGTCGGCCCCTCCGAGCGCAGCAACGCCCGCAGGGCGACGCCGTTGACCAGTTCCATGACGATGGCCGCGCCGTCGCCGGTCTCGACATAGTCGTACAGCCGGACGGAGTGCGGGCTGCTCAGGGTGTTGAGCACCCGCGCCTCGTGCCGGAAGCGGGCCACGAACCCGACGTCGCTCCTGAGCTCGTCGGACAGGTACTTGATCGCCACCATGATGCCGTCGGCGTCGTGCCGAGCCATCACCACACGCCCGGCCGCACCGGCGCCCAACTCGCGGATCTCGGTGTATCCGGGGACTCGCCAGGCCGATGGCGTGCCGTACATAACGGTCTCCTCAGTTGTCTGGGCCCCCACCCATAACAGACGGACCGTAGCCTAGCGATAGATAACCGCATTCCGCTCATTAACCGTGAATCAGTCTCACGGTACGGAGCTGATCAGTGGTTATCCGCTATGCGCGGCTCGATTCCCCGGGTGAGGCCGGCGAGGAAGGTATGACCGAAATACCAATTTTCGGTCTTGCGCTGCGGGCGGCCGACGGTTTCACGGTGGCCCGCGCGGTGCGGGTGACCGTCACCTTCGGCCCGGGGCGCGCGGTGCGGGTGACCGTCGGCCTCGGGGTGGGCTTCTGCGTGGGCCCGGAGGTGGGCGCGGCCGTCCCGGGGACCGTCGGAGCCGGCCTCGGGGTGCGCGTCGGCCCGGCGCACGGGGAGGTCTCACCGCTCGCGCCGCTCGCGCGGCCCGAGGGGAGGCCGGTCACCACCACGTTCCAGGCGGCCCCGCACCCCACCCGGGGAAAGCCGAACCTGACCGTACGCGAGTAGCTCGTCGCGCCCGACAGCGGCACGACCGTCCTCCGTACGGCCTGACCGGCGCGGAAGACCACGCGCAGGCGTACCTGCCGGGCGTTCGCGGTGTCGACCGAGACCGCCACCAGGGCCGCGCCCCGCGCGTTGACACGGGCCCGCACCACCTCCACCCGGCGTACCCCCACCTCGGGCGGCGCGGTGGAGGGACCGGTCGTCGGCGGGGAGGACGGTGGCGGCGTCGGCGGCGTCGGCGCCGTCGGCGGGGAGGAGGACGGCCGGGGTGTCGGCCCGCCGGGCGTGCCGGTGGCGGGGGGAGCGCTCGCCTCCCCGGCGGTGGGGCCGGTGGAGGGGACGCTCTCCCCGGTGGGTCCGGACGACGAGACCGGTTCCGCGGACGCGGGAGGGGAGAAGGTCGCGGAGGAGGGCGCGGGCAGGGACGGCGACACCTGGCCCCGCGTGCCGGGCGAGGGGGGCAGGGGCGGCGTCGCGGCGACCACGTCGATCGTGCGAGGTCGCTCGGGCCCTCCCGAGGTCAGGGCGTACACGCCGGCGCCGCCCGCGACCAGCATCACCCCCGCGGCGCCCGCCGCCACCCCGGCGGACCTCGACCGCAGCGTGCGCAGCACCGTCCTGAACAGCGTGGTCCCGGCCACCGGGCCGGGGGCGGCGGGCGGGAACAGCAGGGGAAGCAGCGCCACCAGGGCGGCCAGCCGGGCCCGCCCGCGCTCCTCCCAGTCCTGCCCGTAGCCCGCGACCGCGACGCTCTCCAGCTCCGCCAGGAACTCCCCGGCACCGGCCGGCCGGTCACCGGGCCGTTTGGCCATGCCCCTGGCGACCAGGGGCCTGACCGGCTCGGGGACCTCGTCCACCGGGATCGGCGCGGTCATGTGCTGGTGCATCAGCACCACCCGCTCACCGGAGCGGTAAGGGCGGTGCCCGGCCAGGCACTCGAAGAAGACCGCCGTCGCGGCGTAGACGTCGCAGGCGGGGGAGGCGGGGGCGCCCGCCCACTGCTCGGGAGCCATGTAGGGCGGGGTGCCCGCGGCACGGCCGCCCTCTCCCGCCCGCACGGCGATGCCGAAGTCGACCAGCTTGCTGGTGCCCGTGGTCTCGACGAGCACGTTCTCCGGCTTGTAGTCGCGGTGCACCAGCCCGGCCCGGTGAGCGGTGGCCAGCCCCGCCAGCGAGCCCTTGAGCACGGTCAGCGCCGCCTCGGGCCCCGTCGAGCCGTGCTCGCGCAGCAGCTCGCGCAGGGAGACGCCGTTGACGGCCTCCATCACGATGGCGGCGCCGCCGGGCACCTCGACGTATTCGTACAGCCGGGCCACGTTCTCGTCCGCCAGCTCCACCAGGAGCCTGGCCTCCTCGCGGAAGCGGGCGAGGAAGCCCGGGTCGTCCCTGAGCCACTCGGCCAGGTATTTGATCGCCACCCAGGTGCCCGACTCGTCGTGACGGGCGAGGACCACCCGCCCGCCGCCGCCCACGCCGAGTTCGCGCAGCTCGGTGTAGCCGGGGGGTGTCCAGCCGATGGCCGTCATGGCCGCCTCCATGGTTCGGGGGCCGGATAGGGGCCTCGGTATGGAGACGCGTGGCGCGTGTGGCGGGTTTGCCGGAGAGGTTTACCGAACGGGCATGGTTCGCGACGCGATGTGCTCGGGCACGGCCAGGTCCCAGCTCAGCGCGGGATCGGGCTCGGGCGTGCCCCAGACCTGGTGCAGCGGCAGCACCCCGGCCCAGATCGGCCGCGCGTAGTCCTCCTCGTCGTCGACCGGCGGGCCCTGGCGCACCTTCACCGACGCCTCGGCGAGGGAGAGGGCGAGCACCATGGTCGCGGCGAGCTCCTTGCCGGTGGGCCTGCGGGTGGCGTCCCACTGGCCGGGGGCGAGCTGCTCGGTGATCGCCCGCAGCCCGGCCAGGCGCTCCTCGGCGTCCACCACCCGGCGGGGGCGGCCGTAGACCATGGCGGAACGGTAGTTGAGCGAGTGGTGGAAGGACGAGCGGGCGAGCACGACGCCGTCCACGTGGGTCACCGTGACGCAGACCTCGTCCGCGTTGCGCAGGGAGGTCGCGCCGGTGGAACCGTGCAGGTAGAGGGTGTCGCCGATCCGGCCGTAGCCGGTGGGGACCACCATGGGGGAGCCGCCGGCCAGGATGCCCAGGTGGCAGACCAGCCCGGCGTCCAGCACCGCGTACAGGTCCTCCCGGGAGGTCCGGCCCCTGTCCTTCGCGCGGTTGAGGGTGGTGCGGGGAGTCGAGGAAAGCGTCGAGGGCATGGCACTAACCTAGGAAGAAGTGGATACCGGGAACACGTCCACTTTCACGCGCTTACAGGAGACCACTTTGCCGCGCCCCTCCGTCGACCTGCCCGTGTCGGTGGACCGCGAGGCCGGTACGGCGCTCGCCGTCCAGCTCGGCGACCGCCTCAGGGACGCCATGCGCGGCGGCGCCCTCTCCTCCGGAGAGCGCCTGCCCTCCACCCGGGCCCTCGCCCGCCAGCTCGCGGTGAGCCGCACCGTCGTCACCGAGGCCTACCAGCAGCTGTACGCGGAGGGCTGGCTGGAGGGGCGCCACGGCTCGGGCACCTACGTGGCCGACATGGCGGTTCCCGCCGAGGGGAGGGTCCCCGCTCCGGCGGCGCCCGTTCCGTCGCCGGGCGGCGGGAACGGACACGGGAACGGACACGGGCACGGGCACGGGCACGGGCACGGGAGCGGGCGGAGGATGATCGACCTGCGCCCGGGACAGCCGTGGGTCCACGACTACGACAGGGCGGCCTGGCGCAGGGCCTGGCGAGGGGCGGCCGACCTGCCGCCGGCGAGCGATCCCGACCCCCGAGGCCTGCCGAGGCTGCGTGCCGCGCTGGCCGAGCACCTCCGCAGGACCAGGGCGATCCCCGTCGGGCCGGAGAACATCATGGTCACCCGGGGCACCGGCAACGGGCTCGACCTGGTCGCCGCCACCCTCCTGCGGCCCGGTGACCGGGCGGGCGTCGAGGAGCCCGGCTACCGCGTCGCCAGGAACGTCTTCGCCGGGCGGGGCGCCGAGCTCGTGCCCTGCCCGGTCGACGAGGACGGCGTCGTCGTGGACGGTCTCCCCGACGACCTGCGCGTCCTGTACACCACCCCCGCCCACCAGTACCCCCTCGGCGGGCGCCTGCCCATCCCGCGCAGGGAGCGCCTCCTCGCCTGGGCCCGCCGCACCGGCGCGGTCGTCGTGGAGGACGACTACGACGCCGAGTTCCGCTACGACGTCGCCCCGCTGCCCGCCCTGCACGGTCTCGATCCCGGCCGGGTGGTGCTGCTGGGCAGCCTGAGCAAGGCCCTGTCACCCGACATCGGCGTCGGCTGGCTGGTCGCCCGCCCGAGTTTCGTCGAAGCCCTCGCCGTGACCAGGGACGCCCTGGCCGACCGGACGAGCGGCCCGGCCCAGCAGGCGGTGGCGGTGCTCCTGGAGAAGGGGGACCTGGACCGGCACCTGCGCCGCACGCGCCTGGAGTACGCGCGCCGCCGCGCCGTGGTCGTCGACATCCTCGGCTCCGGCAGGGTCACGGGCGACACCGCGGGCCTGCACGTCATGGTGGAGTTGCCCGAGGACGCGGTCGAGCCCCTGGTCGAGGCGGCCCACGCCCGGGGCGTGCTGCTCGACTCGATGGCCCGCCACTACTACGGGCCGCGGCTGCGGCACGGCCTGGTGATCGGCTACGGCTCCGCGTCGCGGGCCGACCTCAGGCGAGGTGTCTCGGTGGTCGCCGAGCTGATCGGCTGACCGGTCCCCGGGGCCGTCCGGCGGATCGCGGGAACGGCCGCGCTCGTCGCCTGCTCCACCCGGCGCGGTACGGGAACGGCCGCGCGTCCTTCGGGGCGACCGGCCACCGGGCCCGCCTCGGCGTGGGACCGTTCCCACGCCGAGGCGACGAAACGGCTCACGCCTGCATGGACGTCCGAAGGCGGCCGTACGTCTTGAGGGCGCGATCGGCGGTGGTGCGCAGCAGCGGGCTGGCCAGGACCGTGCCGCGCGCCTTGCGCACCGGCACGCGCAGCATCCAGTGGACCCCGGCGCCTGGGCTCAGCCGGGCGATCCGGCCCTCCGCGACCTCGTACTCGCCGTTCTTGAGCTTCTCCTTGTACTCCTTCTCGCCGCGGCCCATGTCGATGACCTGGATCCCTGCCTCGGCGGCCTTCTCCGCCATGGCCAGGTGGTGGATCAGGCCGGGGGAGTATTTCGCGAAGGCGGTGTCGTAGGCGGGGAACCAGCCCGCGAGGGTGGTCCCGGTGCGCAGCCCGAAGTGCCCGGCGACCGGCTTGCCGTCCGCGTACAGCATGTCGAGGACCCCGCCGAAGTGCTCGGTGTCGGTGGCGAGGAGCCGCTCGACCAGCTCCACGATCCACGGCCGGGCGAACCGGTCGGTGCGGCCAGTGCGGCGGTACTGCTCGGTCTTCCAGCCGAGCAGCGTGCGCAGCGGCGCCAGGTCGGTGGTGGCGTAGTCGTGCCGCAGCGGCCCGGTGTCGCGCTGGAGCTTGCGGCTCTTGTACGCCGTCGAGCGGTAGGTCTTGCCGGAGGTCACCTTGATCGTCTCGATGTACGGCTCGTAGCCGTCACGCAGATCGATGATCGGCGAGGGGTATCTGCAGTGCCCCGGCTGGAGCAGCGGCTGCCCGGCGATCAGGTGGTCGAACTCGTAGACGGCCAGGCCGCACGCCCTGATCAGTCGTTGCGCGTCGATCTCCACGTCCTTGGCGTGCACCAGCCCCTGTGCATCGGTCAGGCCCGCGGCGACGGGCATGCCGATGCCCATCGGATGGCGTTCGAAGGGGAAGAATCCGACCACGTCCGACCCGTCGTGCAGCACCGCCACCCGGACGCGTTCCTGGAGCGCGCCGACGGTGACGGTGAACTCAGGAGACAGGAAGGGATTGTCGAAGGCGGGGTCGGCACCCTGGAGGGTTCTCCATCGGTCGATGTCGGCCGGGCCGAGGTCACGGGGCTGAACGATTGAGACGCGCATGAGCTCCTACTGGGATGTGCGGGGTCCCCTACGTCACCCAGTGAAGGATGCCGCAGAGCCCAAGCATGCTGGTAGGCACGTAATGTAACGATAAAGGACAGAACAGAGCTCGGGTGGTGTCGACCGCAACGTTTCGGGATCTCATTGGGCGACCCCGGCTGGCGCCGCTGACCCGAGTGACGTTCTAATGGTTGGCCATGAGCACCCCTGGCATCGACTGGCCACGCCTTGTCGGATGGATCGCGGCCAATGTCCCGGGCGTCGGTGAGCCTACCGGGGTCTCCATGATCGCGGGCGGCAGATCCAACCTGACGTACGTCGTCGAGACCTCCGGGCGCCGCCTGGTGCTGCGCCGCCCCCCGCTGGGGCACGTGCTGCCGACCGCCCACGACATGCGGCGCGAGTGGCGGGTGATCTCGGCTCTCGCGCCGACCTCGGTCCCCGTGCCCGAACCGGTCGCCTTCTGCGACGACCGGGACGTGATCGGGGCGCCCTTCTATCTCATGGGACACGTGGACGGCGCGGCCGTGCGGACCCGGGAGGACGCCCTGGGGCTCACCCCCGCCCAGACCCGGCGGCTTTCGGAGCGGCTGGCCGAGGTGCTCGCCGCGATCCACGCGATCGACTACAGGGAGGTGGGGCTGGGGGACTTCGGGCGTCCCGAGGGATACATGGCCCGCCAGCTGGAGCGCTGGGGGCAGCAGTGGGAGCGGTCGAAGACCGCCGAGCTGCCCGCGTACGACCGCCTGGTGGCCCGCCTGCGCGAACGCCTGCCCGCGCGCTCCGCCTCGACGCTGGTCCACGGCGACTACCGGCTCGACAACACGTTAGTGCGGCTCTCCCCGGATCCCGACATCCTCGCCGTCGTCGACTGGGAGATGTCCACGCTCGGCGACCCGCTGGCCGACCTCGGCCTCACCCTCACCTACTGGCAGGACCCCGGTGACGAGGAGCGCGCCTCGGTCCCGGTCGCGGCGGGCGTCACCGTGGCCCCTGGCTTCCTCACCGCCCGCGAGTTCGCCGCCCACTACGCCAAGGTCTCCGGCGCCGACCTGTCCGACCTGGACTTCTACGTGGCCTTCGGCAACTACAAGCTCGCCGTCATCGTGGAGGGCATCCACGCCAGGTTCAAGCAGGGCAAGACCGTCGGCGAGGGCTTCGAGCACATCGGCGCGGCCGTCCCCACGCTCGTCGACCGGGCACTGCGGGTCCTGGGCTGAACGGCCGCCGGTGATCCCCGCGCCCGCACCGCCGGCGCCGGGATCCGCGGCCGGGGGCCGGGCCGGGTGGGCGCGCGGGCGGACGGCAACTACCGTAGAAGTTTCAAGCGTCATGCAAGCCGCCACGGATACGCTGGCGGCGCGGCCGGTAACGCTTGCCTGTGAACCATGCCGGGGCACCGTCACGTCCGATGCCGCTATGGAACGCTACATTCGTTGACCTGCGAGGATCGAGGAAATTCGGTGATACCGACTAACGGACGGCACCAGCGACGGCGCCCGGCCTGGCCGGTCGCACTGGGGGCGTTGGTCGTGACGGCGGCACTCGTGGTCGGCATCATCGCCTATGCCGCCAAGCCGGACGTTCCGCGCGGACAAGCCATGACGATGGCCCCAACGCAGGCGGCACCCGTGCTGGAGGCACCCCCCGTCGTCCAGGACTGGCCGCGCTGGGGCATCACTCACACGGAGTTCAGCGCCGACAACGAGGGCAGCGAGGTCACCGAGGCCGCCTCCCACATGCTCAGCCGGGTCCCGATGCTGCAGAACCAGCACATCATGGGCTGGGGGGCGGGCAACCCCGAACCGGCGCCCGGCAGGAACGACTTCCGTGACCTCGACCGCCGGATCAGGTTCATGTCCGGCTCCCAGGCCATCCCGATCATCACGCTGTGCTGCTCGCCGGACTGGATGAAGGGCGGCAGCTCGGGCAGGACCGACTGGACGCAGCTGGAGACCGCGCCGCGGCCCGAGCACTTCGACGACTACGCCAAGCTCGCCGCGACCGTCGCCAGGCGCTATCCCACCGTCAAGCACTTCATGGTGTGGAACGAGCTGAAGGGCTTCTGGAACACGGCCCAGAACCGCTGGGACATCGAGGGCTACACCGAGTTCTACAACAAGGTCTACGACGCGCTGAAGGCCGTCGACAAGGACATCAAGGTCGGCGGTCCCTACGTGTCGGTCGGCAGCACCAGCACCCCCGAGCAGGGGGCGGAGATCCAGGGACCGTGGGGGAGCATCGTCCAGCGCGACCTGGAGGCGGTCGAGTACTGGATCGAGAACAAGAAGGGCGCCGACTTCATCGTCGTCGACGGCGCCTCGGTGACCAAGGAGGCCGGGGCCTTCCCCGACGAGTTCACCGCCCTGGGCAAGTTCGGCGCCCTCACCCGCTGGCTCCGGGAGAAGAGCGGCGACCTGCCGGTCTGGTGGGCCGAGTGGTACGTCGAGCCCATGAACAGCGACTGGGAGGAGGATCACCGCATCGCCGTCCACACGGCCGCGATGATGGAGTTCGCCACCAGCGGCGTCACCACCTCGCTCTTCTGGAACCCCCAGCGCAAGTCCACAGGTGACGACCAGGCCTGCCCCGGCTGCCTGTGGCACCCGACCACCGGCGTCGAGATGCCCATGGCGGGCATCATGAGCGGCTTCACCAAGTGGTTCCCCCTCGGGGTCCCGCTGGAGGCGGTGACCTCCTCCAACGCGCAGGTGCGGGTCCTGGCCCAGGAGCGCCAGCTCGTGATGGTCAACACCACCGCGGCAGACGCCGTCACCGTCGTGGACGGCAAGCAGTTCCAGCTCAAGCCGTACGAGGTCAGGTGGAGCGAGCGCGCGGGAGCCTAGCGACGCCGGCGACGCCTAGGCGTCGCCGACCGGGGGGCGGGCGGGCCTGCGCCGGTTGGTGAACCAGCGCAGCAGCCACTCCACCGGCCCGTAGCGGTGGCGGCGCAGCCACCACCGGCTCCAGACGGCCTGCGCCGCGAAGATGCCGACGCCGATCGACACCACATGGAACGGGCTGACCTGGTCGACCAGGCTCAGCCCGTAACCGGTGAAGATCAGCGAGCTGATCAGCGACTGTCCCAGATAGTTCGTCAACGCCAGCCTGCCGGGCGCCGCGAGCGCCCCGGCCAGCCGCGGCACCGCGGGCAGCAGGCGCAGCAGGGTGGCGGCGTAGGCCGCGGCCAGCAGCGGCGCGGTGACCAGGTTCACCGTCTGGCCGACCATGTGGTACGCGTGCCCGCCTCCCGACCAGGTCGAGTGCGCGTAGACCAGCGCCCCGGCGAGCCCCGCGGTGAATCCCGCCCACTGCAGCCGCCGCAGCGTGGCCGTGTGCCCGGACAGGTCGGTCAGCAGCCGCAGCTTGCCCAGGGCCAGCCCGACCAGGCACGCGGCGAGCACCGTGGGCCCCTGGAAGAAGACCCGCAACACGAAGATCTTGGCGAGCTTGTGCAGGTGCTCGTTGATGATCATTGACGCGGAGCCGTGCAGGGCCCGGTCCGACACGGCGGCCTGCGCCGCGCTCTCCGAAACGGCCTCGGAGGCGTCGGTGCCCAGCGCCGCCAGCACGGCCAGCAGCAGCACCCCCACGGCCAGTGCCACCGTCATCGCGAGCGCGGCGATCATCGCGGTGCGCGGGGTGATCCGCCGCACCGCCAGCAGGACCAGCCCCACGATCGCGTACGTCGCCAGGATGTCACCGGGGAACAGCAGGATCCCGTGGGCCAGGCCGAGCAGGAACAGCCCGCCCAGGCGGCGCAGGAACCGGGGGACGAAAGCCGCCCCCGACCTGTGGGCCGAGTCGATCTGGAGGGTGAAGCTGTAGCCGAACAGGAAGGCGAACAGCAGATAGAACTTGTTCTCGAAGAGCACCGAGACGACCCAGCGCACCTCCCAGTCGAGCGGCGCGGAGAACGACGGCGCCGCCAGCCCCGCCATCCGGTATCCCGAGGCGAGATAGGTGATGTTGACCACCACGATGCCGAACAGCGCGAAACCGCGTAGCGCGTCGACCGCCGCGATCCGCCGCCCTGTGACCTCGGTGGAGGCCCCCGCCCGGCCACGGGGTCCCTCTGCGAGCATCTGACCGTCCTTCGAGCAGTTCGAGACGTGCGCCCCCCGGCGAACGGTGCTCAGTATGGCGCGCGCCGATCGTCCGCCGAGAGACTTTGTCCTTTGCTGAGCTCAGGAGCCGATGACGATGAACCTCTCCGCGATCACCCCTACGGCCAGCACGAACGCGGGCACCGCGACGAGCAGGATGCGCCTCCTCGTCCTCCTCGTCCTGGCCGTCTGATCGCGGCCGCGCAGGAGGAACACCTCGTAGCCGAACAGCGCGATCCACGTCACGCCCAGTGCGCCCAGGCCGATCGGCGTCCACGGAGAGGTCGGGTCGCTGCCGCCGGTCGGTACCCCCGGCTCGGGGATCTCGGCCCCCTCGGGGTAGGTCTTGAGCGTGTAGACGGCGGCGTCCTCACCGTTGAAGACCCGCTTGAGCTCCTTGTGGGCGTCGAGCGCGGCGCGGAACCTCGGCGCCCAGTCCGTCGGGAAGCCGTGGTTGAGCTGCAGGTATCCGGCCTGCCCCCGGGTGGCCACCAGATAGGTGTTGGGCGGCGACACCCGGAGCTTGTCGATCACCGTGGAGAGCAGGGCCGGGTTCTTGTCCACCAGCACCTGCTGGTAGGAGATCTTGTCGAAGTCGCGTTCGCCCCACGGGATGCTCGGGGTGACCTCCTCGCCGACCACCGGGACCAGGTAGAGGACGCGGGCGCTCGGCTTGTCGTGGTCGTAGACGTAGTGCATCGCCGCGACCTCGCTGGCGGAGACCCGCTCGAACTGCTCGTTGCCGTACCGTGCGACCAGGAAGACCATCGCCAGCACCATGGCGCACCCGGCGGCCAGCAGCAGCGAGATCCGCCGCGTCAGCTCCGGGTTGAACCGGATGTTGCGCTTGCGGATCGGCACCGTCTCCTCCGGCGCGTCCTCGGTGCCCGCGGGGAGGTTCGGGAAGAAGGCGTACGCGGCCAGGATGCAGGCGCCGGGCAGCGCGAACAGGTAGATGCGCAGGCCGATCTCGCCGCCGTAGTTCTGCAGGCCGAGGGCGAGCACCGGGATGCACAGCAGCAGCAGGGCCGCGCGGTCGCCGACGCCGCGCCGCAGGCGGCGGAACAGGCCGGCGGCGGCCAGCGTCAGGATGACGCCGCAGATGCCCAGGCGGGCCATCAGGACGAGCGCGTGCTTGGGGTCGCTGCCGTCGATCCGGTCGCCGGTGTTGCTCTGGAGGTTCTCCAGGATCCGGCCCAGACCGCCGAAGAGCTGGTCGATGTGCCCGCTCCAGAAGGCGACCGTCTGGTAGCTGATCCACGCCAGCACCATCAGGCCCAGGAAGAAGGGCAGCCCCCAACTGAGCGAGGAGCGCCGCAGCAGGATCAGGCCGGTCAGCGCGCCGAGCATCATGAACGGAGTGATCTGGTGCGAGGCGGTCGCGGTCGCGAACAGGCCGATCAGCACGATCAGCATGATGGCCCGGTCGTAGACGCCGGTGGAGTGCGGCAGCTCGCCCGGCGTCAGCCCGTCCAGGCGGGCCAGCAGCCGCCGGACGAACCCCTTGGCCGGCATCGGTTTCTCGCGGGGCTCCACCTTGCCGAACCAGCGCAGCACGATCGCCACGAAGGCCAGGTAGATCGCGTACGTGAAGCCCTGGGAGGAGAAGTAGTCCTGGCCGATCCACTGCACGATGACGAACAGCAGCGCGGCGAACCAGCGGGCCCGGGTGGTGGCGACGACCTGGCGCAGGATCAGCACGAACGGCAGGAGGTACAGCAGGTTCGACAGCAGCGGCGTCCACCGCATGATCGTCGTCAGGTCGGTGACCCCGGCGGCCTTCGTGATGAACCCCACCAGCGCGAAGAACCCCGGCCACGCCAGGCGGGCGTCGAGGAGGGCGGAGGACTCGCCGGTGCGGTTGATGTACTCCACGAAGCCCGCGTGGACGTAGGCCGTGTGGAACCTGGCCTCGTCCTCGATCAGGGCGGCCGCCCCGTGCAGGGCGAAGGTGATCGCCGCGATCTGGAAGAGCAGCAGGAACTTGCGGTCGGTGTTCTGCGCGATCGTGACGAAGAACGCGACGAGCATCAGCAGGATCGCGGCGAACGCGGTCGGCGGCATGGCCGAGATCAGGCCCACCCCGTCGATGTCGTTCAGGTCGACGCCCCGCAGCGGGCCCGGCGCGACGCGCAGGGCCAGCACGTACATGATCAGACCCTCGATGGTGAGGACCGGCGGCAGCCACACCATGGCCGACCGCATCACGGCCTGCAGGCGTGAGGGCCTGGCGGCGGGCGCCGCGGACGGAGGCATGGCGCTGGTCGCCGGCGCCGCCTTTCCCGCTCCCTTCCCGGTTTCCTTTCCCGCCCCGGAACCGGTCCCCGAGCTCCTCTGCGTGCCCTGTGGGGCCTGGTGGGCCGCTGGGGTTTCTGTGACCTCGGGGAGGTGCTTCGAGGCCTCCAGGGGCTGCCTGGGCGCCCCGGCGGACCTTCCCCGCGGCTCTCCGCCAGGAAGCTCGGCGGACTCCCAGGGGTCGGAGGGCTGCGAGGGCGCTGAGGGCGCTGAGGGCGCTGAGGATTCCGCGGCCGGCGGGGACGTCGAGGGTTCCGAGGGCCTCCGAGTGGTGGAGGCGGGCTTGAGGAGTGGCGCGGCCCGGCCGGGCAGGCGCATCTCCGCCGTGGTCTCGAATCTGTCCTCGTCCTCGTCCTCGGTGGGCGCGGGCGGGACCTCGGCCGTCTCGGCCGTCTCGTTTTCGGAAACGCCGGCCGGGGGCGGGGCGACCGGGCGGAGGGGGAGCCTGATGACGGCGGTGACCTCGGGGTCGTCGCCGTAGACGCTGTCATCCGGCGCGTCGCCCGCTTCGTCCGCGGCATCCGCCTCGTCCAGGGCGTTCGCGTCGTCCGTGCCGCCCGCGTCGTCCAGAGCATCCGCGCCGTCTGAGGCGCTCGCGGCATCCGCGGTATCCGCCTCGTCTGAGGCGTCCGCGTCGTCCAGAGCATCCGCGTCGTCCGCATCGCCCGTGGCGTCCGCGGCGTCCGTGTCCGGCGGCGTGCCGTCGTCGGCCGCGTCGTCGCGCGGGTCGCCCCCCGAAGCCTCCTCGCCGTCGGACGTCTCTCCGCCGGGACTCTCGCCGTACGGACCCCCGCCGGGCGTCTCGCCGTCCGGAGCCTCGCCCTCGGCGATCTCGTCGTCCGGGAGCTCGCCGGGAGCCTCGTCGTCAGGCGCTTCGGAGGGCGCCGTGCCGGTGGGCTCGCCGTCGGACCCGGCCCGGGTTCCGTCCGAAGGCGCGGGGTGGGTGGGATCGATCTCCCCGACCTCGGCGGTCTCCGCCGCCCCCGTCGTCGTCACGTCATTACCTGCCCGTTGCCTCACGTCTAACATCATGGCGGCTACGCGGACCAGGGTGTGACGAGTCACCGCGGAGATCCGTCATGTCCGGGCGCTTCGCGTAGATCGTTGAGAAGCGGTGCGGCGGCCGTTCTCCGGCCGGGCGGCCCCTCTCCCGACGCCTCCGCTCCCGGGGGAGGGGGCGTCGGACGGAACGAGGACCGCCGGTCACACCGGGTCGGCCACCGGTGCGCGACCCGCCCCGCGGATCGCGCGTCTCCCGGGGCGTGGCCGGTGGTTCACGCCTGGCCGCGTACCTTGCGCAGACCGTATCGTGTGCGCCTGACGACGGCGTACCCCTTCGTCAGCATTCGTTCCCTCATGTAGATCAGCGGGACCTGGTTTCCCTCGACCGCCCGGCTGAACATCTTCATCGACGTGCCCTCGGCGACGGTCAGGCGCGGCAGCGCGAGCACGTCGTGCCTGTCGGCGGCGATGGCGTTGTTCACCGCGCAGGCGGCCCAGTATCCGGCCTTCCTGACCTCGCGCCGCACGCGCACGCTGGAGTAGCCGTACGGGTAGGCCATCGTCGAGACCAGGGAACCGATCTTGTCTTCCAGCAGGGCCTTGTTGCGCCGCAGCTCCTGGCGGAGCTCGTCCTCGGGCAGCTGGTCGAGCTGGGGATGGCTGTGGCTGTGCCCGCCGATCTCCATGCCGCACGAGGCGGCCTCGCGGGCCTGGCTCCACGACAGCATCGTGTCGAGGGGCCTGCCCGCCGCGTCCTTGCCCGCGTCGCGGACCCACCCGCTGGTCAGGAAGACCGTCGCGGGGAAGTCGTAGCGTTCGAGCAGGGGCAGCGCCTCACTGTGGAAGTCGGCGTACCCGTCGTCGAAGGTCACCACGACCGGCCGCTCCGGGATGGAACGGCCGTTGTTGTTGTGCAGCGAGGCGACCAGGTCGGCCACCGTCAGCGGCGTGAAGCCGTTCTCCTTCAGGTAGGCCAGCTGCTCGGCGAAGGCCGAGGGGCGTACCGCCAGCGGCTTCGTCTCGGCGTTGGGCCGGTCGGAGACCGAGTGGTACATCAGGATCGGTACGCGGATCATGACGCACGCACCCGCTTCATCTTCAGTCGAAGGGAGCCGACGATGTAACCCCAGGTCGTCCAGGCGAGGCCCACGACGATCGCCCCGGCCCTGCCGAGGCCGGACGGGTCGCCCCGCAGCGCCTCGCCGACCCCGCGCAGCGCGCCCAGCGGCAGCGCCTTCAGCGCGTGGGCCCGCTCGCTCGACAGTCCGTCGCCGGCTCCCACGCTCTGGGCGACCAGCGCCTTGGACAGGCCCTCGGCGAAACAGCGCGAGCGGAAGTAGGCGAACGTCGAGCGCACGGGCGGCACCTTGTGGCCGATCACCGCGGCCGGTTCGAACAGCATTCCCGACCCAGGCATCCGCTGCGAGAGCCGGATGCAGAACTCGGTCTCCTCACAGCCCAGCGGGCGGGGCTTGCGCCCCTGCACGCTGCGCCCGATGCCGGTGTGGAACCCGCCGACACCGCCGATGACCTCCCTGCGGAAGGCCGCGTTGCCGCCCATGACGTTGCGGATCCGGGCTCGTTCCGTGGGCATGCCGAGATAGCTGCACCCCACGGTCCAGTCGAACTCGTGGGGGTACCAGCCGGGCCGGTGCCCGATGCCCCACAGCGGCCTGGTCAGCCCGCCCACCCCCACGATGGTCGGGTCCTGGAAGCCCTCCTCCAGTGCTTCCAGCCAGCCAGGCTCCGCGACGGCGTCGTCGTCCAGATACGCCACGATGTCGCCGGAGGCGGTCGCCGCACCGGTGTTCTTGCCACCGGACAGCCCCTTCTCCTGAGCGTTCTCCACCACGATCGCGCCGGGATACTCCTTCTTGAGCCTCAGGTGGAGATCCGGGTTGTAGTCGACGACCAGGATGATCTCGTGCGGCGCGTGCGTCTGGTTCTCGACCGACTCGACGGCCGCCCGGATGTCATCCCAGCGGTCCTCGGTGTAGACGCAGATGACGACACTGCTTCTCATGGTTACGCGGCGCCCTGGTCGGCGGCCGGGGCGGCGGCGGCCGGCTCGTGAACGACGGGAGCCGGGTTGCTCCGCCACTCGCGGATGATGGTCTTCAGCACCCGGATGCCGTCGCGGACGGCGTGCAGGTTGCTCTCGCCGTGGATGCGGCAGCGCTCGTGGCTGGGGACCTCGTGAACCTTGAGACCGGCCTTGGCGGCGCGGACGTTCATCAGGGTCTCGATCTCGAAGCCGTCGCAGTCGAGGTTGAGGACGTCCAGGTGGCGGGCCCAGAAGGCGTTGTAGCCGTAGCACAGGTCGCTGTAGCTGGTGCCGTACATCCTGTTGACCAGCGCGGTCAGTGTCTTGTTGCCGAACTTGCGGATGAACGTCAGGTCGTCGCTGCCGCCGCCGGAGGCGTATCGCGAGCCCTTGACGAAGTCGGCGCCGGTGACCAGCGCGCCCACGAACTGGATGATCTCGCGGCCGTCCGTGGACCCGTCGGCGTCGATCATCACGATGATGTCGCCGGTGCAGGCGGCGAAGCCCGCCGAAAGCGCGTCGCCCTTGCCCTTGCCGGTCTGGTGCACCACGCGGACGTTGGGACGCAGCCTCCTGGCCACGGCGACGGTGTCGTCCTTCGAGTTGCCGTCGACCAGGACGATCTCGTCGATCCACTGCGGCAGCGTGGCGAAGACGTGCGGAAGGTTCTCCGCCTCGTTCATGGCGGGGACGACGACGCTGACGGTGGGGGAGATCGCCATGTTGGGCGTGATGGGGGTGAACCGCTCTATGGGTGGCACCGCCCTCAGCGGTGGCTTGTTGTTGTAGTGCTTGGTGATCTCGGGACTCATTGTGACGGATGTCCTTCCGGGCGCTCGGTCGTCAGGGGTGACTGGCGGACGGACCCGGGGTCTTCGCCGATCGGGACGACCGGCGGAAACGGCGAATGCGATGAGGGATGCATGCGAGGGTCCTGGCGGGTGGTGTGGTGATGAACGGGAGCGGTCTAGCCCACTCCCCATGGTTCCTTGACGACCGGAGTGCCTGATTGGTTCTGCGCGGGGGAGCGCATACGGCCGAAACCCTTCAACACACGGTCGGCAAGCCTGTACAAATTCGGGCGATCTGTAACGATCGTTCGTGCCTTGTTGACCGGGGTGCGGCCGATCCAGTGGACGGCGGCGGCCGGGGAGGGACGCGACACGCGGCCTTCCGCGACGAAGAGGTCACCGCTTTTCAACCAGCTCTTGTACTCGCGTCCGCCCTTGCCCATGTCGACCTGCTGCAGCCCGGAGTTCGCGGCGTGCTCGGCCATGTGCAGGTGGTGCATGATGCCGGGGGAGTAACGCGCGAACTCGGTGTCGTAGGCCGGGAACCAGCCCACCAGGGTCGTCGCCGTCCGGAGGCCGAAGTGACCGGCGACGGGCCTGTCTCCGGCGTAGACCATGGTCAGGACGCCCGCGAAACTCTCGGACCTCGCCGCGTGCATCTCGTCGAGCAACTGGACGATCCACGGCTGGGCGAAGCGGTCGACCCGGCCGGTCCTGCGGTACTGGTCGGACTTCCAGTTGGTGAGCGTGCGCAGCGTGCCCGGGTCGGCCGAGTACCACTCGAAGCGGATCTCGCCCTGCTCGCGGCCGAGCTTGCGCTCCTTGTAGCGGACAGTCTTGAGGTTCTTCGGCGAGTTGGCCTTCACCTGCTCGATGTAGGTCTCGAACCCCACGCTGAGGTCCATCACCGGAGCCGGTCGCACGTCCGACTCGTACGGCGCGAACGTCGGCTGGCCGGGGACCAGGTGGTCGAAGTCGAAGACGGAGAGCTTGCAGGCGCGCAGCAGGGTCCGGACGTCCAGCTTGAGGCCGGGGACCGAGATCAACCCGTGGCAGGTGGTCAGGAAGCCGCCGAGAGGCTTGCCGATCCCGAAGCTGTGGCGCTCGTAGGGGAAGAACCCCACGATCTTGCCACCGTCCTGGATGACCGCGACACGGACGTAGTCGCGCAGCCGCCCCATGGCGAGCGTGAACTCCACGGAGAGGAAGGGGTTGTCCAGCGACGGATCCGCCACCTGCAACTCCCGCCATCGTGAGATCTCGGGCTCCCCGAGGTCCTCCGGGCGAACGATGACGATGTTCACCTTGACCTGGCCCCCTGTTCGGTCTGCAAGCTCCCGCTCCCCCGATACAACACGCGTAGTACGTATATGAAGCCGCCGAGCACCGCGATCGTCGCGACTCCGGCACGGGGCGACCATGCGTCAAAGGTAAGCATGGCAGCGGCCAGGAGAACGTTCACAACCAGGCTCGCTGCCGCACCCACTGATAGTGCCGCAAGCGGGTCACGATCACGCAACAGTCCTACCACTGCGGCGCCCGGCACGACCAACAGGAACAGGGGCGTAAGGAACAAGCGTAACGGAGTGTCGATGTCGGCCAAGGCGATCACGGCTCCCGCGACACAGGCGAGAGTGAGGGCCCAATTGAGCACCCTGCGTTTGATCGACATCTCCGAGCTCCTGGTTGGTAATGATGTGACTGATCGCGCTCTTCATGTGACCAATCACTCAACATGGACGTCAATGCCGACGCTCGGCACCAGTCCATGGTTTACCTGATCCACGGGAGAAGTCTCGGTGTTAGGTAAAACGAGATACGGGAATCAGTCCGTCGCCCCCTCGGAGCTCGCTCCGGCGGAAGGGGTGGGAGTCGGATCGGGAGCCGGCTCGTCCTGGGGCGTGGAGGCCTCGGACTCAGGGCTTTCCCAGGAAATCGCGCATCCGGCGTTGCCGCCGGCGGACCTGAACGCGACCCGCCCGGCGCCGCTCTCCGACGGATCCTTGGCGGTGACCCAAATCACGCTGCTCGTGCCCGCCCTCAGCCGCCCCTGCGCGGGGTGGACGTCGAGCCCGCCGGAGGTGGTCGCCGACCACGAGACCGTGGCGTTGCGCGCCGCGAGCCGGATCTGCCCGGCGCCCTCCCCGATGTCGCCCGGACACGAGACGCTCAGCCGTCCGGCCGCGGGCGGCCTGGCGGCGGTGCGGGTGGGGCGGGGCCGCCCCGCCGTGGGGGCGCGGCTCGGTGCCGGTCGCGCCGCGGTGGCGGTGGGGACGGCGGGAACGGGCCTCTCGGTCCTCCGGCTCCGCTTCGGCGTGGGCGTCGGCGCGGCCTCCGCCTCCGGCTCCTCCGGCGGCGAGCCGGCCTCCGGCTCGGGGCCGGGCTCCAGCGTGATCAGCGCGGGCTCCGTCCCCGGCGCGGTCCGGGGGTCCCTCAATGCCCCTCCGGCCAGGTCCTGCCCGCCCACCACGACCACCGCCCCGGTGGCGGCCAGCACGCACACCACCGCCAGCAGCACCGGCCCCCTGCGCCCGCGCCGCCGCCGTCGCTGCGCGGGCGGCGCCTCCGTCCTCCGCTTCCCCTCGCCGGGGGGCGGCGGTGTACGCCGGACCCCGGGGTCTCCCGCCGGTGGCGTGCGTCGTACCCTTGAAGCCTCCGCCGGCGACGTGGGCCAGACCTCGGTGCCGCCGGCCGGCGGGGTGGGCAGGGCCTCACCGTTCTCGGGGGACTCCCCGGGCCACGCCTCGTCGGGGGACGACGCGGGCCGCGATCCGCCGGCCGTGGATGGCGCGGGCCACATCTCGTCGTCGGGAGACGACGTGCGCCAGACCTCACCGTCGGGAGACGACGCGGGCCGTGACTCGCGGGCCGTGGATGGCGCTGGCCACATCTCGTCGTCGGGAGACGACGTGCGCCACGCCTCGCCGTCAGCGTACGGCCGGGTGCGCCAGGTCTCACCGTCCGGGGACGGCGTCGGTGACACCTCGGTGTTCGCGGGTGGCGTGGTGCGCCACGCCTCGCCGTCAGCGGGGGGTGCCGGCCAGGCGTCGGGGTTCGTCGTCGGGGCCGGCCACGCCTCGGCGCTCACGGCCGGTGCCGGCCAGGCCTCGACGTCCACGGGAGGTGGCGCGTGCCGCGCCTCGCCCTCCGCCGGCCATGACGCGCGCGGGGTCCCGGCGTCCGTCCGCGGTGTCGCGCGTCCGGGCTCACCGTCCGCCGGCGACGCCATCACGTACCTCGGCGCCGTCCCGATCTCGGGGTGGCGCGGCGCGCTCTCCGGGGAGCGTGTCCCGGTGTCCGCGTGTCCCGCCCGCTTCTCCCCGTACCGCGCCTCCGTCCCGGCCGGCCACGCCCTCACGTCCGGGTGTGACGTCCCGGGGTCCGCGGGGAGCGCCGCGTGCCGGGAGCGGGTGCCCTCGGGGGGCGTGCTCCCCCCGCCCGAGGGGGAGTTCTCGTCGCGTGCCCGCCTGCCGCCCGCGCCCTTCCTGCCACCCCACCGGCGGCCCCCCGAGCGCCGTTCGGCCGCGACGGGGAAACCGGCCTTGTCGAAGCCGTTCCCGGCGACGATGGCGGCGCGGTCCTCGCGCGCCTCCGGGTTCACGCAGGTCTCGATCACCCGGCGGCGCAGGGAGAGCGGAGGGTAGGCCAGGGGGACCAGGTCCAGCAGCCGCCCGGCCGAGACGTGCCGGTCCCTGCGCTCGACGCAGACCTCGCAGCGGCCGATGTGGGCCGACAGCCGCCTGCGCAGCAGCGTGGTGAGGGGGCCCTCCCACGAGTCCACCATCGCCGACAGGTCGGGGCAGTGCGCCCGGCCGACCTTGGCGAGCACCACGGCGGCGGCCGCGTTCTCCAGGTGGTCGCGGGCCCGGCCGAGCCTCGCCGTGACCTGGCGGGAGGTCAGCCCCAGCACCGCGCCGACCTCGCCGCTGCCGAGGTCGTGGCGGAGCGACAGTTCGAGCACCTCGCGCTCCTGCCCGCTCAGCTCCGCCATCGCCTCGTGGACCAGGGCCGCAAGCTCCCGCTCGCCCGGGTCGTCGTGGACGTCGGGCGGCGGCGCCGACCCCCGCGGGCCGCCGCGCCCCTCGTCCGCGCACCGGATCCGCACGAGCGCGTACAGCCACGCGCGCAGGCGGCCGGGCTCGCGCAGGCGGTCCACGCCGCCCTGGGCCGCGACCAGGGCGTCGTGCACGGCACCGGCGGCGGCCTCACGGTCGCCCAGCAGCGAGTGGGCGTAGTCGTTGAGACGTTCGGCATAGGAGTCGTAGAGGCTCGCCGGCGCCGTTGTGTCGGCACGCCGCAGCGCCTCAACGAGTTGTTGATCGTCGGTTCGGCCGACGGTCGGCCATCCGGGCACGGACATTCCTCCCCCGCGAGACGGGCTCGTTCACGGGTTTCACCACTCACCCGTTCCAGCCCACACGCGTAGGACGCCACCTCCCGGCAACCGGTTGACCAAAGGGGTTCATATCATGCCGACACGGTATGACCTGGGAAAACTGCTACGGCTGGTGCCAATGTGACACCAGCCGTACAGGATGAAGGTGAGGGGGAAGGGTCAGTCGCAGTTGGGAGCGCAGAGCCGGCGCTTCATGCCCTCCAGGAAGAACTTCCTGACCTCCAGGATGTCCTTGGCGATGTACGCGTCACCGGCGGTGGCCTTGGCCAGGGCGTCCATCTGGCGCTTGCCCTTGGGGGCGTCGGGACCGAAGGCGATGATCAGGACGCTGACCGGCTTCTCCGGGTCGAACTGATCCTTGAGCCGCTTCAGGATCTGCTGGTTGCTGATCCCGCCGTCCGGGTCGTCGTTGCCGGCGCCGTCGGTGAGGATCAGCACCGTGTTGATCTTGTCGCTCTGGTACTCGTCGGTCATCTGCTTGTAGGCGGCGGCGAGGGTGTCGTTGAGACCGGTGTCGCCGGTCGACTTCGCCCGGGTCGTGATCAGCCTCTGGTTGATCACGTCCCTGCGCAGGACGCCGTTCATGTCCTCGGTGAGCGGGCCGACCGGGACCGTCTCGCGGTAGTCGACCCCCTGGCCGTTGAGATGGGTGGAGAACTCCCACAGTCCCATCTCGCTCTTGGCCGGGAAGAGCTTCATGCCCTCGACGGCGATCCTGCTGATCGCCTGCATCCGGGTCAGCCCGGTACCGGGCACCGGCAGGGCCATGGTGCCCGAGACGTCCAGCAGGGTGATGAGCCTCGTGCCCAGCTTGATCCGGGACCAGGTCTGGGACATCCTCGCGACGGTCTTGCCGTCGGGCGGCTCGATCGCCTGCGGGGCCTTGGCCTGGAAGCCCTCGGAGCCGGAGATCGCCTTGCCGCCCTTGCCGTCCGGGGTGCGGAACCCCTGGTCCTGCAGCGTCTTCCTGGACGCCTCGCTGCCCAGCTCCTTGCGGAACGCCTCGGCGGCCTTGCGCACGGCGGCGTCCTCGGCGGTGACCACCACCGGGTAGTCGAGGTTGATGGTCCCCTCTGCCGGATACAGCGGCACGGCCGGGACCTCGGGCTTCTTGGACTTGTTGAACGCCCAGACCCCCTGCTCCGAGGAGATGCCCAGCGGGGCCTTGCTGCCCTTGACGCCGAGACTGGCCAGCAGCGCGTCCTGGTCGCGGACCGTCGACGTCGACCCCGACAGGCTCTTGAGCGCGCCGACCAGCTGCTCCTCGCCCGCGCCGGAGGCCGTGGCCACCCCGGCGGCGGCCAGGAGCGCGCCGAGCCCGGCGGCGTTGAGCGAGGGATCCAGCACGAGGACGCGCACCTTGCGGCCGGGCCCGTCCACGTTGGCCACGTTGGCGGCGCTGATCATGCCGCCCCAGCTGGCCTCGCCGAAGCTCTTCTTCAGGTTCGGCACCACCGAGCCGGAGGCCACCATGACGATGGGGGAGCGGGCGATGGACTCGCCCGCCTCGGGCACCTCCTGGTTCCTCGCCCGCAGGTTGGTCACCCACAGTTTCGAGTCCGGGATCCACATGTCCATCGCGGCGGCCTTGCCGCCGCTGAAGGAGGAGGCCACGGTCGCCGAGGCGCCCTTGGTCACCGTGACCGTGGCGCACCTGCCCTCGATGTCGTGGGCCGCCTTGTTGAAGCGCCCGGCGATCTGGGACAGGGCGGGCTGGATGTCCGGGGAGGCGGTGATCCGCAGCGGGAGCGCCTCGCCCCCGCACGCCCCGGCGCCGCGGTCGCGGTTGATGACCACGAACGCGGCGACGCCGAGCAGCACCGCGAGGGCGACGGACCCGGCCAGCGGGACCAGCACCTTGCCGCGTCCCCCGCGCCTGCGTCTGGGCTGCGGTTCCTTGTACGGGGTGTAGCCGTCCTCGAGTTCATCCGTCCGGTGACGTCCGCCCACGATGTCCTCTTTGGTGTCGATGTCATGGAGCTAGCGGGTCACCCTATCGGGAGGTCGTCCGCAATATTCACGGAACTGTACTGGGAATGGTTACTGGGGCAAAAAACGCATTTCGGTGCCGCTGTTACCGTATGTGTCGATCATTGAGCCCTGCGTCCGCGCGGGCCGCCGACGACCGGCGGCGGCGGAGATCACCTGGTCGGGCGGCAGAAACAACGGAAGATCGGCAACGGGAGACAGGCGACCGGCGGCCGGTGGAACCGGATGGCCGGTGACGGGAAAAGGCGATCGGCTGCAGCACCCGCGGCGATCGGCGGCAGCACCGGCGGCGATCGGCGGCAGCACCGGCGGCGATCGGCGGCCGATGGCCGGGGAGCCCTGCGGCGGCGGTCGGGGAAGGGCGGTCAGTGGCAGCAGGAGTGCCCGCGCCACGCCCTGAGACCTTCGCGCACCGCCACCGCCGCCAGCAGAACCGCCATGGCGGGATCGATCCACCACCACCCGGCGGAGTTCAGCGCGAGCCCCGCCAGCACCCCCGCCGCGAGCAGGGCGCAGAGGAGGTTCTGCGTCCCCTCGCCCGCGGTCGCCGCCGAGTGCAGCCGCACGCCCAGCCGCCGCTTGGCCATTCCCAGGAACGGCATGCCGACCACGCTGGCCGCCGTCACCACGATCCCGAGCACGCTCGGCACGGCCCGGTGACCCGCGTCCAGGTCGTGCGCCACGTGCAGCACCAGGTAGGGGGCGAGGATCCAGAAGCTGATCGCCACCGCCCTGCGGGCCCGTGCCTCGGCGTGCGCGGACCCGGTCCTCGCCCCGGTGAACCGCCAGACCACGATCAGGCTGGCCGCCGCCTCCACCAGGGCCGACACGCCCCAGCCGATGAGGGCGACCGAATGCGCTCCCAGACCGGCGGCGATGCCGAGCACGCTCTCGACGCCCAGCCAGATCAGGGTGGCCAGGGAGAGCGCGCGAGCCCTGCGGGCGTCACGCAGCCACTCGGCGCTCGGCGGCGCCAGCACGATCTGATCGGTCACGACGACCTCCGGATACCGCTCGACAGCGCTCGGTAATCTATATGTCACGGAGTGTGGAAGGGGGGAAAGCGGCAAAGCTCCACGCGGTGACAGCGGCGTGTTCCCACGAGGCGGCCGTGTCGCAAGATGGACCTGTTCAGCGGATCGTCGGAGGGAAACCCGTGCCGTTCACGCCCAGTCACGTCGCAGCCGTGCTGCCGATGATCTCCTCGGAGCGAGTACGCCGGTTCCTCGACCCCTGGGCCCTCGCGCTGGGGGCGATGGTGCCCGACCTGCCGATCTTCTTCCCGTTCCTGCCCGACTACATGATCTGGCACTCCCTCAGGGGCGTCCTCACGATCGACCCGTTCGCCGTCGTCGTGCTGCTCGCCGTCTTCCACCTGGTGCTCCGCGACCCGCTGACCGCGCTCCTGCCCCCCACCCTCGCCGGGCGCGCCGCCTCGCTGACCCCCGGCATGTACGGGCTGCGGCGGCTGCCCGCCGTGATCGCCGGAGGCGTCGTGGGCGCCCTCACCCACAAGCTCTGGGACTCCTTCACCCACTCGTACAGCTCGGCCCTGTGGGGCTGGAGCTGGCTGGACACCCGGGTGGCGGGAGTGATCTCCCTGTTCCGCCTGCTGCAGTACACCTCCACCGTGATCGGCCTGGCGGTCGTCCTCTGGTGGGCCTGGCGCGGGCTGGCCGGGATGGAGCCGCGGCCGGTGCCCGAGCGGCTGCTCCTGCCCGCGGGCGAGCGGGCGGCCGTGCTCCTGGCCACCGCCGTGTCGATCCCGCTGGGCGCGGTTGCCTGGTCGGTGGCCTTCCCCTCGGGCACCACTGCCGAGCTCGTGACGAGGCTGGGCGCGGGGGTGGTCGTCGGCTGCTCCGCGATGCTGCTCGTCTACGCGCTGATATGGCAGCTCAGGCGGGTCATGGCAGTATTCGAGGGTGCCTGAAGCCATCGACCCCCACCTGGCCGACTACGCCAACCTGCGCGACGTCGAGCTGCGCAAGAGCATGGAGGCCGAGCACGGCCTCTTCATCGCCGAGGGGGAGAAGGTCATCCGCCGCGCCGTCGCGGCGGGCTACCCCGTGCGCTCCGTCCTCCTCACCTCCCGCTGGGCCGAACCTCTCGCCGACCTCCTCGGCCCGCTCGGCGACCGGGTCCACGTCGTGGACGACGCCGTCATGGAGGACGTCACCGGCTTCCAGGTCCACCGAGGCGCCCTCGCCGCCATGGAACGCCTCCCTCTTCCCGGGGTGGAGGACCTCCTGTCCGGCCGGGCCGCTCCCGGCGATGGAAGTCACCTCGCCCAGGCGGGACCCGATCCCGGGACCGCCGAACTCACGACACGTTCCCTGCGCGGTTCCGCGCCGGGTGCCGCCCGCGAGGACGGCGAGCCCATGGCACGGACCGGCTTACCGCCCCGGCGCGTCCTGGTCCTCGAAGACCTCGTCGACCACGGCAACGTCGGCGCCATCTTCCGCTGCGCGGCCGCCCTGGGGGTGGAAGCGGTGATCCTCTCGCCGCGCTGCGCCGACCCTCTTTACCGGCGCTCGGTGAAGGTGTCCATGGGAGCGGTCTTCGCGATCCCGTACGCCCGCATGACCGACTGGTACGCCGGCCTGGCCGAACTGCGCGCAAAGGGCTTCCGGACGCTGGCCCTCACTCCCGACCAGTCCGCCACACCTATAGATAGGGCTCCTATGGCCGACCGGGTGGCCCTGCTGCTCGGCTCGGAGGGGGACGGGCTCTCCTCCCGCTGGCTGCGCGAGGCCGACGAGGCGGTCTGCATCCCGATGAGCCCGGCCGCAATGGGCATGGGCGTCGACTCCCTCAACGTGGTTGCCGCGGCGGCCATCGCCTGTCACGGCCTCATGCGAGGTTCGATCTCGGCGCCGTGAGGTGATCGATGACGCCGCTCACCACCATCCTGTGCATGCGATGTCGGGCCGGTTTCCGGCTTTACCGCAGGCACGCATCGTGTAACCGGAATGATTGTGCGCGACTGTGTACACCTGACGCCCCCCGTAGGGGATTCTGGTCACACTCAGTTGCTTCCAGGTGTCGCCGCCGTCGATCGACCAGTCGACCCAGACCGAGTCCCCGCGGGATCCATTGGATATCTTCCCCCAAGCGCAGTTGGCGCCGGAGTGAAAACGTAGTTCGAACGTCCTGCCGAACAGAGTCGCCGATCTTTCCGTCGAGATGAGCGCGGGATTCCACAGGTTGGGGTTTCCCCCGGCCCGGCACTTCGATGGGTGCTGTGCCCCAAAACGGCGGACGGCGTAGTAGTAAACGTCCGCGAGCCTATGGCATTCCTGCTGTGCGGCCCAGCCCCTGTACTCATCGCAGATCGTATACATGTCCTTCCTGAAGTTGTCGTCGATGCGCTTCCGGTTGTCCTCGGTGAGACGGTGCTGGATTCGGTAATTGCGATAACCGAAATCGTGGCGTCGGCAGGCGTAGTCGAATCTGTACCCCGATGGCGCGTCAGGTGACTTGGAGCAGTCGTCCGCCGTCCATCTCAGAGCATCTCCCGAGCTGTTGTGCTTCTCGTCCCACACGGCCTCGAACTCGTCCAGGGAGTACTCGAAAAGGTAGCGGTCCGTCGCCTCCTCGAGATCGTCGGACGTTCGGAGCGTTCGAGCGTCCTCGGACCCTGCCTTCGTGGTCGCGCTCGCGGCATGCGTTCCGGTCAGAAGGAGGGGAACGGAAAGGATGAACGCTCCGGCTGTGCGCAGGACACGGTGAGGGCGATGGGGCATATTTTCTCCGTTGACTGTGTTGGCGGCGCGCATGATGGGGACGTTCGCTTGTCGTCTACTTCTTATCTTCCGCGCCTTGCCATCTCAATCGTGCGCGATATTCCTGTTACGTTTCCGCCATCCGGTCAGAATTCCCGTGCCTCCGGTGTAAGAATATCGCAGAAAAGGACACGTGGGCATTAATTGGATAGAATATGACAAAAGGGTTTTATAGGAAGAGGACTCTCTTTTTGTGATAAGTATGGATTTCTTATAAAGATGAGAGGATTGCAGAATGAAGTAACCCTTGCCTGCCTCTGGCGCGTCGCATCTTCGGCGGGTGATCGGTTCTTCTTCACCATGGAGGTGGCAGTGCGCCTGCGCAGCAGGATCATCCTGGCGACCGTCCTCACCGTCGCCGCCTGCGCCGTCGCCTGGCTGGTGTGCCTTCAGGTCGGGCTTGACGGCGACAGCACGGGAACGGTCGTCGGTCTTGTCGCCTTCGCGGTGGGGACGCCACTGACCATGTGGGCTGGTCTGGAGGATGAGGCGAAACAGGGCGTTTTCGCCTGGATGAACCTGCGGATCGTTCTGCCGGCCGCCGCCCGGCGTATAGCTCTTCGTGCGACGACCCTGGCGGTGGCTGCCGTGCTGTTGGGCGGGGACGTCCCGGCTTCGGTACGCCTGTTCGCCTCCGGTGAGGTCGCGCTACTCGATCTCGCCAGCGGGCCGGGCGTCGTGATCCCACTGCGAGGTGGAGGAGTCGCCGTCTGTGGCCGTCGCGACCGGCGCTGGCTGGATCCCGTCATCGAAGGGAAGTGGGTCGCGCCGCAGGGGGCGTCGGCGTTTTTCAGCACCTACAGCGGTATCGAGGTGATCGGCCACAGCAAACGCGCCCTCGTCTTCGGCTGGCGTGA
Organism: Streptosporangium sp. OZ121; assembly: GCF_051918885.1. Classification (NCBI taxonomy): domain Bacteria; kingdom Bacillati; phylum Actinomycetota; class Actinomycetes; order Streptosporangiales; family Streptosporangiaceae; genus Streptosporangium; species Streptosporangium sp. OZ121. Next base: position 293,883 of record NZ_JBPXMC010000003.1, read on the forward strand.
CAGCGACCACCGGTGGAACGGGCCCGACCTGGTCAAGATCGATGGGTTGACGGTTCAGGACGTCGGGGGGAGAGCCTCTTTTCTCCAGATGAGGCCATACGAGAAGATCCGGTTTCTGGCGTTCGCACCGCGCAGGCAGGGCGGTATCGCCTTGGTGGAGCGCCCGGACCATGACACTAAAACGCCATTCGTCTGGCGTTGGCGGGGAGAAATAGGGAAAGGTGCCGGGCGGGTTGACGCGATCACCGTGGTCCAGATCGGCTGGGAGAGCCGATTCGTGGCGGTCCTTCGCTCCGGAGAGCGGTTGATCCGGTTGGAGAGGGCTCCCAGGCCCGTGGCTCCCATCCACAAGGGATGGAAGGCCATGCCGCTGCGATTGGACATCTCCGCCGGCTCGGTGACAGGCAACCCGGTGGCCGTCGTCACCGATGTCACCGTCGACTCCCCTGGGATGATTCGCCTGCTCGTACCGGTGAAGAACGGCCTGATCATGGCTACTGCCTCCGCCGTGGACAGCGGTTCCTGGATTACCGAGCGGCTCCCGGTGACCGGCGGGGTCGATTCCGTGAGTGTCACGGACGGCGAGGAAGGTGGTCACAAGACCATTGAGGTGATCTACCGGCGGGGATCGACGGTTTTCCAGCTGTGGCGCGATCACCGGGGACGGTGGCGGGACCCCGCCCGGCTGGTCTGTGGGTGACGGCTCTGTGGGTGACGGCGCCCGTGTCCCTTGCCGTGGCGGTTGACGCCGGACGGCGGGACTCCTCCGGGCTCGCGACGGTCCTTTCGGCCGGTTCCTGGTGAAGATCTTCAAAGACTGGACGGAACCGCCGACGACCATGCGCCTGGTGCCGCTGGGGAGGCGTTCATCTACATCCTCACTGTCAGTCGATGACCAGCGTCGCGGGGCGGCGCGCGTCCACCTCGATCTCGATCTTCATGCGGGGGTCGGCGAGGCCGCACACGAGCATCGTCGCGGCCGGGCGGATCTCGCCGAAACGGCGGCGCAGGGCCGGCCAGCAGGGCTCGAAGTCCTCGCGGTCGGGCAGCATGTACCGCACCCGGACGACGTCGGCGAACGAGCAGCCCGCCCTGGCCAGGGCCTCTTCGATGTTGCGCAGGCACTGCTCGGCCTGCTCGACCACGTCGTCGGAGATCGTCATGGTCGCGTAGTCGTAGCCGGTCGTCCCGGACACGTGCACCCGGTCGCCGTCGACCACCGCCCGCGCGTATCCGATCCGCTCCTCGAAGGTGGAACCGCTCAGGATCGCGAACCGCTCAGTCATACGGCCAACCGTAGGTCCTCCCGTCCGGTTCGCGCACGGTCGTCTCCCGGGCCCGCGTCTCGGCGGGCGCGGGCCCGGACGTGCCGGAGCCGTCGCCGGTCCGGCGGGCCGGATCGTCCGGGCTACGGCAGGGAAAGGAGATAGTCCGGCCAGTTGCCGTGGTGGCTGATGTCGGGAGCCTGCTCGGTGGCGTACGGCTCGCAGAGGAAGCCGTGCACCGCGCGTCCGTCGGAGAGCCGGATCGTGCCGAGGCCGAGGGGCGGGGTGGTCTGCGTCAGCAGGATGCCGAGTGCCGAGGCGCTCAGGTCGTACAGCTCGACCTCCACCTGGACGCCGCCGGAGGTCGAGCGGACCAGCCCCGGGCGAGGCATGTCACCGTCGTCCAGGGCGTAGAGGCGGTAGAGGGGAGCCGTCAGGGCGGTCCCCAGGCCGGTGGCGCCGAGGGAGGTGAGCCGGCCGTGCAGGGGCTGGCCGGAGCGGTGCGCGCCGACCACGGCGAGCACCGCCCGCGCTTCCGGAGCGTGTACGGCCGGCGGCCGGACGCCCGGTCCGGAGGTGGCCGTCGATCGCGTGTCCGGGACAGGGACCGCGGGGCCGCCGGTCAGGCCGTGGAAGGCGGCGCCGAGACCGGCGAGGAGTTCGTCGGAGCCCGCCGGTCCCAGGAAGGTGACGCCGTGCGGACGGCCGGTGGTCGTCGTTCCGGCCGGTACGGAGATCCCGGCCAGGTCGAGGAGGTTGGTGAAGGTGGTGTAGTGGCCGAGGACCGCGTTGCGTTCGATCGGGCTTTCGAGCATCTCCGCGACGGTGAAGGTGGTGGGCACGGTCGGGACCGCTAGGACGTCCATCGAGGCCCATGCCCGCCGGGTCTCCGCGTTCAGCGCCCGCAGGCGGTAGAGCCCCTCGAAGGCGTCCACCGCGCTGAGCGCGCCGCCGCCGGACAGCACCTTCAGGGTGACCGGGTGGACCTCACCGGGGTTGCGGGCCACGAAGTCGCCGACCGCGGCGAGCCGTTCGGCGAGCCACGGTCCCTCGTACAGCAGCCGTCCCGCGGCGAGGAACGGGTCGAGGTCGACGGGGACGAGCCGGTGACCGAGGCCGGTGAGCCGTTCCGCCGCCTCCGCGAAGGCCGCCTCGGCGGCGGTGTCGCCGAAGAACTCCGGTTCGCGCGGCACCCCGATCCGCAGGGAGCACGCGGAAGGCGGCACAGGACCGGGGACGGGAAGCGCGCGTGACCAGGGGTCGGCGGGTTCGAAGGCGGCGATGACGGACAGGACGGCGAGACCGTCGGCGGCCGAGCGGGTGAAGACGCTCGGGCAGTCCAGCGACGCGCACGCGGGCACCACGCCGAGCGTGCTGACCAGGCCACGGCTCGGCTTGACCCCCACGGTGCCGGTGAGCGCGGCGGGCACCCGGCCGGAACCGGCCGTGTCGGTGCCGATGGCGAACGAGACCAGGTCCGAGGCCACCGCCACCGCGGAGCCCGAGCTGGACCCGCCGGAGATCAGGCCCGGTACCAGCGGCGACTCGCACGCGCCGTACGGGCTGCGGGTGCCCGACAGGCCGGTGGCGAACTGGTCCAGGTTGGTCTTGCCGACGAGGAGGGCGCCCGCCGCGAGCAGCCGTTCCACCAGCGGCGCACCGCTTTCCGGGATGTGGGAGTAGGCGGGGCAGGCCGCGGTGGTGGGCAGCCCGGCCACGTCCACGTTGTCCTTGACCGCGAACGGAACGCCGTAGAGCGGAGGACGGTCGTCCGGGTCAGGCCAGCGGCGGGCCAGCTCGGCAGCGTCGCCGAGCAGGTCCGCCGCCGGGCGCAGGGTGATCCACACGTGGTCGTCACCCCGCGCCGCGATCCGCGCGAGCACCTCCCCCGCGACATCGGAGGGGCGGGCCGTCCCGGAGCGGTAGAGGCCGGAGAGGCTCTCCAGATCCAGGCGGAGCGTGCTGTTCGTGCTGTTCGGGGCGGGGTGGGGCGTGCTGTCCGGATCAGGCGGAGGATGCATGTGCCTTTCCTGTGTGTACGTGGTTCCCGGTGCCCGGCATGGAGGCGCGGGGGCGCGGACCGGTTCGCGAGAGTCGTCGGCGTACGGCGTGCCCCGCGAGCCGGTGCCGGCCGGTTCGCGGGGCACCGCTCACGAGGTGGCGGGGGCCGCCGGCGAACCCGCGGCGACGGGTCTCGCGGCGGCCGGCTCGGGCGCGTCGGCGGCGACCGCCGTCTCCTCCGACGGCCTGGGCTTGAGGAAGATGAAGGCGAGCAGGATCAGCCCCGCGAAGAGGTAACCCAGGGAGACCTGGCCGTTGGCGTTCCACTCGACCCGTTCACCGTGGATCAGGCCGATGAAGGCCAGGGCCGCGCCGGCGAAGGCGTACCCGGCGGCCCACAGGAACGACCGGTCGATGATGAAGGCCGTGATCGAGCCGAGCACCAGGCCGGCGAGCACGGCGCCCCCGCCGAGCAGGGCCGTTCCCTCGTAGACCGTCCCGCTCCGCGCGATCGTGTCGTACCCGACCTCCCGCGCGCTGGTCCCCGCGGCGGCGAGCGCGTTGTCCATGTAGCCCTGCGCCCAGGCGGCGATGTTGGGAATGATCGCGATCACCACGGCCACCGCGTGAGCCTTCGGCACCGACTGGAACGCCTGGGCACCGATGAGCAGGCCGATGTAGAGCAGGATCGGCACGATCGCGGGCGCCGGCAGCACCGCGCCGAGCAGCGCGAACATGCCGAGGAAGCAGAACAGTGCGATCACGACGCCGCTCGCCATCGAGTAGCTCGTACGGCCGCCCGCGGACTTCCACCCCGGGTGGCCGATGTAGACGGCGGGCGGGAACGGCGAGCCCAGCATCGAGCCGACCACCGCGCCCGCGCCGTCGGCCAGGAGCACCGAGCGCAGGTTGTACGAGTCGCCCGCGGCGGCGGCGCTCTCCACGTTGCTCATGCCCTCGGTGAAGTTGTAGATGCCCAGGGGGATGGCGGTGGCCAGCAGCGGCGAGACCTGGCCGAGCCCTTCGAGCAGGCGGTCGATGTTCAGCGACGGCAGGCTCACCGCGATGTTCTCGGCGGCGGCGCCCACGTCGGCGGGGTTCATGTAGCCGCCGATCCAGGCGATCGCGGTACCGGCGAGGAGCGCGGCGAGCCCGACGGGGATGTTGCCCGGCAGCCTCAGGTCGGTGAAGAAGCCGACCATGATGATCACCAGCACCGGCAGCGCGATCCAGGCCGCCTCCCACATCTGCGCGGCGGGCCGCATCGAGATGAAGGCGATCGAGATGCCCGCCAGGGTGCCGAGCATCGCCGCCCTGGGGGTGAAGCGGCGGATGTACGGGCCCACGAAGGCGCCGATCAGCACGATGACGCCGATGATGAAGCACCAGGCGAGCCCCGCCACCCAGGCCTGCAGGGGGTTCCTGGTCGCCAGGTAGGTCGGCAGCATGATCACGAACACGACGATGAACATGTGCGGGACGCTGGGCCCGTACGGCATCGCGCACACGTCGGTGCGGTTCTCGCGGCGGGCCAGCCGCCGGGCGAGGTAGGTGTAGTACACGTTGCCGATCAGGAGCTGGATGCCCATCGCCGGGAGGATGACGCCGAAGACGTCGGAGCCGGGCAGGTGGACGACCCCGAGGCAGAGGCCGCTCAGCACCAGCACGTTGACCATCACGTTGAAGCCGAGGCCGAAGAAGGCGTTGGTGTCCCCGCTGACCCACCAGGGGAGCTTGAGTTTGACGGGGTCGGTTGTCGTGGTCATCGGTCAGCTCCGTGTTTCGAGTGCCTTGAGATAGCCGCCGGAGGGGGCGACCCAGCCGAAGATGCCGCCCTGGGCGGCGATCATTTCGAGCCCGTACCGCTGGAACTCGGCGAAGTACGAGCCCACGCAGTCGGACAGGACCAGGCACTCGTAACCCCGGTCGTTCGCCTCGCGGACGGTGGTGTGCACGCACACCTCGGTGGTGACACCGGTGACGATCAGGCTGCGGATGTCCGCCGCCCGCAGGGTCCGGTCCAGGTCGGTGGCGTGGAAGGAGCCCTTGCCGGGCTTGTCGACGACCAGCTCGCCCTCGGCGGGGGCCAGCTCGTCGATGATGTCGTGGCCGTACTCGCCGCGGATCAGGATCCGTCCCCTGGGGCCGGGGTCCCCGATGCGCAGCGACGGCGCGCCGCGGCCGAGCTTGGCGGGCGGGCAGTCGGACAGGTCGGGCAGATGCCCCTCGCGGGTGTGGATGACGGTCATCCCCGCCGCGCGGGTGGCGGCCAGCACCTCCTGGAGCGGCGGGATGACCCGCCGCAGCATGGACACGTCGTTGCCCAGGGTCTCCCCGAAACCCCCGGGCTCGACGAAGTCCCGTTGCATGTCGATGAGCAGCAGCGCTGTGTGTCGCGGATCGAATCCGTATGCGTACGGCTCGGCCTCGACGAGAAGCGGATCGGACACGTTGACTCCGTTCCTCGGATCCTCCTTTTGTCGATTGTCGACAGAATTGTGTCCGTGGTTTTCCCGCCCGGTTACGCTTCTGTTAGCGGCTCGGACCGGAGCGTGATCGCACCGCCCGGCGCGCCTCCCCGGTGGCCGTGCGTCGGCCGGGACGGTCGCCGAGCTCGGTCGGGTTCCGGCCGGGATCGCGGATGCGGACACCGGTCGCCGGGCCCGGGACGCGCCCCTCGGCGGAGGTGTTCAGCCGATGTAGGTGCGCGCCCCGTGCCGGGACAGGGCGTCGAGCGCGGTGGCCGGGTCGCCGGAGGCGATGGCCTCGAAGAGCCGCCGGTGCCGCTCCACCCCCTCGGACGGGGCTCGCTGCTCGGCCTCCCTGCGCAGGTTCGCGGCCATGTAGAGCTGTAGCTTCAGGATGACGGGCTCGTACGCCATCAGCAGCTGGCGGTGGCCCGCGAGCGCGACGAGCGCGACGTGGAAGCGCCGGTGCGCCTCGTTCTCGCTGAACGGGTCGTCCAGCCGCACCGCCGACGCCATGCCCTCCAACGCCTCGGCCAGCGCGGTCATGTCGTGGACCCCGGAGAGCGGCAGCGCGGTCTCGACCGCGTAGCGTTCGAGCACGTCGCGCAGCCCGAACAGCTCGTCCACGTCGCCCCTGGTCAGCTCGGTGACGCGGGCTCCCCGCCGAGGCAGGTGCTCCACCAGCCCCTGCTGCCCGAGCGACCGCAGCGCCTCGCGCAGCGGCGCCCGGCTGATGCCGAACCGCTGGGTGAGCTGCTCCTCGATCAGCCGCGCGCCCGGCGCGAGGGCGCCGGAGAGGATCTCGTGACGGAGCCGCCGCATCGAAAGCTCGACCAGGCTGGGGTGTTTCAGCTCCCCATCGGGTTCCACCCGTCCAACTCCTCTCGACGTGTGGAACAAACTCTCTCAGAGTTCGGCCGGATTCCCGCGCGCGGGATGGCGGCGCGGCCGGGGGCGGCCCGGTTCACGCGCTCTTCGCGTTCGTGTCCGAGGCGTGTCCCCGGCATGCCCGAACACGCCTCGGACCCGGGAGCACCCCGCTCCCGCCGTCCTCACCGCCCGGTCCTCACCGCCCGGTCCTCACGGCTCGGTCCTCACAGCTCGGACGGAGCCTGCTCGCCCGCCCAGTCGAGGAGCCGCGTCGCGCTCTGGAAGCGCCGGTCGGCGTTGGACTCGCCGAGGATGACGCCGACGAGCCGGTGGCCGTCGCGGTCGGCGGCGAAGGACAGGCAGTATCCGGCGGCGCTGGTGTAGCCGGTCTTCAGGCCCATGACCCCGGGCGTCTTGCCGAGCAGCTTGTTGGAGTTGGTCCAGGAGTGCGCCCGGTGCACCTTGGACTTCGCCACGACGTGGCGCCTGGTGGACGCGATGATCCGCAGCAGCGGGTCGCGCAGCGCGAGATCGGCCAGCTTCGCCTGGTCCAGGGCGGTGGAGTGACCGGGAGCCGGCTTCGGCAGGCCGTCGGCATTGGCGTAACGGGTGTCGACCAGCCCCATCGAGCGGGCCGTGGCGTTCATCTTCGCCACGAACTTCGCGTTGCCGGGACCGTAGACGCGGGCCAGGGCGTGGGAGGCGTCCGCCCCCGAGGGGAGCATGACCGCGTAGAGCAGGTCCCTGACGGTGAGCCGCTCCCCGGCGCGAAGGGAGGCGTGGGTCGCGCCGTTCGCCGCCGCGTGCCGCACGTCCGCCGCCTGGATCGTGACGGTGTCGTCCGGCTTCGCCTCCCTGAGGACGACGTACGCCGTCATGACCTTGGTCAGGCTGGCCACCGGCATCCGCTTCCCCGCCTGCCTGCTCAGGTGGACCGTTCCCGTGCCCGCGTCGTACAGGTACGCGGCCCGTCCCGGCACCGAGGGCACGGCGCGCCGCTCCGCCGCGGGCGCGGAGATGAGGGCGAGCGCGCCGGACGCGGCGGTGAGGACGGACGCGCGGGGCGCGGACGGCGCGGTGACCAGGGCGGACGCCATGGCCCCGGTGCTCGGGACGTGCGCCGGAGACCTGCCGGGCGGCGCGGGTGCCGAGGACACCGCGGCCAGAGCGGGCACCGCAGACACGGTGGCCAGGGTGACCGCGGTGACCAGCGCGGCGCGGGCTATGAGGCGTGTTCCCCCGTGATGCATGCGAGCCATGCTGACAGAGGTCACCGTTGATATGCGGAAGTTGGCGGTTTGGCTATGGAAAAGTTGACATCGGTGCCGTGTGCGGACGTGAAGGGACGATCGCGGGAGCGGTCTCACCCGGCGCATCCGGGTTCGCGCCACGATCCCCGCCCGGCCGGTGTCTCGCCCGGCGTCCGGGCTCGCGCGACCGTCACGACCCGCGGTTCAGGCCGCGGCGGCCAGTCTCTCCGCCTCGCGGCGGGCGGCCCGGTGGCGGCGCCAGCGGACGAACCCGACGACCACCGCGACCGCCACCAGCGCGGCCAGGCCCGCCAGGAGCGGCGACCGCGCGGCCAGCCCCAGCCAGCCCCAGATCACCGAGTACAGGCCGAAGGAGGTCACCGGCACCCAGGTCAGGCAGCCGAGCGCGCTGGCCACGACGTACCAGGGGTAGGAGATCCGCAGCACCCCGGCCACCCAGGGCAGCGTGTGGCGCAGCCCGGGCACCCAGAAGCAGGCGTAGACGGCGAGCGCGCCCCACTTCCTGACGACGTTCTCGACCCGGGTGATGTTCTCCTGGCCGATCTTGGCGCCCAGCCGCGAGGTGTAGAGCCTGGAGCCCAGGACGTGGCCGATCCAGTAGTAGGCCTGGAACGCGCCGAACAGGGCCAGGCCGCCGACGATCACCCAGAGCCACAGGGGCATGCCCAGGAAGGACGCGGAGGCCGGGTCGGGGATGCCCGCCACAACAGGTCGCACTCTGAACATCACCACCACGGTCGTTCCACCTGCCTACCTCGATATTAGGGGAGGCTTACCTGAACCGGCAGACCGGCGCCCTTCCGGCGACCCGGTTGCAAGCGGACGTCAACTCCAGGGCAAGAGCCGTGGCGTACACCTGGGATGTAACGAAGAAAGGTGTCTGTCATGAGTCCGCGTAGCAGTGTGGCGCCGATGGTGGCGAGTGGAACCGCGAGTGCCGTCAAGCTGCTCGTCGCCACCCTCGCCTTTGCCGGAGCCTACCTGGGGGTGGAGGCCACCCACGGCACCCAGGCCCGGATCCCGGCCGGCGCGGCGGCGCAGGCGCCGGTGCGGACGGTGGAGCTGTCGTCGCGGTCGATGCCGGCCACGGAGCGGGTCCCGGCCGCCGCGGAGCGGGTCTCCGCCGCGGGCGCGGTTCCCGCCGCGGGCACGGCCCCCGGTACGGTCACGGCCCCCGGTACGGTCACCGTCAGCGCGCTCGAGGCGCTCGGTCCCTGCGACAGGCTGTACCAGGTTCAGAGCGTCGTCGGCAACGAGGACCCCCGGGCCACCGTCTCCTACGGCTGGCGCCTGGAGCGCTGGAGCCCGGGTACCCGCCGCTGGCAGACCTACCTGGGCACCGGGTCCGGCTTCGGCGGCGAGAGCCAGACCGTCGAGTGGCAGCCCAGGATCGTCAACAACCCCGGCTGGTACCGCGTCGTGCTGTCGGTCTCCGGCGACGCCCCGCTGCGCAGCAAGAAGTTCCTCGTCAGCTGCTGATCCGCCCGCTCCGCGCCTCTTCCCCGGCCTCTGCCTCTGGGAAACGCCCCCACGGGAAGCGCCCACCCGGGAAGCGCCGGCCCAGGGAAGCTCCGACACAGAGAAGCGCCGACCCGGGGAAACGCTGTCCCTGGGAAGAGCCGACCCCAGGAGAGGCCGGCCCGGGGAGGCGCCGGCCCGGGAGGCGTCAGCCGCCGAGGGAGCGCTGTGCCGCCTCCACCCACCGGCCCACGCCGACCCGCTCGGCCACCGCGAGGGCGTTCTCGTAGTGCGGCTTCACCGCGTCGGCGAAGCCCAGCCGCAGCGCCAGATCGCCCAGGGTCAGGGCCACCGGCCAGAGCGCCACCACCCCGGTTCCGGCGCCCGCGATCCGGTCGGCGAACGGCTTCAGCGTGTCGTACGCCTCGATCATCCGCTCCCGGTCGTCCAGCAGCATGCCCGCCAGGGCCCGCCAGATCATCGCCAGCTCGTAGAGGAAGTCGGGGCGCACGGGCGTCTTCACCGCGATCACGGCCCGCGCGTCGCGGTGGTGACCCGCCGAGGCGAGGGCCACCGCGTAGGCGTCGAGGGTCCACTTGGCCCCGCGCTGGTGCGCCTCGGCCAGCGGCTCGACCATCTCGGCGGCCCGCCCGTTCACCAGGTGCAGGCAGAACGTGGTGATCAGCGGCAGGTCCTGGCGGCCCTCCAGCATCCCGGCCTTGGCGGTCAGCCGGGCGGCCTCGCGGTAGGCGCGCTCCGCCCCGGCGAAGTCACCGGCGATCATCAGGCGCTGCCCGGCGTACCAGGCGACCACCGAGGCCGGCGCGGACAGGCCGTACTGCCTGGCCAGCCGCTCGGCGGCGGCCACGTGCGCGTCGGCCTCGGCGAACGCGCCCGAGGCGGCCGCGCACTCCATCAGCACCAGGTGGGCCAGCGCCTGCACCGAGATCTGCCCGGTCGTCTTGCCGACCTCCAGCAGCTCCCTGCCGATGACCTCGCGCTCGCCCACCGGAGTGATCCCGTACGACTGGCGCAGCCGCCCGCTCAGCGCGGTCGCCAGCAGGGCGGGGTCACCGGACCGGCGGGCCAGCTCCTCGGCCTCCAGCGAGGCCTGCTCGCCCCGGGGGGTGGCCGACCCCTCCAGCTCCAGCGCGAGCGTGGCCAGCAGGCTCGCCCGCAGCGACTGCTCACCGGCGGGCAGCTCGACCAGCGCCTGCTCGGCGACGTCGACGATCTCCCAGGCGGTGCGGGTGAAGTCGCGGGCCATGCCCTTGTGCGGCACCGCCAGCGAGGCGGCCACCCGGGCGGTGAGCTCCAGGTTGCCCAGCGGCAGCGCCGCGTCCATCGCCTCGCGCCGCCGCCTGCGGGCCGCGGCCATGTCGCCGCAGAGCGCCAGCGCCTTGATCAGCCGCAGGGTCAGCAGCAGCCGATCCCTGGTGCTGTCTGGCGTGTGGGTGATGCCCGACCTGTCGAAGGCGGCGATGGCCTGCTCCCACAGGGTGGCCGCCTCGCGGTGGGCGAAGCGCCGCTCGGCCTGCTCGGCGGCGAGCCCGGCGTAGTGCACCGTCTTGCCGGCGGTCTCGCTGGTGCCCGCCGAGTCGTAGTGGTGGGCCAGCGCGGCCACGTCGCCGGGGTTCCTGCGCTCGATCACCGAGGCCACCGCGGCGTGCAGCCGGGAGCGGCGCAGCCGGGAGGCGTCGGAGTACAGGGTGTCGCGGACCAGGTCGTGGTCGAAGCGCAGCATGCCGGGGCCCGGCTCGGTGACCAGGCCGGCGAGCAGCGCGGCCTCCACCGCGTCGACCACGGCCTCCTCGTCGCCCGAGACGTCGACCAGCACGTCCACGTCGACGTCCCGGCCGATCACCGCGGCCTGCAGCAGGATCTGCTGGGCGGTCGCGGGCAGCCGGGAGATCCGCCTGCGCAGCACGTCGCGGACGCCGGAGGGCACGCCGGAGATCACCTCGGCGGCCGTGGCGCGGTCGCTCACCGCCTCGGCGTCGAGCAGGCGCACCGTCTCGCGGACGAAGAAGGGGTTGCCGCCGGTGCGCTCGACGATGCTGTTGACCGCGTCCTCGTCGACCTCGCGCACGCAGGTCGCCCTGACCAGCTCGGCCACCGCCTTGGTGTCGAGCCCGGTGAGGCCGACCCGGACGGGACCGAGCCTGGCCAGCGCGGCCAGCACGTCGGCCTGCTGGTCGCTCAGCTCGCTGTCGCGGCAGGTCACCACCAGCAGCACCCGGCTGGTGGCGAGCAGGCTCGGCAGGGCGCGCAGCAGCGCCAGCGTCTGGTCGTCGGCCCAGTGCAGGTCCTCCAGGGTGAGCAGGATCGGCGTCTCCTTGGCGACGGCGGCGAGGTAGCCGCCCACCGCCCGGTGCAGCCGGAACCCGCCGGAGGCCTGGTCGTCGTCGGGCTCGGGGGCCGCGTCGTCGAGGAGCGGCGCCAGCAGCGAGGCGTACTCGCCGGGCCCTGCCGCGTTCACCAGGGTGCGCAGGATCTCCACCCACGCCCAGCCGGGAGGCGTGGCGCTGCTGTCGGGACAGGCGCCCGAGGAGATGCCCCAACCGTCGTCGGACAGCCGCCTGATGAGCTGGCGGACCAGGGTGGTCTTGCCCGCGCCCGCGTCGCCGCTGATGATCGCGACGGTGAACCGGCCGGTCCTGGCCGCGGCGGTGGTCAGCCTGCCCAGCTCGGCGTCACGGCCGACGAACGGCTCCGGCTCCAGCGGGGGAAGCTCCACCTGGGCCACCGTGGGCCTGGGCGGCCAGGTCTCCGCGGCCACCTGCTGGCGCTGCCTGCCCGGCGGCGGGGTGGCGAGCTGCAGGCCGGGATCCTGGGACAGGATGTCGGACTCCAGCTTGCGCAGCGCCGGGCCCGGGTCGATGCCCAGCTCGTCGGAGAGGATCGTGCGCGCCCGGCGCAGCGCCGCCAGCGCGTCGCCCTGCCGCCCGCAGCGGTACAGGCCCAGGGCGAGCAGCCGCCAGCCCTCCTCGCGGAGCGGGTGCTCGGTGGTCAGCGCCTCCAGGTCGGGCACCGACTCGGCGGGCAGGCCCATCCGCAGGCCGCTGTCGGCGTGCCGCTCGCGGGCCACCAGGCGCAGCTCGGTGAGCCGGTTGACCTCGGCCTCGGCCCACGGCTGGTCGGCGAAGTCGGAGTACGGGGTGCCGCGCCACAGGCCCAGGGCCTTCTCCAGGCGGGCCCGCGCGGAGGCGGGGTCGTCGCCCTCCAGGTGCTCTCCGGCGGTGCGGACCAGCGTCTCGAAGCGGAGCGCGTCGACCTGGTCGGGAGCGGCGCGCAGCGCGTAGCCGGAGGCCACGGTCACCAGCAGCCGGTTGGGGCCCCCGCGCGGACGGCCCGGCTCCAGCACCCTGCGCAGCCGGGAGATGTAGACCTGAAGACCCGACTGGGCGCCCTTGGCCGCGTCGTCGTCCCACAGGTCGTACAGCAGGGAGTCGACGGGAACGACCTGCCCGCGCGCGACGAGCAGGCGTGCCAGGACCGCACGTTGACGAAGCCCGCCCAGGTCGAGCTCGTCCTCACCGGAATACGCCTCGACCGGGCCGAGAACTCGGAAAGCCACCATGTCAGCCGCCACGCTATGTGGGCCTTCCAATCGCATACAAGGTATTTCCCAATCTAGCGGCTGATCGACTCCTTTTCAGGGGCCGGAGTGGCGTTCTCACGCCTGCGCAGGAACGTCCACACCCCCAGCGCCAGCCCGCCGAAGGGGATTTCGACAGTGTAGGTCCAGAACCCGAAAAGCAGGGCGGCGGCGGTGGCGGAGTCCAGCGGAGCGCCGAAGAAGACCAGCGCGCCGATGGTTCCGGCCTCCATTATTCCGGTACCGCTGGGAGTCACCAAAGCGGTGGTCAAGACCCTGGACAGGGCGAAGGCGGCGATCGACTGCGCCAGGCCGGGGTAGGCGCCGGTCGCGTGCAGGCAGACGACGAGGATCAGCCACTGGAAGCCGAGGAAGAAGACCATGCCCAGTGTCAGCCCGGCCCAGCGGCTCCGCACGATCTCGGAGGTGTCGGCCCGCAGCTTGGTCAGCGCCCCGGAGGCGGCGTGCTCGCCGGGACGGATCCGGCCGGGGAGCAGCCGGGTCAGGGCGTCGAGGCCGCGGCCCAGCACGTTCGCGGCGCGGTCCCAGTAGAGGGCGACGGTCACCACGGCGACCAGCGCCAGGATGGACAGCACGCCGACCCAGCCCGCCCTGGTCACCGAGGGGCTGAGCGGCTGCCCGCTGAACAGCAGGGCCACGATGCCCGCCGCCGGCAGCAGGAAGCGGAACAGGGTGTTCCAGATGCCGGTGGTCAGCGTGGAGACCAGCACCGGCCGGGTGGGAAAACCCCACCCCCTGGTCATCGCGAACGTCATCGCCACCCCGGCCGCGCCGCCGAAGGGGAGCAGGTTGCTCACCGCGCTGCCGCTCGCGTTCAGCGTCAGGGCCTGCAGGTGGGTCAGCCCGGGAAGGGAGGCGGTCAGCACGAAGGTGTAGGCGAGGAGGCTGAGCAGCCAGACGGCGGCCATCAGCGCGACCTCCCGGGGCCCCAGCGAGGCGAACTGCGCGCCGATCTGCGCCCAGGAGACGTGCTTGCCCGTCAGGGCCGCCACGACCTGGGGCATGAAGAACACGAGCGTGGCGGCGAGTGCCAGCGACACGACCGACAGCCCGACCTGGAGCAATCTGCTCTTCATGTGACCCGCCCGCTCTTCATCCGGCACCCCCGGTCAAGTCTGCCGGTCCCGTTCTCATCCTTTCGGAGGAACTTCGAAGGGGTGCCTCAGCCGGGAGCCCAGGGGGGCGTCCCGGCGGACGTACCACTCGGTGCCGAAGACGAGACGGTACAGAGGCCGGGGGATCTTGAGCATCACCCCGAGCGTGCGGGTGTCGGCGCCGGTGGCCTGGGAGGCGTGGGCGGCCATGCTCGCCCGCTTCTGGCGGGCGAAGCGCCGCACGGCGACCCGGTGGGTGATCACCTCGCCGGGGGAGTACGCCCGCTCGAAGGCCCGGATGTCGAGCTGCGGGTAGAACCTCCTGGCGAGCCGCAGCCCCCGCAGCAGGGGGTCGCGGTTGACGGTGGCCTCCAGCACGATCGGGGTCTTCGCGATCTCGGCCGCCCGGCCGCCGACCCGGTGCACCTGGACGTGGTCGGGGTGGCCGTAGCCGCCCGCCGGGTCGTAGGTCGTCAGCAGGTCGGCCTTCTCCTCGGTGAGGATGGCGGCCAGCCGCCGGGCGGCCTCCTCGACGTCGGCGTCGATGAAGGCGTCGTCGGGCCGGTCGTCGGCGACCCCGCCGCCGGGCGCGAGCCCGGAGTCGCCGTAGCCGAGGTTCACCACGCGGGCGCAGCCGAGTGCCGCCGCCGATTTGTACAGCTCGGCCATGCGGGCGGCGCCCAGCGCCTCACCGGGTTCGAGGTCGGCCTGGCCCCGCTCTCCGGAGGTCGCCACGACGAGCACCACCCGGTGGCCCTCGGCGGCGAGCATCGCCATGGTGCCCGCGGTGAGCAGGGCCTCGTCGTCGGGATGGGCATGAAAGAACACTGCTGTCTTGACGCTGCTGATCAGGCTCACTCCGTTCGCGCGACTCGGGCGCGCCCACGCGGGGCACGCAGGCATGATCTCACGCGGGTCTACGCTGGCACGGTGAGGATCCTCCACATCAGTGACTGTTATCTGCCGCGTCTCGGCGGGATCGAGGTGCAGGTCGCCGATCTGATCCGGATGCAGCGGGAGGCGGGTCACCAGGTCGAGGTGGCGACCGCCACCCCGGGGGAGAGCCTTCCCGGGGTGCACAGGATCGTCGCGAGACTCCCCTTCGACCTGCCGGTCCATCCCTTCGGGACGGGACACCTGCTCCGTCTGGTGAGAGCGCGGCGACCCGACGTGGTGCACGTGCACACGGGCGCGGTCTCGCCGTTCGCCTGGATGGGCGTGCGGGCGGCGACCCGCGCGGGCCTGCCCGTGGTCGTCACCGTGCACAGCATGTGGGACCCGGTCACGCGGGCGGTCTACCGGGGACTGCGGCTGCTGTTCGGGTGGCACCGCTGGGGGCTGGTGGGCACCGCGGTGAGCGAGGCCGCCGCGCTGCCGATCCGCGCGGTGGCCGGGCCCGGCGTGCCGGTGCACGTGGTCTCCAACGGCCTGGACGTCTCGGGCTGGCGCTCCGCGTCCCTTCCCGCGCCTCCTTCGCCGCCTCCCGCCGATCACGTACGCCCCGAGGCGGGCGGGGATCCCTCGCGGCCCGAGCCGGAGGGCGGTCCGGTACGGCCCGAGCCGGTGCACGTCGTCGCGGTGGGGCGGCTCGCGCCCCGCAAGCAGCCGGTCCGGTTGCTGAAGCTCCTGCGGGAGGCCCGTGCCCAGGTGCCGGGGGAGACGCCGATGCGGGCGACCGTCGTCGGGGACGGCCCGGCCCGGTCGCAGATGGAGCGCTATCTGAGGGCCAACGGCATGACCGGCTGGGTCTCGCTCCCCGGCCGCTACAGCCGCGACCAGATCCGGGAGCTGCTCGCCTCGACGGACGTGTTCGTCGCCCCCGCGCCCCGCGAGTCCTTCGGGCTGGCGGCGCTGGAGGCCAGGGCCGCGGGGGTGCCGGTGGTGGCGCGCGCGCAGAGCGGGGTGGCCGACTTCGTACGGCCCGGCAAGGAAGGGCTGCTCGGGAGGAGCTTCGACGACCTGGTCGCGTCGGTGGCCAGGCTGGTCCGCGACCGCGAGCTGCGCGAGTCGATCGCGGCGAACAACCGGGAGACCGAACCCGTCCGCAGCTCCTGGCCCGCGGTGCTCGAAGGCTTCGGGCGCTGCTACGAGCAGGCCCGCGCCGCCAGGACCTGACGTGCCCCGCCTCGCGCGGGCGAGGGCCGGCGGTCGCGTGGGCCGGGCCGGGGGGCGGGGCCGGGGGGCGGGACTGAGGCGGGGAAACGTGCGAGGCCCCTGCCGCGCGGTGGCAGGGGCCTCGATGGAACCCGATGGAACCCGATGGAACCCGGTGGAACCCGGTGGAACCCGGTGGAGATGGTCGGTACGGCCGCCGCACCGCACTGCCCCCCGCAGGCGGGGCGGCGGCCGTACCCGGAGTGCCTCCTGTCACCAGGAGGCACGAGTCCGGTTGACGGGTTCGTCCAGGAGCGGGCCCCTAGGCGCAGGCCGCGGCGAGCTTGGTGCTCGCCTCCTGGGCCTTCGTCGCCAGCGATCCCGCGGCCGTGGCGGCCGCGGCCGGGTCGTTCGGGTCGATCTTGACCGACTCGAAGGACGCGGCGAAGTCGTTGAGGGCGGTGGCCACCTCGCCGTCGGCCGTGCCCGCCAGTGCCTTGAGGTCGGCGGCGAGCTTGGCGGTGGCGTCGTTGTACTTGTTGAGGTCACCGGCGCTCGACGTGGCGGCGGTGGTGAAGTCCGCGAAGGGCTTCGACCACGCGGCCTCGGTGCAGACCGCGCTGTTGGCGGACGACGCGCCACAGGCGGCGGTCATCGATATGAGAGCGATTCCCGCGGCGGCGGCGACGGCGAGGCGGCGGGAAGAGAGGGCGCGGAACATTTCTGCCTTTCATTGCATTTCGTGACAGTTGGAACTGTAGGCAGGGTTCCTTGCGGATCACTTTCATGACGCTTACAACAGTGACTCGTGTGACCTGACGTGATTTCGCCCCCGCGATGGGTAAGGGCGGGGTATGGCTGAGGCGATCGTCGATCCCGGTTCCGGTCAGCACTCGCTCAAGCGGGTCATCGGGCGCAAGGTGCTCCTTCTGTTCGTGGTGGGCGACATCCTCGGCGCGGGCATCTACGCCCTGGTCGGGAAGGTCGCCGGACACGTCGGCGGGGCGCTGTGGGCGCCCTTCCTCGTGGCTTTCGTGCTGGCCGCGCTGACGGCGACCGCCTATGCCGAACTTGTCGGTAAATATCCTCAAGCAGCCGGTGCCGCGCTTTATGCGAACAAAGCGTTCAATATTCCCTTTGTCACTTTTATCGTGGCGTTCGCGGTGCTGATGAGCGGGATCACCTCGGCGAGTGCGGCCGCGCGGGCCTTCGGCGGCGACTATCTGGGGGAGTTCGTCACGCTGCCGGTCGTCGTCGGCGCGTTCATCTTCCTCGGCCTGATCACGCTGGTGAACTTCGCCGGGATCTCCGAGTCCATCAAGGTCAACGTGGTGCTGACGATCATCGAGGCGTTCGGCCTGCTGGTCATCATCGCGATCGGGATCTTCGCCCTGGTGTCCGGTGACGGCGACCCGGGGCGGGCCCTGGAGTTCCACCCGGCCAACGGCGCCTTCCTCGGCGTCCTGGGAGGTACGGCTCTCGCCTTCTACGCCCTGCTCGGCTTCGAGGACTCGGTCAACCTCGCCGAGGAGGCCAAGGAGCCGCAGCGAGACTTCCCTCGCGCGCTCTTCGGTGGCCTGACCATCGCGGCGATCATCTACATGGGGGTCGCGTTCACGGCGACCATGCTGGTCGACACCAAGACGCTGACGGACTCGTCAGGCCCGCTGCTCGAGGTCGTCAAGGTCGCCGGGCTGGCGTTCCCGCCCAAGCTGTTCGCCCTGATCGCGCTGCTCGCGGTGGGCAACACCGCGCTGATCAACATGCTCATGGCCTCGCGCCTGGTCTACGGCATGGCGCGTGAGGGGATCGTGCCGCGGGTCTTCGCGGCGGTCCATCCGACGAGGTCCACCCCGTGGGTGGCCATCGTCTTCACCGTGGGTGTCGCGGCGGTGCTGGTCGCCACCGGCGACGTGGGCGGCCTGGCCGACACCACGGTGCTGTTGTTGTTGTGCGTCTTCACGCTGGTCAACGTGGCCGTGCTGCTTCTCCGCGGGGACCGGGTGGACCATGATCACTTCCGGGCGCCGAGCTGGATGCCGGTCCTGGGGGCGGTGGTCTGTTTCGTCCTGGTGCTTCCGGTCACCGGCAGGGGCGTGGACGTCTACGTCCGCGCGGGAGTGCTGCTCGTGATCGGAGTGGCCCTCTGGTTCGTCAACCGGCTGTTCCTCTCAGAAGGGCAGCGCTCGTCCTGAGGGCGTACGGAGGTCCAGGGCGACGGGTTTCCGGGGCGGCCGGGGCTTTTGGAGGATAAGAACCTTTTTCATGTGATACTCCCTCTTTGTTGGAGTTTGAGAGAGACTACGTCACCTGACCGACTTTTTCACGGATTTTTTACCAAGCGCGTGCAGGTCTGGGGTGGGGTCAGGGGTTCTAGGGGTCACGTGAGCGCGCGGATCCGGGCGGCGTCCAGGGCGGAGATCTGCCCTCTGTCGTCCCGGTCATGTCGTCGAGGGCTCTGTCGTAGCGTTTGGGAGTAATAGCCCGCCATGTCCGCACAGTAAGCGGCTCATGTTTCCGGCAGGGACACCGTGTGTTCCAAGTCCGCGACCTCGGCGCCGCGCGAGGCGGCCGGGCCGCGACCTCGGAGACGAGATCGGTAGACGAGATCAGCCGCAGGATCGGCGGTGGGATCGACGGTGATTATCAGCGGTGGGATCGGCGGTGAGTATCAGCGGCGGAGCACGAAGGCCTTCTCGTCGTCGCCCACGCCGACCGAGCCCACCGCCCACAGTGTGCCGGTGCCCGGTACCCGGGTCAGGCCGGTGCCTCCGACGTCGTCGGTCTCGTCGTACTGCTGGGTGGTGGTGTAGGTGCGGAACAGCGGACCGTACTCGCGTGACCAGGCGGCGCCGTCGAAGCGGAGGATGAGCACCTGTCCGGCGTGATCGGCGTCGACGCCGCTGATCCACAGGTCACCGGGGCCGGAGGCGGTGACCCCGTGCAGGCTCCCCCGGGAGACCGGCACCTCGACCCGCGTCCAGCGGGTCCCGTCCCAGCGCAGGACGAGCGGCCGTGTCTCCTCGCCGCCCGCCCGGGCGTCCGGCGGCGTCTCCGCCTGGGCGCTCGGCCCGGTCTCGCCCTCCGGTCGCGCCCCCGGGGCGGCGGAGACCTGCCCGACCGCCCACACCTCCGACGGCGAGACCTGCCAGACCTGGCTGAGCCGGCCGCCGGGGATCGGAGGCGTCTCCAGGCTCTCCCACGATCCGGCCGTGCCGTGCCAGACCAGCGGGGTCCGGGTCTCGCTCGTTCCCACCGCCCAGACGTGTCCCGCCCCGGAGGTGATCGCCTCGAAGGTGCCCCCGGTGCTCAGCACGTTGCGGAACTCGCCGCCCGCCCACTCCAGGACGACCGCGCCTGAGGGGCCGTTCGCGGTGAACCACGCGTCGCCGCCGCTCGCCGTGACGTCCGACAGCCGGTAGTCCTCGGCCACCCCGAAGGGCCGGTGCGGGGCCCACGCCCGCCCGTTCCAGTGCGCGGCGAGCGCGCTCGGGCCGTTGCCCACCACCCACACGTCGTCGGGCCCGGCCGCGCCGACCCCCTCCAGGTGATGGGCTCCGGCCCCCTCGCCCAGGGGCATCTCCCGCCAGCGACTCCCGTTCCAGCGGAGGACGGCGGGCGTGCCCTCCCTGTCCTCGGCGCTGTCCTGGTATCCGACGGCCCAGGCGTCGCGGGGCCCGGTCGCCGCCACGTCGAGCAGCGCCGTGCCGCCCGACAGCTTCGCGGCCCCCACGGCCGTCCACTCGGCGGATGCGGCGATCGCCCCGGTCGCCACCGGACTCGCCGAGGGGTCCCGCGGCGCGGGGCTCGGGGAGCCCGGGGAGGTGGAGTCGGGGGAGGAGGGGGTCAGCGAGGCCGTACCGCCCGGCGCCGGTGTCGCAGTGGGCGGGGTGGGCGGGGTGGGCGCTGCCGGGGCCGCGCTGCACGCGGCGGTCAGGAGCGTTCCGACGACCAGTACCGCCACCGGGCGCGCTTTCAGCATGCCACCATTGTTCCGCATGCCTCCGCCGTCCGGCCGTGCCCGCGATGATTAGAACCGCCTGGCTGGGGCACCGGGGACTTAGGCGGGAGAGGATGCCGATGTCGAAGGCTGAGGAGGACGCGAGATTCCGCGTCCGAGCCGACAAGCACAGCCATTTCACCGCCCTGCACGCGGTGGGGGCACTGGACTACGGGTCCTCCCCGTTGCTGAAGGAGCAGGCAGACGCCGCGTTGGGGGCGATGGACCACCCGCGCCTGGTGATCGACCTCACCGAGGTCACCTTCTGCGACTCCACCGGATACGGCGTGCTCATGTACGCCCTCACCCGCGTCCGCAGGCTCGCGGGCTCCCTCGTCCTCGTCGGTCCCTCCACCGTGATGAGGCAACGGCTGAGCCGTCTGGGGGTGGCGGAGTTGTTCGACACCCGGCGCACGGTCGAAGAGGCGGTGGAGGCGTTTCCCGAGACGACGTGAACGGCCGGGCTTCTCCGCACCAGGGCGATCCGTGCCGTATGGGACAGTTATTGTTGCTTGGGCAAAGGGTCGGTCAGAGGGTTGGTCATGTTCGTGGGAGATGAGCCGGAGACGGTCTTTACCGCCACATCCGGACTGCACGGTACGACGCTCGTCGTACGGGCGAGTGGAGAGCTTGATCATTACCACACGTCCGTGCTCCGCGAGGAGATGGGAAGGGCATGGGACTCCCTGCCCTCGCCGATGCTGATCCTCGACCTGTCCGCCCTGACCTTCTGCGACTCCTCCGGGATCGGCGAGCTGCTCCAGGTGCGCCACCAGGGCCTGAACAGGGGGGTGCGGGTCATCCTCACCGGCGTCCAGGGCAATCTGGCCAGGCGGCTCCACCTCGCCGGCCTGATCCAGGTGTTCGAGGTGTTCCCCTCCGTGGCCGACGCGCTCGAGGTCGCCTGAGGCCCTTGCGGCGGCCCTGCTCTCCGCACCGCCTGGGGCTTCGTGGTGCTCGAGCTCTCTCCGGGACCGGCCTGTCGCGCTGCCGCCTGTCGAAGACCGGCATCCGCCTCGCCCCGTTTCACCGCCACCGGGATCCACTGTCCGTAGAAGGTCTCTTCTGCTCTCCGCATGAAGATCGACTCTGTTCTCCGCATGAAGATCGACCAGATCAGGGGCCTGATAATGAGCTCGCAATGCGGCCACGCCATGTAGATTCAATCTAAGTAAGATTTGATATTACTAAGGTGGGATCGATGGAGTTCGCCGGGAGGGCTCTTGACCTCGACCAGTTGGACGCACAGCTGCGGCTCGTGCTGGAGGGGAAGGGGGGAACGCGAGGCCGGGCGGTGATCGTCACCGGTCGCAGGCGGGTGGGCAAGTCACGCCTGGTGCAGGAGTTCTGTAACCGTTCCGGCCTGCCGCACATCGTCTTCCAGGCGACGAGAGGGCGCAGTCCCGTCGCGGAGCGCGGCGACTTCGCCGAGGCCATCGCCTCTTCCGGACTCGCGGGTGGCGAGCTTGTCCAGGGGGCCGTGCCGCAGGACTGGAACCACGCGCTGCGGGCGCTGATGCTGGCCTCGGCCGACGAGACCCCGTGCGTCGTCGTTCTCGACGAGGTCCCATGGTTGATCGAGCAGGACGGGGAGTTCGAAGGAGCGCTGCAGACGATCTGGGACAGGTATCTGTCCACCCGGCCGATCCTATTGATCCTGGTCGGAAGCGACCTGTCGGTGATGGAGTCCCTGCAGGAGTACGGCCGTCCGTTCTTCGGCCGGGCCGCTCATATGACCTTGAAGCCACTCGGCCTCCACGACGTCGCCGGCATGACGGGGCTGCCCGCCGCCGACGCCGTGGACGCGTTGCTCATCACCGGAGGATTTCCCGAAGTGGTCCGGTCGTGGGAGCGAGGTGTGGCCAGGATCGATTTTCTGCGCCACAGTCTCGCCAGCCCGCTGTCCGCCCTTCTCGCCTCCGGGGAGTTGTCCTTGCTCGGAGAGTTTCCGTCGGCGACCCATGCCCGAGCCGTGCTGGAGACCATCGGGGCAGGAGAGCGCACCTTCAGCGCGATCGCCGCCAACGTGGGAGGAGCGACGCCGTTGCCGTCCGGCACCCTGGCGCCGATCCTCACGAACTTGGTCGCCAAACGCGTGGTAGCGGCCGACCTTCCACTCTCCGATCGGCCTGACACCAAGAACAAGCGGTACCGGGTGGCTGACCACTATCTCCGGTTCTGGCTCGCGTTCCTGCAGCGGGCCATTGCCGACAGCGAGCGAGGCCGACCGGATCTGGCGTTGCGGCGAATCGAGCGTTCGTGGACGACCTGGCGAGGCCGCGCGGTGGAGCCGCTCGTACGCGACTGCCTGGCCAGGATGCTTCCAAACGGCGAATGGCCGGATACCGAGGTCGTGGGCGGGTGGTGGAACAGGCAGAACAATCCCGAGATCGACCTCGTGGGCGCAGACCGGGAGCCTGTCGCGAGCCGGGTCCACTTCATCGGATCGATCAAGTGGCTTGACGCGCGGCCCTTCGACCGTCACGACTACGACGCTCTGGTTCGGGGCTCTGCCGCCATTCCCGGTGTGACCGTCGACACGCCGAAGGTGGCGGTGTCCAGAGCAGGGTTCGAACCAGGACTTCCGCTGGCCGCGGCCTGGACGCCGGAGGATCTACTGGTGGCGTGGCGGCGCTGAGAGAACTGTCCGGCATCCGCGCGGGTCAGGCGGTGGCGTGGGTGGGGCGCTCCTGCCGCAGCCGGAGGCCGCCGACGCGTCCCTCGCGCTCGCGGAGGATGGTGCGGAGCACCCGCAGGCCGTCGCGGACGGCGTGCAGGTTGCTGGCGCCGTGGATGCGGCTGCGCTCGTGGCTGGGGACCTCGCGGATGACGAGACCGGCCTGGGCGGCGCGGATGTTCATGAGGGTCTCGATCTCGAAGCCGTCGCAGTCGAGGTCGAGCGCGTCGAGGTGGCGGGCCCAGAAGGCGTTGTAGCCGTAGCACAGGTCGGTGTAGCGGGTGCCGTACAGCCGGTTGGTCATCTTGGTCAGCACCGTGTTGCCGAGCGAGCGGATCGGGCTGATGTCGTCCGAGCCCCCGCCGGGGGCGCAACGGGAGCCCTTGGCGAAGTCGGCGCCCTCGACCAGCGCGGTCACGAAGGCGTGGATCTCCCGGCCGTCGGTGGACCCGTCGGCGTCGATCATGACGATGATGTCACCGGTCGCCGCGGCGAAGCCCTCGGTGAGAGCGTTGCCCTTTCCCTTGCGGGTCTGGCTGACGACGCGCAGTCCCGGACGGAGGGCCTTGGCCACGGCCACCGTGTCGTCGGTGGAGTTGCCGTCGACCAGGATCACCTCGTCGATCCAGGACGGCAGGGTCGCGAAGACATGGGGGAGGTTCTCGGCCTCGTTCATGGCGGGGACGACCACGCTGACACTGAAGGCGAAGGGGGCGCTGTTCATGGTCCCAAGGTGTACCGAACCACCTGCAGAACGCTTGAAAGCCTCTTGCAACCCCGTACGTGACGGAGGATCGTGCCTGTTGACCTCCCCTTGGGGGCGGCGGGAAGGTCTCTTCGCCAACCGTTCCCGAAGGGGAGGCGCGACCCGATGTGGATCGCAGGGGCTCGTCAGAAGGGGAGCGTACGACCCGAGGGGCTGCGCAGATCGAGCGGCACCGGTTCACGGGGCGGACGCGGACGTTGCACGACCAGGATCCTTTTCACGGTGCCGCTCCATTCTGGGCTTGATCACCGGGTGTTACCCATGCCAGGCCCAAGAATCACCTATCTCCGTATCACATGAAGAACACTGGCCACACGCTCCGCGGCCGTCGCGACGTCCTCCGCGTGGCCGATGCGCCCCGCCCAGGACAGCCAGAACCACCACTCGCCGTCCTCCTCGTGGGCGGCGAGCACGTCCTCGGTCCTGGCGGGGGCCATGGGGTTGATCACATGAAGCCGTGGATAAAGCCCTGCGGCCGACCTCAGCCGCACCTGGAAGGCGTGTGCCTCCAACTGGGCGGCCAACCGACGCAGGTGGTCGATGCCCTGGCCGTGCTCTGCCATCATCCGGATCACTCCTGGCGGACACTCGTGACTTGCTTCTTTGCAGAGTGCGGTTTTGCGGCACTTGAGGCAATCGGTCCTTCCGCAACCCCCCTCGGGAACAGTGGAATAGACCGGAAAGTCGCTGATGTTCCGTGGAGAAACCGCGAATAAAAGGAGCGTCGCGCACAGCTGCGTTTACGCTGAGGTGCGTGTTTGTTAATGTTGTGTAAACAGCGACCGGGAGGGGTGCCGTGGCCCGAGGTGAGCATTCCCCCGCGTGCGCGCGACGGTGGCGGGAGCAGGCGGCGTCCAGGCAGTGGACCCACTGGCAGACCGCGCAGGCCATCCACGGCTGCTGCGGAGCGAGCCTGCTCAAGGCACACCGCCTGGCCAGGGGATGGTCGGCCAGGCAGTCCGTGCAGGAACTGGAGGAGCTCTGTGAGCGCCAGGACCTGGGCGAGGCGCGGGCCAGCATCGACCTGCTCAACGCCTGGGAGAACAACCGGGCACGGCCGCGCCCGCAGACCATCGATCTACTGGCTCGACTGTACCGCGCGAACGCCGTAAGACTGGGCCTGGCCGGAGATTACTGCGAGGACGGCGGGGGCACCAAGGTCGTGGTCGTCTCCGGCGGTGAGGCTCGCGCGCCGTACCAGACCGAGGAACGGGAACGGTCCGAGGACGACATCGAGCGGCGGGCGCTGTTCCACCACGCCCTGCTCGGTTCGAAGTCCGTGATGACCGGCCGGCTGCTGGCCGAGGTCGAGCGGACCCGCCAGGACCTGGACCGTACGCTCGCCCTGGCCACCGTCTCCGAGGAGCAGCTCGACCGGCTGGACGAGCAGGTGCTGCGCTACCGGCGCGAGTACATCAGCAGCGCGCCGCTGCCGATGCTCTACCGGCTCATGCTGGAGCTGTCGGACGTCCGGACGCTCTCGCTGGCCCGCCAGCCCGCGATGGCCCAGCGCCGCCTGCTCAACGCCACCGTCATGCTGGCGCTGCTGTCGGCCGACGCGCTGATGAAGCTCGGCGACACCCGCCAGGCCCACGCCTGGTACGGCACCGCGCGCAACGCCTCCGACGACATGGGCGACGTGCGGCTGCGCGCCCTCGTCCGGGCGCAGCAGGCGATGCTCCCCTACTACTACGGCGACCTGGCCGAGACCGTGAGGCTGGCCCGCGAGGCCAGGATGCTCGCCGGCAGCGCGCCCAGTTCCCCGGCGGCGCTCGGCGCGGCGGCGGAGGCGCGGGCCCTGGCCCGGATGGGTGAGCACAAGGCCGCCAGGATCGCGCTCGCCGAGGCGGAGCGGATCTTCGCCAGGATGCCCCCCGAGGGCCACGACCACCTGGCGTTCCGCTTCTCCGAGCGGCGGCTGCAGTTCTACCGGATCGGCACCCTGATCGAGCTGGGCGAGGACGTCGACTGGAACCCTGGGCCCGCCGGGCCCTCGATGCCGTACGCCATCGACCCTGTCCTCCTCCTGCTCGACCAGGCCGCGCACCTGGTCCGCGACGGCAAGATCGACGACGCCTGCCACCTGGCGGAGAAGGCGCTGCTCCAGGTCCCGCCGGAACACCGCACCTCCATCGTGCTCAACCGCGCGCGGGCGCTGCTGTCGGAGGTGCCGCAGACCAGGCACAGGGCGGCGGCGGTGCGACGCCTGAACGACCTGGTCACCGGCGCGGCACCGGTCGGCTGATGAACGCGCTCGCCGAAGAGGCGTTCACCGTCCTGCGGGAGGTCTGCGAGGACCTCGGCATCGACCACA
Organism: Streptosporangium sp. OZ121; assembly: GCF_051918885.1. Taxonomy (NCBI): domain Bacteria; kingdom Bacillati; phylum Actinomycetota; class Actinomycetes; order Streptosporangiales; family Streptosporangiaceae; genus Streptosporangium; species Streptosporangium sp. OZ121. The sequence continues at coordinate 319,780 of NZ_JBPXMC010000003.1, forward strand.
GGGACGCGGAGTTGCTGCGGGTGCGCAGCAACGCCGTCTTCAAGCTGCGCAGCGAGATCGTGGTCAGGATCGCCACCGCTCCCAACGCGCTGACCCGGCTGCCGCTGGTCCTCGCGGTGGCACGCTGGCTCGCCGAGCAGGGGTTTCCCGCGGTGCGCCCGGCCGACGAGATCTCCGAGCAGCCCGTGGTGCACGAGGGCAGGGTCGTCACCTTCTGGCACTACGTTCCGGCCAGCGGCCGCCCCACCACCACGGAGCTGGGCGAGATCCTGCGCAGCCTGCACCTGCTGCCGGTCCCGCCGGTGGCGTTGCGGCGTTTCGTCGACCCGCTGTGCGAGGTGCGCCGCGCCGTGGACCGGTCCGAGGAGCTCACCTCCTGCCAGCGGGCCTGGCTGCGCGACCGCATCGCGGAGCTGACGGAGCGCTGGTCGGACCTCGGCGTGGACGACGAGCCGGTGCTGCTGCACGGCGACGCGTGGATCGACAACCTGCTGCGCTGCACGGACGGCCACGTGGTGCTCTGCGACTGGGACGGTGTCGCGGTCGGCCCCCGCGAGTGGGACCTGGTCCACACCTACCACGGCCAGCGGCGCTTCGGCCTGACCGCCGCCGACGTGGACGCCTTCGCCGACGCGTACGGCAGCGACCTGCGTTCCTGGCCGGGATACTCCACTCTCATGGAGGTCAGGGACATCTACGCGGTGGGCATCCACATCCGCAACGCCGCCGCCGACCCGTTCTCCCGGCGCGAGCTTCCCCGCAGGCTGGATTCCCTCACCCGAGGTGAGCAACATGCCCGCTGGTACATGGCCGAACCCGTTACTGTCTCCCAGTAAAGATCTTAAAACGGGGGCATGGTATGCCAAAGGTCACTCTGCGTAACACCTTCCACGTTCGCAACACCCCGGAGGTGCTCCACGCCCATCTGAGCCAGCCGCAGAGCTACGTGGGGCTCTCGCCGATGGTGGTCGCCGTCAAGGACGTCGAGCGGGGCGAGGCCGAGACCCGCTACACCTCGGTGGAGCGGTTCAGGTTCTTCGGCCTCGTCAAGTACGACAACATGATCAAGGTGACGTTGCGGAGCACGCCGCGGACCGTCGAGGGTGAGGTCGACAGTCCCGGCGGGGTGCGTCTGGACTACCGGTTCACCCTCAACGAGAAGGACGGGGGCACCGAGGTCGAGGACATCCTCGTGGTGCACGCCTGGGCCAGGCCGCTGCTGGGCTACGCCGCGAGGAAGGCCCGCGAGGTGCAGCTCGCCCGCGCCGGGGTCCTCGCCTCCCGCCTGGGTTCCGCTCCCTAGACTCCGTCCCCCGGATGTCCCCCGGATGTCCCCCGGATGTCCCCCGGGTCGCGCCCCCGGGCTCCTTCCCTGGACGCCGCCTCGGGTCCCGCCTCCCGGGTTCCGTCACGGCCGGCGCGGCGGGATCCGCGGGCCAGGACCTAGGCTGGGGCGCGTGAGGGCGCCCACGGTCACCGGGAAGGTCATGGCCATCCTCGGCGCGTTCCTGCCGGGAGACGTGCGGCTGACGCTCACCGAGATCTGCCGCCGGGCCGAGCTGCCGCCCGCCACCGGCCACCGGCTGGTCAGGGAGCTGGTGGAGGGCGGGTTCATGGAGCGGCTCCCCGACGGCTCCTACCGGGTCGGGATGCTGCTGTGGCAGATCGGCGCCCAGGCCGCGGAGCCGAGGGAGCTGCGCGAGCTCGCCCTGCCGTACATGGAGGACCTCTACGCCGCCACCCGCGAGAACGTGCAGCTCGCGGTGCTCCGCGACGACCGGGCGCTGTACCTCGAGCGACTGCGCGGGCCCACCTCCGTGCCGGTCGTCTCGCGCGTGGCGGGGGAGTTGCCGCTGCACGCGACCGGGGTCGGCAAGGTCCTGCTGGCCTTCGCGGATCCGGAGACGGTGGAACGGGTGCTCGCCAGGGAGCTCACCCCGCACGCGCCGAACACGGTGGTGGACCCGGCGCGGCTGCGTACCGAGCTGGAGGAGGTCCGCAGGACCGGGATCGCCCGCACGCAGGAGGAGATGTCGGTGGGCACCTGCTCGGTCGCGGCGCCGGTACGGGGGGCGGGCGGCCGGGTGGTGGCGGCGCTGTCGCTGGTGACCTGGCGGCACACCGCCGATCCGCGACGGCTGGCGTCGGCAGTGCTTTCCGCCGCCGCCGCCCTCTCCCGCGACCTCGCCGCCGCTCCCCGCTGAGCGTTCGCGGCCGCCTCGCGGCCGTCTCCCGCCGACGGTGTTTCCCGCCACCGGCCTCCGGCTCCCGTACCTCCCGCTCCCGCCGGACGTTCACGGTCACCGCCGCTCCCGCGGGGTGGGGTTTTCCGCTGAGCGGAAGGGTGCGGTATGCGAGGGCGGACGGTACGGAATGCTCGGTGCATGCGAACTCAGGTCGGGATCGTCGGCGCGGGACCCGCCGGGCTGCTCCTCTCCCATCTGCTCCACCTGCGGGGCATCGACTCGGTGGTCCTGGAGGCGCGGAGCAGGGAGTACGTCGAGCAGCGCGTGCGGGCCGGGGTGCTGGAGCAGGGCACGGTGGACGTGCTCAACGAGGCGGGCGTCGGCGACCGGATGCGCGCGGAGGGGCTTCCGCACCACGGCATCGAGCTGCGCTACGGCGGGGCCGGGCACCGCATCGCCTTCGAGAAGCTGGTCCCCGGGCGGGCCATCACCGTCTACGGCCAGCAGGAGGTCGTCAAGGACCTCATCGCCCGGCGGCTGGCCGACGGAGGAAAGATCCTCTTCGACGTCCCCGACGTCGCGCTGCACTCGCTGGAGCAGGACCCCTACCTCACCTTCCAGGGCGAGCGCCTCGACTGCGACGTGATCGCCGGATGCGACGGCTTCCACGGCGTCTCGCGGCCGTCGATTCCCGAGGGCGTCCTGTCGGTCTTCCAGCGCGACTACCCGTTCGCCTGGCTCGGCATCCTCGCGCGGGTCCCGCCGTCGTCCGAGGAGCTGATCTACTCCCACAGCGACCGGGGCTTCGCGCTGCACAGCATGCGCTCCCCGGAGATCAGCCGCTTCTACCTCCAGGTCCCCCCGGACGCCTCGCTCGACGACTGGCCGGACGAGAGGATCTGGGCCGAGCTGCGGGCCCGCCTGGAGACGGTCCCGGGGTTCGCGCTGGCCGAGGGGCCGATCATCTCCAAGGACCTGTCGGCGATGCGCTCGTTCGTCGCCGAGCCCATGCGTCACGGCAACCTCTACCTCGCCGGGGACGCCGCCCACATCGTGCCGCCCACCGGCGCCAAGGGGCTCAACCTGGCCGTCGCGGACGTCCGGCTGCTGACCGCGGCCCTGGCGGAGTTCTACGCGACGGGCTCCACCGGACTGCTGGACACGTACTCCGACGGCTGTCTCAAACGCGTCTGGCGTGCCCAGCACTTCTCCTGGTGGATGACGATGCTGCTGCACACCTTCGACGCCGACGACCCCTACGGGCGGCGCCTGCAGACCTCCCACCTCGACTACGTCACCTCCTCCGAGGCCGCGGCGACCACGCTCGCGGAGAACTACGTCGGCCTGCCCTTCGACTCCGGAACCCTCCCGTGACTCCCGCCGGCCCACACCCGCGCCGGCTTGTTCCCCGCGCCGACTCATCCCCGCACTGACTCGTCTCCGCCCGCCACGTCACCGTGCTGCGAGTGCTCCGGACGGCCCGCCCCCGAGGGCGGAACCCTGAGGGGGAAGGCCCTACCTTTGCGGGCTTTAGCGCAGTTCAGAGGCGTATAACGGGGAATATCCCCGATGGGTGGGCACTACCTCGTCCCGGGGACCATCCGGGACCGTTCAGGGGCGGCCGGGGGCTGTCTCCGATACTCCGTGATCTTGCTCGTCGCCATCGTTGAGGCATGGGAAGCCAGGCGTTCACGCGGCACACGATGATCCTCGGCGGCTACGCGGCGATCGGCGCGGGAGCCGTCACGATGCTGGGACTGCACGTGGTCACCGGTCTCGATCCGGTGCACACCGTGATCAGCGAGTACGCGTTCGAGGCGGACGGCTGGCTGCTGCCCCTGTCGCTCACGCTCTTCTCCGTCGCGGCGACCATCATCGGGGCCATGCTGGCCCGTCGCGGCGAGGATCGCGCGGTGGCCCTGCTGGTCGGGACCTGGGGTCTGTGCATGCTGCTGATCGGCGCCTTCCCGACCGACGAGCCCGGCGTGCCGCTGTCGATGTCCGGTGGCATCCACAGGTACGCGGCGTTCGTGGCCTTCCTCACGATGCCGGTCGCCGGGCTGCTCCTGGCCAGGCGGTACGCGACCAGCCCGTACGCCCGCCCGGTCCGGCTGCTCAGCCTGGCCGCCCTGGGCGTGCTGGTCCTGGTGGTCCTCCCGTACGTGGTGCGGATGCTCGGCGTGGACCTGACCAACGACGACATCCCCGCCGGGGTGATCCAGCGGCTGGTGGTGGGGTTCGAGGTGGCGGTGCTGGCCATGCTGGGGCTGGTGGCCGGTGCCAGGCACGGCCGCGTCCACCGCCCGCTCCCGGCGACCGCCCGCGCCTGACCGTTCCCGGCCGAAGGTTCCCGCGCGGTCCGCTCGGACTGGCCGTTCCCGGTCGAACGTTTCCGCGCGGCCCGCTCCGCGCGGCAGGTTGACGGTCCCGGTGCCCCGGCCTACCTTCTCAGGAAGCGACCGCTCGGTACGCAACCGTCGGCCGGTCGGATCACCCCCCGGAGGACGCGCATGCCGGTCGTGAACACCGTCAGAGGTCCCGTCGACGTCGCCGACCTGGGCCAGACCCTCATGCACGAGCACGTCTTCGTCCTCTCTCCCGAGCACGTCGACAACTACGGCAGGGGCACGTGGTGGGACGAGGAGCACCGGGTGGCCGACGCCGTCACCAAGCTCAGGGCGGTGGCGGCCAAAGGCGTGAGGACCGTCGTCGACCCGACCGTGTGGGGACTGGGCCGCTACATCCCGCGCGTGCGGCGGGTGGCCGACCAGGTGCCGGAGCTGAACATCGTCGTCGCCTCCGGGATCTACTCCTTCGACGAGGTCCCGCACCAGTACGAGCACCGGGGCCCCGGCCTGATGATGGACGTGCCCGAGCCGATGGTCGAGGACTTCTCCCGCGACATCGTCGAGGGCATCGCCGACACCGGGGTGAAGGCCGCGTTCCTGAAGTGCGCGATCGAGAGTAAGGGGCTCACCCCCGGCGTCGAGCGGATCTGCCGGGCGGTCGCCCGGACCCACCTGCGGACCGGCGTGCCGATCACAGTGCACACCAACCCCTCCACCGGGAGCGGGCTGGTCGCCCTGGACCTGTTCCTGAAGGAGGGGGTCGACCCGGCCAAGGTCGTGCTCGGGCACTCGGGCGACTCCAACGACCTCGACCACCTGATGCGGCTGGCCGACACCGGCGCGACGCTCGGCATGGACCGCTTCGGGCTGGACGCCTACAACTCCACGGCGTCGCGGGTCGCCACCGTCGTCGCGCTCTGCGAGCGCGGCTACGCCGACCGGATGGTGCTCAGCCACGACAGCGCGTGCTTCATGGACTACTTCGGCGCGGCCTGGGACGACGGCATACCGCTGGCCGCGCCCAACTGGCACTTCGGCCACATCCACGACGACGTGCTCCCGGCCCTGCGGGAGGCCGGGGTGAGCGACGCGCAGGTGGACCAGATGCTGATCGACAACCCTCGCCGCTACTTTTCCTGACTTTTCGTTATTTGTCGTATGGCTGCCCTACGCTCCCGGAAAGTCGATCAACCGAGAAGGTGGGGCATGGCCGCGCGGAGCACTTACCTGGAACTGTCCGAGGACGGCGGGAGCTCGCACAAGTTCTACGAGGTCGTGGTCGACGGAGCCGAGGTGACGATCAGGTACGGCCGCATCGGCGAGTCGGGCCAGTCCAAGGCGTCGGCGTTCGCCAGCGCGGCGAAGGCCGAGGCGGCCGCCGCGAAGAAGATCAACGAGAAGGTCCGCCGGGGTTACGCCCCCGCCGTCCAGGGGGTGCGCCAGCGCCGCGCGGTCACCCGGCGCAGCGTGGAGAGCACCCGCTCCACCGCCACCCAGGCGCCGGTGCTGTGGCGCTTCGCCAGTGGCGCGGCGGCGTTCGGCATCTTCGTCGACTCCGAGCGCTGCTGGGTCGGCAACCAGCGCGGCGACGTCTACACCGTCACCCACGGCGGTACCGTCACCGGCCGCTTCAAGCTGCCCGACGGGGTCAAGTGCATCGTCGGCGACGACTTCTGGATCTACGCGGGCGCCGACGACGGCAAGGTCTACGACCTCGGCGGCAAGGTCCCCAGGGTCGCGTACGAGATCGCCGAGGACGTCGACATCTACTGGCTGGACATCCACGAAGGCGTGCTGGGCGTCTCCGACCGCGCGGGGCGGATCACCACCATCGACCACGAGGACGAGTTCCAGTGGGCGCGCAAGGGCAGGGGCGACTCGGCCTGGATGGTCCGCTGCGACGACGAGGCCGTCTACCACGGGCACTCCACCGGGGTGGCCCGCTACGACGCGGCCGACGGCACGCCGGTCTGGGAGACGCCCCTCACCGGCGCGGTGCTGTTCGGCTGGCAGGAGGCCGACTCGGTCTACGCCGGAACCTCGCGCTCGGCCGTGCACCGCCTGCGCAAGTCGGACGGCGCCTCCCAGGCGGTCTACCGCTGCGACGCCACGGTCTTCTCCTGCGCCACCGCCCCCGGCGGCCGGTACGTCTTCGCCGGTGACAACCACTCCTCGATCTACTGCTTCGACCACAGCGGCGAGCGCCTGTGGAAACTGGCGACCGGCTGCGGCTCCGCCTTCTCCATGCAGTATCTCGACGACCGCCTCTACATCGTGACCACCGACGGCACCCTGGCCTGCATCGACGCCACCGAGGAGGCGATCAGGGCGGCGCAGGACGGCACCGTCCCCGAGGCCGTGGACGTCAAGGCGTCCGCCGGGCTGGCGGTGGTGGAACCCACCACCGCGCTGGAGACCGTGGTGTTCGACACCGTCCCCGACACCGGCGACGGCGTGGTGGTGGAGTGCTTCCGCGAGGGCGAGCGGCTCCGGGTACGGGTGGTCAGCGAGGGCTACGACGTGCGGCGCAACGTGCAGTTCCCCAAGGGCGTGCGCGAGGCCGGGGCCCGCTATCTCGTCGAGGGTGTCCGCTTCTCCGAGCGTGGCGGTTTCTACCGGGCGTACGGCGACATCAGGCGCCTGCTCTGACCTTTCCGCCGGACGGTCGGCGGCAAAACTAACGAAATTTTGTCAGATACTGCCCCTTTCTGACCTCTCTCCCGGGTGGATGTCCTAGCGTCCGATACATGGTGCACGACTTCCGCGGTGCGGCCCCGGCGAGGACGGGGAAGATATCCCCAGGTGAAGGCTCGGCGCGCGAGGGATCCGCGCGGGAGGGTGCGGCGCGCGGCGGGGAGAGCGCGGTCGCCGTCGTCGTGGAACTGAACGTTTTCCCGCTCAAAAGCGCGGGCGGCACCCCACTGGCCGGCGCCGAGCTGACACCGACGGGGCTGCGGCACGACCGCGAGTTCATGTTGGTCCGGCCGGACCTGCGGCACCTGTCGCAGCGGGAGCTGCCCCGGCTGGCGACGCTGCGGCCCGCGTACGACGGCACGGAGCTCGTCGTGGGCGCGCCCGGGGCGGTGACGCCCCTGGTCCACGAGCCGGTGGACGGGCCGGTGCTGGAGGTGACCGTGCACGGGAAGCCCTGCCAGGGCGTGGACCAGGGAGAGATGGCCGCCGCGTGGTTCTCCGACCTCCTCGGAGCGCCCTGCCGCCTGGTCCGCTTCGCCGGTACCCGGCCCACCTCGCGGGGCGGCGGCACGCTGGCGTTCGCCGACGCCCACCCGCTCTCCGTACTGTCCCGCGAGTCCCTCGACGACCTGAACCGGCGCGTGGACGGCCCGCTGCCGATGGACCGGTTCCGGCCCAACATCGTGCTGGAGGGCCTCGGCCCCTACGGCGAGGACGCGTTGACCACGCTGCGCGTCGGCGCCGCCGAGATCGAGCTCGTCAAGCCCTGCGCGCGCTGCGTCATCATCAACGTCGACCAGGACTCCGCGCGCAAGAACGGCGAGCCTCTGCGGGTGCTGGCCGGCTACCGGACCCGGGTCTTCGAGGGCGGTCGCGGCGTCATGTTCGGCAGGCTCGGCATCCCGCGCGCCCTCGGCACGATCGCGGTCGGTGACACGGTCACCGCGTCGTGAGCGACGGCGAACGGGAGAAGCCCGTCGCGGGCCGGAACCGAGGGTGAGGGTTCCGGCCCGCGACGGGCCGGGTCAGGCCGGGTAAGGCCAGGTCAGGTCAGATCAGGCGGGGTCGGTCAGGTGGGGGCGTTCCACTTCTGGTTGGCGGTGCCGGTGCAGGTCCAGATCTGCAGGCGGGTGCCGTTGGCGCTGGACTGGCCGGTGGCGTCCAGGCACTTGTTGGCGGCCGGGTTCACGAGATCGCGGGTCGCGGCGTTGTAGGTCCACCGCTGGGCGGTGGTGCCGTTGCAGTCGTACAGCTGGATCTGCGCTCCGTTGGCGGTGGAGGCGGCGGTGACGTCCAGGCACTTACCGAGGGCGCGCACGGTGCCGTCGGTGCCCAGGGTCCACTGCTGGGCGCCGGTGCCGTTGCAGTCGTACAGCTGGATGGGGGTGCCGTTGGCGGTGGAGGCGGCGGCGACGTCGACGCACTTGCCGCCGATACCGGTGATCTGTCCCGTACGGCCACCGCCGCTGGGCGGGGCGTAGACGCGGACGTAGTCGACGGTGAGCTGCTGGGGGAAGGTGGTGGAGGCGTCGGGCGAGCCGGGCCAGTTACCACCGACGGCGAGGTTGAGGATCATGAAGAACGGGTGGTCGTAGACCCAGGGGTTGCCCCGCGTGTCGGCGGGGGTCTTCCTGGAGTACTGGACGCCGTCGACGTACCAGGTCACCGCGCCGGGTTCCCAGTCGACGGTGAAGGTGTGGAAGGCGTCGGCGAAGGCCTGGCCCGCGGGGAGGTTGTAGCTGCCGCTCAGCGGGTTGGCCCCGAAGTAGCCGGGGCCGTGCAGGCTGCCGAGCACCTGCCCGGGGACGCTGCCGACGTTCTCCATGATGTCGATCTCGCCGTTGGCGGGCCACTGGGCCCCTCCGGTGCCCAGCATCCAGAACGCGGGCCACATGCCCTTGCCCCGGGGGAGCTTCATCCGCGCCTCGAAGCGGCCGTAGGCGCGGGTGAAGGTCGCGGCGGTGGTCAGCTTGCCGGAGGTGTACTCGCACGAGCCGTACCAGCAGCCGAGTCCCGCGGGGTTGCCCTTGCGCGCGGTGATGACCAGGTTGCCCGCGCCGTCGTGGGCGATGTTCCCGTTGCCGTCCGTGTAGTACTGCCGCTCGTTGTTCCCCCAGCCGCCGCCGCCGACGTCCCGGCGCCACTTGGTGGTGTCGGGGCCGGTGCCGGAGGCGGCGTTGAACTCGTCCGACCACACGAGGGGGCCGGGGGCGGGCGCCGCCAGGGCCCGCTGGGCGGCGGGCTGGGCGGCGGTGCTCCGCGCGGCGGTGGCCTGGGCGCCCGCCGGGGAGGGGACGAGCGTGGCGGAGCCGAGGGCGAGGAGCGTCGCGGCCAGGAGGCCGCCGAGCCGCGCGCGCCGCGTCCGCGAGCGGCCCTGTGAGCGGCCCTGTGAGTGGCTCCGCGAGGGGCGGGGGCCGGGAAGGGGCACCGGGCTGGTGGAGATCATCGGCTGTTCCTTTCGATCCGGTGTCCGCTGGAAGCTGGAAGGACTGGAAGGGGGCGTCACGGGCTAGAAGCCGGCCGTGATGCGGGTGAACTCCCAGTTGGGCTGGGAGATGCCGCTGCACTCGGAGCCCGCGTCGCCGCCGGGGCAGGGGCGGTCGCGGTTGACCGCCCAGTAGGCCAGGCGGGTCAGGCCCTTGGACCTGGCCCAGTCGCGGATCTGGGTCCAGGCCGCCACGGTCGTCAGCTCGCCCTGGTCGGAGAGGCCGTTCATGCCGGAGATGCCCATCCGGGCGTACGTCTGCGCGTCGGTCCAGCCGTTGGCGGCCTTGAGCGCGTTCTTCAGGCCCTCGGCGGAGCTGACGGTGGCGTTGTAGATGTTCGAGGCGCCGAAGTTGAACGGCATGATCGTGTAGTTGTCGATCGGGACGTTGAGCGCCCTGGCCTGGTTGATCAGGCGGACACCGGTCGAGCTCGGGCCGTTGATCCCGGTACCGAAGGTGACGGCGATCTTGACGTTCGGGTTGTTCTGCTTGACGATCTTCAGGCCGTTGAGGATGCGGTCCTGGACGGTGTAGTTCTCGAACTCGTCGTTGTTCTCGATGTCGAAGTCGACGACCGCCGGGCCGACGGCGTTGATGACCTGCTGCACCGCGCCGGCGTAGGCGGCCGGGGTGGAGCAGTTCGGGCCGAGCTTGTTGCCCGACCAGCCGCCGAAGGAGACCTGCACGCTGCCGCCCGCGGCCTTGATCTGGTTGATCGCGGCCTGGTCGGTGCCGCCGGTCAGCGGCCTGGAGCCGTCCCAGCGCGGGGTGCAGCCGCCGCCGGACAGGATGAACGCCATGGTGAAGGACTTCACGCCGGTGGTGCTCATGATCGTCGCCGGGCTCGGCGGGTTGCCCCAGCCCATGTAGAGGTACGGGGCTCCGGCCATCTTGCCGGCCGGCGGGGGGTCCGTGGGCGGGTTGCCGCCGCCGTCGCTCGGGGCGTTCCACTTCTGGTTGGCGGTGCCGGTGCAGGTCCAGATCTGCAGGCGGGTGCCGTTGGCGCTGGACTGGCCGGTGGCGTCCAGGCACTTGTTGGCGGCCGGGTTCACGAGATCCCGGGCCGCGCTGTAGGTCCACTGCTGGGCGGCGGTGCCGTTGCAGTCGTACAGCTGGATCTGCGCTCCGTTGGCGGTGGAGGCGGCGGTGACGTCCAGGCACTTGCCCAGGGCGCGCACGGTGCCGTCGCCGTTGCGGGTCCACTGCTGTGCCGCGCTGCCGTTGCAGTCGTACAGCTGGATGGGGGTGCCGTTGGCCGTGTTGGCCGCGGCGACGTCGACGCACTTGCCGCCGATGCCGGTGATCTGCCCGGTGGCGGCGGCGGCCGGCGTCGCGGTCGTCACGCCGGCGAGGGCGAGGACGACGACGGTGAACATCCCGCCGAGGGTGGTGGGAAGCGACATGCGACGGCGTCGGCGAGGCGACTGTCCGGTGTCCATGCGCGGATTTCCTTCCGTCTTGGGGAGTGACGTACGGGTGACGCCCCGCCCCGGTGGGGACGCGACGCGTGCGTGACGTCACGACCCGTATCAGGGGGTGACATGCGGGTGGTGCCGGACGCGGCGAGCGTGCTTTCCGCGAGCGGCCGCACGGTGGCCCGGGGGCGGGCCCGCCCTGCGGCGGCACGCGCTCGCTCGGCGCGTCCTGGGCCCTGCCGCGACGGATACGGCAGGGAGAACGGGAGCCTTCACGGGCGGGGGCGGCCAGTGCGCCCCACACTCGTGACGGGGTGTGGTCAGGGCGACGGGGCGAGCGCGATCACCACGCCCGCCGCCGTCCGGCGTCAGGGGAAGCGAGTCATGGGGGGTCCCTTCACGGCAAGGTCTCGCTTGCCCGGGACCTTAGGCCAGCCTTCATTCTCAAGTCAATACAAGGAGTAAAAAAAGCGTCACGGCTTCGGGTCCCGGATTGTGCGGAGCGCTGTGAACTGGCGGTAAAAAGGAAAGTTTATTTACGGTGGAACCCCTGAAAGGAACGTTCCACGAGGCCTTGCTGTCAGGAGCTCCTGTCAGAGAATTCCGGGACGGCGATCGGAGAGGCGCGTGCGGCACCGGATCACAGGGCCCGGCGCCGTGCCGGCCTCGGCGCCCGGTGACCCGGTGCCGCGTGCGGGGCTCCGCGCCCGTGGCGGGACGGCGTCCCGACCATCCGCGGCGTGACGTTATTCAGTGTTCTTTCCGACTTTTCGTATGGTGTGATGTCCGGTACGTGGCGAGCCCTCGCGCGCGCCGCCCGCCGATCGACAGTGGGGTTTCACTCATGCTTCGTGGAGACAGGGTCCTGCTCAGGGCCATCACCAAGGAGGACCTGGTCCCGCTCCACCGGTTGAACGACGACGTGGAGACGGCGGCCGGGGCGACCACGGCGCCCTGGGTTCCCGAGACGATCGACCAGGTCATCGCCCACTACGAGCGGCGCCAGGCCGATCCGGCCAACGTCGGCTTCGCCATCCAGTCCCTCTCCGGGGATCTGCTCGGATCCGGCAGCGTCTGGGGGATCGACACCCTCAACCGCAACGGGCACCTGGGCATCTCGCTGCTTCCCGAGGCGCGCGGCCACGGCTACGCCCCCGACGCGCTGAGGCTTTTGTGCGACTACGCCTTCCGCATCCGCGGACTGCACCGGCTGGGCCTGGAGACGCTGGCCACCAACAGCGCGATGATCGCCGCCGCCGAGAAGACCGGCTTCCGGCGCGAGGGCACGCTCCGCAGGCACGCCTGGGTGGCCGGGTCCTTCCTCGACGAGGCGCTGTTCGGCCTCCTCGCCTCCGAGTTCCACGACCCGCGCACCACGAAGGACCTGTGAGCGATGAAGACCTGGCTTCCGATCGGCCTCGGCGTCCTGCTCGTGCTGGCGGGCGGCCTCTGGGCGCTCCAGGGTCTCGGTTACGTGGGCGGCAGCTCCATGAGCGGTGCGCGGGAGTGGTTCTGGATCGGCCTGGCCACCCTCGTCGTCGGTCTCGTCCTCGCCGTCTCCGCCTTCCGCCGGGGCCGCCGCCCCCGGTGAGCGTGGCCGGTGCCACCGGCCGCCGTTCCCGCGCCGGCGACACGGCGCCGGGTACCGGTCGGCGGCGGGGGCTCCACGCGCCTGGCATTCGTACGGTGACCCGGTCCAGGTGAACCCGGCCGGACGGGAGGGCTCGGGGGTCACCGGCAGGGCCACCGCCGCGCGAAGGCGGTGGCCCTGCCGGTCCCGATGCCGCTCGGGTGCCCGCTGTCGTCGCGGCACCCGATCCGCGCACCCGCACGGGGCGGTGTGTCCCGTGCGGGTGCGCGGCTGGGTGCGCGACGGGTGCCTAGCGCTTGCCTCCGGAGCCGTCGAGCCCGGCGCGGCGCAGCGCGTCGGCCATCGCGCCGCTCGGCGCGTTGCGCTGCCGGCCGCCGCCCTCCTGGCGCTGCCGGTCGCCGCGGCCCTGCCCGCCCTGTGCGCCCTGCCCGCCGCGACCCTGCCCGCCGCCCTGCCCGCCACCGCGCCTGCCGCCGCCGTCGCCCTGGCGCTGCCCGCCGCCCTGCTGGTCGCGCGGCCCTCGGGGGCCTGAGGGCTTGACGTCGTCCTCCAGCCGGAGGGTGAGCGAGATGCGCTTGCGCGGGATGTCGACGTCGAGCACCTTCACCCGGACGATGTCGCCGGGCTTGACCACCTCGCGCGGGTCCTTGACGAAGGTGTGCGACAGCGCCGACACGTGGACCAGGCCGTCCTGGTGCACGCCGACGTCGACGAACGCGCCGAAGGCGGCGACGTTGGTGACCACGCCCTCCAGCAGCATGCCGGGCGTGAGGTCGGAGAGCTTCTCCACGCCCTCCTTGAAGGTCGCGGTCTTGAAGGCGGGACGCGGGTCACGGCCCGGCTTCTCCAGCTCGGCGAGGATGTCGGTGACGGTCGGCAGGCCGAAGGTGTCGTCCACGAAATCCTGCGGGCGCAGGGCCCGCAGCGCCGTGTCGTTGCCGATCAGGGACGCGAGGTCGCCGCCGGTGCTCTTCAGGATGCGCCGCACCACCGGGTACGCCTCCGGATGCACGCTGGAGGTGTCGAGCGGGTCGTCGCCGCCGCGGATGCGCAGGAAGCCCGCGCACTGCTCGAAGGCCTTCGGGCCGAGCCTGGGAACCTCCTTCAGCGCCTTGCGGGAGCGGAACGGGCCGTTGGCGTCGCGGTGCTGGACGATGTTCTCCGCGAGCCCGGAGCCGATGCCGGAGACGCGGGTGAGCAGCGGCGCCGAGGCGGTGTTGACGTCGACGCCGACCGCGTTCACGCAGTCCTCCACCACGGCGTCGAGGGAGCGGGAGAGCTTGGTCTCGGCGAGGTCGTGCTGGTACTGGCCGACGCCGATCGACTTGGGATCGATCTTGACCAGCTCGGCCAGCGGGTCCTGGAGCCGCCTGGCGATCGACACGGCGCCGCGCAGCGACACGTCCATGCCGGGCAGCTCCTGCGAGGCGAACGCGGAGGCGGAGTAGACGGAGGCCCCGGCCTCCGACACCACGACCTTGGTCAGCCCGGGAACCAGCTTCACCAGCTCGCCCGCGAGCTTGTCGGTCTCGCGCGAGGCGGTGCCGTTGCCGATCGAGACGAGCTCCACGTCGTGCTTCTTCGCCAGCGCGGCGAGGGTGGCCAGCGACTGGTCCCACTGGCGGCGCGGCTCGTGGGGGTAGATGGTGTCGGTGGCCAGCACCTTGCCGGTCGCGTCGACCACCGCGACCTTCACCCCGGTGCGCAGCCCGGGGTCCAGCCCCATGGTCGCGCGGCTCCCGGCGGGCGCGGCGAGCAGCAGGTCGCGCAGGTTCGCGGCGAACACGCGCACCGCCTCCTCCTCGGCGGCCTGCCACATGCGCATCCGCAGGTCGATGCCGAGGTGGACGAGGACGCGGGTGCGCCAGGCCCAGCGGACCGTGTCGGCCAGCCACGCGTCGGCGGGCCGTCCCTGGTCGGAGATGCCGAAGTGGTGCGCGATGCGGCCCTCGTAGGTGCCGGTGGGCTCCTGCTCGGGCTCCAGGGTGAGGGTGAGGATCTCCTCCTTCTCACCGCGGAACATCGCCAGGATCCGGTGCGAGGGCAGCTTGGTGAACGGCTCGGCGAAGTCGAAGTAGTCGGAGAACTTGGCGCCCTCCTCCTCCTTGCCCTCGCGGACCGCCGCGACGAGGCGGCCCTTCGTCCACATCCGCTCGCGCAGCTCGCCGACCAGGTCGGCATCCTCGCCGAACCGCTCGACCAGGATCGCGCGGGCGCCGTCCAGCGCGGCGGCCGCGTCGGCCACCCCCTCGCCGACGAACGCCTCCGCCGCGGCCCGCGGGTCGACGGACGGGTCCGCCAGCAGGCCGTCGGCGAGCGGTTCGAGCCCCGCCTCCCTGGCGATCTGCGCCTTGGTCCGCCGCTTGGGCTTGTACGGAAGGTAGATGTCCTCCAGGCGGGCCTTGGAGTCGGCCGCCAGGATCTGCGCCCGCAGGGTGTCGTCGAGCTTGCCCTGGCCCTGGATGGACTCCAGGATCGCGGTGCGCCGCTCCTCCAGCTCCCGCAGGTAGCGCAGCCGCTCCTCCAGCGTGCGCAACTGCGTGTCGTCGAGCATCTCGGTGGCTTCCTTGCGGTAGCGGGCGATGAACGGCACGGTGGCCCCGCCGTCGAGCAGGTCCACCGCCGCACTCACCTGTCGCTCGCGCACACCCAGCTCTTCGGCGATCCGCTGATGAATAGACGTGGTCACGATCTCTCTTCCTCTGTGATGGCGGTCTCCAAGCTACCGCCTCACCCCCCTGGAGGGCCGGAGAGCCGAAGGGACGAATCACCTGAGAGCAGGAAAAGAACCGTGCGCTCCCGCCGCGGCCGCACCGGGAGCCGCGACGTCAGGGCAGTACCTCGAAGGCGGGGGTCAGCCGGGTCCACTCGACGGTCGCCCCGGCCGCGTTGCCGCCGGGGGTGCCGGTCACCCAGTGCGTGAGCTGGGGACTCTCCCTGCTGTCCTGGATCACCCAGGTCGCCCCGGTGTCGGAGCCGTCCCTGAACAGCCGGGCCGTTCCCGCGCTGTCCACCCGTACCCTCCAGGTCGCCGTGCGGCCGGCCGTGTCCAGCGAGTAGACCTTCTCCCAGACGGCGGAGCCCTTGCGCATCGTCCAGACCCCGCTGCGCTGCACGGTCAGCATGAGCCGCCTGGCGCCGTTGGCCACCTTCGCGCCGAGGCACACACCGTTTCCGGTACGCGGGTCGAGCGCGCTGTCGTCGTCCACCCGGCCGCGGAACTCCAGGGTGAAGTCGCATCCCTTGGAGGCGTCGAGGGGGAAGGACGCCCGGCACGCCGCGGTGCCGGTGCTCGCGAGCCGGAGCCCGCCGCCCGCGATCCGCGCGCCGCCGCCCAGCGTCCAGCCCCTCGCGTTCGCGCCCGTGGTCCAGTCACCCTCGGCGAGGGGCGCGCCGGAGACGGGACGGGAGATGTCGAGCCTGGCGACCTTGATGTTGGTCTGGTTGTGCTCCCAGACGACGAAGAACCGGCCGGGCTCGTACTCGTCGGCGCTGGGGTAGACGTCCCACCCCCGGGCCGCGCCGCTCGTCAGCCGGGGGCCGTCGGCGAAGAGCCGCGCCGGCTCCCAGGGTTCGCCGGGCCGCCGGACCTTGTAGTAGAGCACCTCACGATACTGGTCGGGCTTGCTCGCCGAGGAGCCGGTGAACGGCCCGGCCAGCGTGTTGAAGATGGCCAGGTGGCGGCCCGCCGAATCGCGCGTGAAGAACGTCTTGACGTAGTAGTTGGGCAGGTCCGTGTCCAGCCTCAGCGGGGACCACGTCAGCCCGCCGTCGGTGCTGGTCGCCGTGGCGCTGTGGGCCGCTCCCGAGCGGTAGCGGGCGTCGCGCGCCGCCGCAGAGGTCCCGCTCCTCAGGTCCAGGGCGCGGGTCACCATCACGAGCGTCCCGGGGTCGTCCTGGGAGAGCGCGATCTGCGGCTCCTCGACCGCCACCCCCGGCGGGTTCTCCGCGATCCCGCCGGAGGTCCAGGTCACCAGGTCGGCCGAGCGCAGCACGCCCGCCTTGTTCGTACCGCCCGAGTGCCGCCAGTACGGCACCAGCCACACACCGCCGAACCGCAGCGGCCTGCCCGCGACGACCACGCCCCTGGCGTTGTCCGGCACGTCGACGGTGACGGGGAAGGCGGTCCACGTACGGCCGCCGTCGGTGCTCCTCCTGACGGCCAGCGAGGTGGGGAAGCCGTCGACCTCGCCTTCCCTGTCGCGGTCGCGGTCGACGGAGATCACGCCGAGCAGCGCGTACAGCGTGCCCGCGTCGTTGAGGAGGATCACGTAGTGGTAGCGGGTCGTCGCGGTGGCGGCGGCGAGCGTGCCCACCGTCCACGTCAGGCCGCCGTCCTGCGAGCGGGCGTACATGATGGAGCCCTGGTCGGTCGGCGCCGGGTCCCGCGCGTCCCGGACCCCGGCCCGCCAGGCGACCACCAGCCGCCGGTGGTCCAGGGCGACGATGTCGGGGACCCTGTTGCCCTCGTGGGCGAGCTCCCCGTCGGGACTCCTGTCCACCGTGCCGTACACGGTGACGGGAGGGCTGACGTCCGATCCGACGATCTCGGTTTCCGGCCACGGCATGGATCACAGCGAACAGGGGGCGGATGGACGGGAGGTTACCGGGGGGTGACGCCCGCACGGCCGTCGTCCCGCACCCGGGAATGTCCGGCGAATGAAAACCGTTATCATCGGCATCGTGCGACCCGCCAACCCGAGAGGAGCCGACCGTGGCCAGGAACGAGGTGCGCCCAGTGATCAAGCTGAGGTCGACCGCGGGCACCGGTTTCACCTACGTGACCCGCAAGAACCGGCGTAACGACCCCGACCGGCTCACCCTCGTCAAGTACGACCCGATCGTCCGCCAGCACGTTCCGTTCCGAGAGGACAGATAGCCATGAAGAAGGGCATCCACCCCGACTACCGCCCGGTCGTCTTCCGCGACCCGAGTGCCGGTTTCGCCTTCCTGACCCGTTCGACCGTCGGCAGCCGCAAGACCGTCGAGTGGGAGGACGGCAACGTCTACCCGGTGGTCGACGTCGACGTCTCCTCGGCGAGCCACCCCTTCTACACCGGGCGCAGCCGGGTCGTCGACACGGCCGGGCGCGTCGAGCGCTTCAAGCAGCGCTACGCCAAGCGCTGACACCGGATCGGACCGGCCGGCCCTGCTCGGGCCGTGCCGGTCCCGTCAGCCGCAGGTGATCTCGGTGAAGGTCGGGGGAGTGGCGGCGGCTCCCACGAAGCCGATGTCGGAGACGGTCTCCCCCGGCGGCAGCGACGGCTTCTCCACAGGAGCATGGATCATCGCGACGGGACCGCTCTGCATGTGGGTGCCGTTCCAGGACTGCCTGAAGGTCGCCTCGCGCGGCTGCATCCACTGGATGTACCAGTCACGCATCGGCTGGTCGGTGGTGTTGCTGATCGTCGCGGCGCCCCGGTAGCCACCCGGCCATGACTCCACCAGGGTGACCGTCGCCCGGCACCTCGCGGAGGCCTTGGCGGTGGTGTCGCGCTTGGAAGTCGCGTGAACGGGCGTGGGGGGCGAGGACGCCGGGGATGCCGGGACGGCGCTGTGGGAGGGCGAGGAGGGCGGGTGCGCCACGGCGTGCCCGCCCTCCGGCGTCCGGCCGGCGCAGGCCGCCACGATCAGGGCCGCCGCCGCTCCGAGCGAGACGAGACCCAGCAGTGGAGCGAGCTTCGTGGTGGGCGGCACGGGACTCCCTTCCGCCCTTTCGCGAGGGCGCGGCGGCCGTGGGGAGGCGGTGGTCCGGCGGTCTTTCCGTTCCGCCGGTGCGGGACGGGAATGGTGCGGGGCGGGGACGGAGACGGGCGCGCGTCGGTCCCCGCCGGTACGTACCGGCGGGGACCGCGTCGCGCTAGGGGCTGCTACAGGTGACGGAGGGGGAGCCGCTGGTTCCCGTTCCGGTGAATCCGAAGGTGGTCGAAGCGCCACCCGCTATCGTCCGGTTCCATTCGACGTTCTTGGCCGTGACGGTGGACCCGGATGTGGTGTGCGTGGCGCTCCACAGGCTGTTCACCGTGCTGCCGCTGTTGAGCGTCCATCTCGCCGTCCAGCCGTTGAAGGCGGCCGTGCCCGTGTTTCTCACGGTCACCTCCCCCTGGAAGCCGCCCGTCCAGGTGCTGACGGTCCGGTAGGTGGCGGCGCACGCGCCGGGTCCGGGCGTCGGCGTCGGCGTCGGTCCGGGCGTCGGCGTCACGGTGGGGGTGGGCGTCGGGGTCGGGGTCGGGTCGTTGCCCGTCCGGCCGACGCCGGTCACCTCGCCGTTGCCGCCGTCGAAGACGACGTCGGAGCAGTTGTAGAACGTCTCCGCGCTGTCGGAACGCTTCCACACCGAGTAGATGATGTGTCGGCCGGACTTGCCCGACGGGAGCCTGGCGTTCCAGTAGTAGTGGGCGTCATTGGTGCCCGGAGAGCCGACGCTCTGCGGGTGGTCGGCCGTGTGGAACGGCTCGCTCTCCAGGTCGTCCCAGGTCAGCGCCCGGTTGGGGTTCCAGCCGTCCTTGGTGATGTAGAGGTAGAACCAGCCGGGGTGCGCGGCCCACTTGTTGTACTTGAACTGGATGGACGCGCCCGAGGTCAGGTGCGTCACCGGCCAGTTGGGGCTCGGGAGGTCGTACCCGCTGTAGCCGGGGTTGCCGCCGCTGCACACCTGGCCGTCGGGGATGAACCCGCGGGTTCGCCCGGCCCCGTCGGACCGCAGCAGGCTGAACCAGTTGTACAGCGAGTTGGCCCCGCTCTGGGCCACCGCCGCCGAGCACGCCTGGTTGATCGGCACGATGTTCCCCTGCGGGGAGAGACCGTCCTGCCAGCAGAAGAAGGTCCGGCTGCCGGGCGTCATCATGGCGCCGTGCGCCGAGGCCGGCAGGGGAACGAGGACGACGGCAAGGAGCGCGGTCATGAACGTGACCACACCGGCGACAGCCATACTTCGCCATTTACTCACAGAATTACCCTCCCTTTCGAGGGGTGACGAGTCGCTGATCAATGGCGGTGAGGCGCTCACGCGAGACGGACTCTAGGTCGCCGATCCCGGGGTGTAAACGGAGTGTTTCTCCCGCATTGCGGCAACGGCTCGTCGTACCAGTTCAGGGCGGGTGTGCGGGGGTTTCGTGAGATGAAAGGTTCACGGCCGGAGCGTGTCCCGGCGGGGTTTTCGCGCGCGGGCTCCCTGGAGACGGGAGAACGCCGTACGACAGGACGGAAGACCGGCCGGAAGGGTGTTCCGGCCGGTCTTCGCCGTGAGGGCGGGCCCGGGACGAATTCCTTTCCCGGTACGGCTACCGCTTCCCGGTACGGCTACCGCGTGCTTCCCGCCGCGACCTTCTCCAGCGCGGGGCCGGAGAGCCGGTACCTGTCCCATTCGTCGATGTGTTCCGCGCCGATCGCCCGGTAGAAGTCGATGGCCGGGGTGTTCCAGTCGAGCACCGACCATTCGAAGCGGCCGTAGCCGCGCTCCACGCAGATGCCCGCCAGCGTGGCGAGCAGCTTCTTGCCGTACCCGCCACCCCGGTGCTCGGGGTGGACGAAGAGGTCCTCGAGATAGATGCCGTGGGTGCCGAGCCAGGTCGAGTAGGAGACGAACCAGATCGCGAACCCGGCGATCCTCTCCCCGTCGACGGCGATGTGGCAGAACACGCTCGGTGAGGGGCCGAAGAGCGCCTCGTGGAGCATGCCGGGGGTGGTCTCGACCTTGTCCAGCGCTCTCTCGTACTCCGCGAGTCCGCGGATCATGTCGATGATCGCCGGGACGTCGTCCGGCGTTGCGGGGCGAATCATGCTCGAAGTCTAGGCGCGGGCCGAGGATGAGCCTTAAAAGGGATTTTCGATGATAAAACGTGTTATATGGGGTCGCTTGGCTGGACGGGGGCTCCCTCCCGTAAGTTGTCTGCTGATCGAAGTGCGGGTCGTTGAGAGAGGTGGGTCCCATGTCGACAGAGCCCAACGGGGAGCGGTTGGCGGAGCTCAGGCAGGCGTTCGCGGCCATCGACACCGATGGCGACGGGTTCATCACGGAAAGCGAGTTCGGCGAGCACTTCCCCGCCCTGCCCGCCGAGGCCATCGGGTCGCTGAACCAGAACGGCGACTCCGACGGCGACGGCCGGTTCTCGTTCGAGGAGTTCGTCCGCCTGGTCGCTCGCGACTGATCCGCCTCCGGCACCCGGCAGCGGCCCTCTCGCCCGCTGCCGGAACCGCCGGCCTCCTACGGGGGCGGGTGCCGCCGTACCCACCTTCCGGTGTCTTCGTCCAGGACCGCCCCTTCCGGATGTCTTCGTCCAGGACCTCCGCACGCCACCGGCGATCGGGATCAGCGCGAGACGGGGACGACCCCGTCGGATACCTCGCGCAGTGACTCCTCGACGGTGGAGTCGATGGGGAACGCCTCTCTCAACCTGGTCAGGTCGAGCAGGCGGCCGAGAAATCCGTGCACGCCGACGAGGCGCAGCCAGCCCTTTCGCTCGTAGGCGCGCCGCAGGCTCGTCAGCAGCACCCAGATGCCCGTGGAGTCGCAGAATCCCAGCCCCGTCGTGTCGACGACGAGGCAGACGTGGCCGCGCCTCATGAAGTCCGCGAGCCTCTCCTCCAGCAGAGGTGCCGATGACTTGTCCAGATCGCCGATCAGGGTCACCACGGAGAAGTGCGGATGCGTGTCCACAGTGACGGATAGTCGAGTCATATCGCCCCGCTGTCTACGGCAGTTGGCGACAGCGCCCTGTCGGGAGCCGTACGAAGGACGGGTGCCACTGGCCCCACCGTACGCCCGTGGCTCATGACAGTTCAACAAGTGATTACGAACAGCCGGTGGTCAGGAAGGCCGGTGACCGGACGCCGCGACCTGTTCCCGCCACCTGGCCCGGACGTCGTCCTCCCAGTTCGGCGCGGTCGAACGGGCCTCGACGCCCTCCCCCCGGACGCCCACGCGGAGTGACGGGCGAGGACCCGTGGCGGGCACCGTTTGCCCTGCCCGCCCCCGGGCACGCCTGGGGGATGGGAACCACTGATCCGGCGGTGCTCACCGTCAACGCGGGATCGTCGAGCCTCCAACTTCACCTCGTCCGGGACGGACAGGTCCTGCGCACCGAGCACAGCGAGCAGAGCCCCGACCCCGGAGCGGCCGAGCGGGCGATCGCGGAATTCCTCGACGCCGCCCCCGGCACCGGCCTCGCCGCCGTCGGCCACCGCCTCGTCCACGGAGGCGAGGCCGTACGCGAGCCGGCGGTCGTGGACGACGGCGTGCTGGAGGCGGTACGGGAGTACGCCGACCTCGCCCCGCTGCACGTGCCGCCCGCCCTCGCGCTCGTCGAGGCCGCCCGGCGCAGGCTGCCCGACGTCCCGCACGTGCTCTGCCCCGACACCGCCTTCCACGCGGGACTTCCCGCCGCCGCGGCCACCTACGCGCTGCCCGCCGAGTGGAGGAGCCGATACGGCCTGCGCCGCTACGGCTTCCACGGCCTGTCGTACGCCTGGGCGCTGGGACGGGCCGCGGAGCTGCTCGAGCGGCCCGAAGGAACCCTGCGGGTGGTGCTGGCCCATCTCGGCGGAGGCTCATCGGTGTGCGCCGTCCGCGAGGGGCGCAGTGTGGACACCTCGATGGGGTTCACCCCGCTGGAGGGGGTCCCGATGAGCAAGCGGTCGGGGAGCGTCGATCCCGGCATGCTGCTGTGGCTGCTGTCCGGTTCCCGGCTCACGCTCGACGAGCTGCGCGAGGGCCTGGAACACCGGTCGGGACTGCTCGGGCTCTCGGACGGCAAGTCGGGCGACACCCGGGAACTCGTCGCCTCCGGGGATCCCGCCGCCGCGCTGGCCCTGGAGGTGTTCGAGCACCGGGTGAGCCGGGAGATCGCCGCCGCCGCGACGAGCCTGGACCGGCTCGACGCGCTCGTGTTCACCGGGGAGATCGGCTGGGACCAGCCGGAGGTCCGCGAGGCCGTCTGCCGCAGGCTCTCGCTGCTCGGTGTCGAGCCGCCCGCCCGTACCGACCTCGACGCCGACGGCACGGTCAGCGCGCCCGGCGCGTCCGTGCCCGTGCTGGTGGTCCGGCCGAGAGAGGAACTGCAACTCGCCAGGGAGGCCCTCGGCGCGCTCGGCCGGCACGCGTGAGGATCCGATGCGGCGAACGGTCTCCGCCGCGAGACCTGACGGCCCGCACGACACGTGCCGGGTTTCGCGGTGAGCGGTCTCCCCCCGCCCGGGGTCCGGCGGGTTCGCCCCAGGGTTCCCGCGGGGCGGCCCGCCCCTTCCGTGTCCCTGCCGGGAGGGGACGGGGCGGACCGTCACGCTGATCGCGGAGACGGTGGAACGGTCTGCCCCGCGAAGGGGATCCCGTCCTACGAGCGGTCACCGAGATACTAGGAGGCGGCCACCGAGGCCGAGACCGGCTGCCCGGCCGAGAGCGTCTGCCGCATCGGCTTGCCGACGGTACCGCGCGCCGCGCCGGGGCCTTCCGGCGCCTCCTGGACGTCCGCGGGGTTGATCCGGCCGCCGTGCTCGTCGTGGTGGTCCGCGTCCGCGTCGTCGAACCACACGCCGCCGTCCGCGAGATAGCGGAAGCGGATGGGCTGCCGTGCGGGGACCATCAGGCTCACCTGGTAGGTGCCGTCGTCCCTGCGCTGCATGGGATGGGCATAGGGGTCCCAGTCGTTGAAGTCGCCGACCAGCGAGACTCCTCCGACGGTCGGGCTCTCCGTTATGCTGAAAGTCAGCTTGACCTGGCCGTTCTTGGTCGGCTTACCGCGCTTGATCACTGAAATCCTCCTGACATCACTGTCTCCGTGCGTAACGTGCCGTGATCTTGGTTGCGGAAAGACGTGAAGATCACGCCAACTACCGGATCGCGCCGACATGGACGTGACGCGACCAGGAGGCCGACGCCCAGTCACGGCCGAGCCGTCGATCCATATGGATCGTTACCGCCCGTAGCGGCAGGACAACCCGGACAGACCGATATTTGATCGGCATCACGTCCGACCTTGACCCGGCCATGATGGTTGACCGGCCCCGGCCGGAGGCGGGCGCGCGTCGGCCAGGATGGTGGGGTGAACATAAGGCCGATCTCCCCGTCGTCGCTGGTGGAGGAACTCGCTGACCGGGTGGCCGCGCGACCCCGCGACTCCTGGGTGCGCGTCGCGCTCGACGGGGCTCCGGCGGCGCGGCCGGAGAACCTCGCCGACGCGCTCGCCGACCCGCTCCGGCTCCGCGGCAGGGAGGTGCTCCGGGTCTCCACCGCCGACTTCCTGCGCCCGGCCTCGCTCCGCTTCGAGTACGGCCGGACCGACCCGGACTCCTTCTACGCCGAGTGGTTCGACTACGGGGGGCTGGCCAGGGAGGTCCTGAGACCGCTCGACCCCGGGCGGTCGGGGAAGGTACTGCCCACGCTGTGGGACAGCGTCGTCGACAGGGCCACCCGCGCGCCCTACGTCACGGTTCCCCCGGGCGGGGTGCTGCTGCTGGCCGGACCCCTGCTGCTGGGCCGGGGGCTGCCGTTCGAGCTGACCGTGCATCTGCGGCTCTCACCGGGCGCGCTCGCCCGGCGCACCCCGGACGAGCAGCGCTGGACGCTGCCCGCCTACGCGCGCTACGAGGAGGAGGTGACCCCGGCGGAGGTCGCGGACGTGGTCGTCCGCGTCGACGACCCGAGACACCCGGCCCTGGTCACCTTGTCATGACGCGTCTCCGGGCGGAACGGAACCCGGGACCGGGACGGGGGAGCCGGGCGTGAGGCCGGGCCGGGAGCGCGACGGGGCCGGACGTGGGAGCCGGGCGGGAGCGGCGGCGGGGACAGGGGCCGGACGGGCGGGGCGGGAACCCGGACGAGGGTGACGAGCGCACGCGGAGGCAGGACGCGTCCCTCGGACGCGTCCTGCCTCCGATCGTCCAACGGCGGCGGCGCTACACGCCCGCGCGCGAGGGCATCCTGCCCTCGGAGTCGGCGTACGAGCCGCGGAGCGACTCCTGCTCGATGGAGGACCGCATCTCCTCGCGATTCTCCTCCAGACGCAGGGCGACTCCCATCGCGAAGAAGGTCGGCGCCCACTCGCCGATGAAGATCCCCCACCGGTCCGCCCGGTCGACTCCCGCCTTCTCCTTCGAGTTCGACGTGAACCACACCGCGACCGACGCGCCGATCGAGGCGAGCCCGGCGACGTACATCATGCTGGACTTCACGCCCATCTTGTGAAGCATATTGATCATTTCATCCCCCTGATGATGGTTCGTTCTTATGGTTACCCCGGGAAATCACGGATAACCGAATGTGACGAACCGCAGGTGGTGCCATCTCCGGGCGTGCGGGTCCCGCCGTCCTACGTCGTCTCGCGCGGTCTCGCGTGGTCGCGCTCGCTCTCCCCGCCGAGGCGTTTGAGGAGGTCCTCGCGCCTGGCTTCGAGCTCGCCGACGAGGATCTCCTGCTCGTCGGCCTGGTTGATCATCATCGACCGCTCGGTGGGGTCGGTGGGACCGACCTCCCCGACCTGCCTTCGCATGTCGGCGACCTCGGCACGCAGTCTCTCCAGGTCCTCTTCGACCTGCCGCAGTTCTTCCTGAAGGCTCATTCACTGTCCATACCCCTGCTTTCGGCCTCGACTCCACGGTTCCGGCCGTCTCACCCGGTCCCGCTCACCCGGTCCCGCTCGCCGGTTCCGAGGCCTCGGTGGCCGGGAGGCGCTCCGCGCGGCGGCGGGAACCCGGCAGGCCCGGCCGGTGTACCTCCCGCATGAGAAGAATCCTTTTCCTCCTGGCGTTCATCGTCCCCCTCCTGGCCCTCGGCGCCCCGGCGCGGGCGGGAGGCTGGGCACTCACCGTGATGGACCCGGTCCCGGCGACGAGCCCGGACACGACGTACACCCTCGGCTTCTGGCTGCTCCAGCACGGCACCCACCCGTACGAGGGCGGCGACCTGGGCGAGGTCGCGCTGAAGTTCACCGACGGCACGAGGAGTTTCACGTTCTCCGGCGTGGAGCTGAAGGAGCCCGCCCACTACGCCGCCGCGGTCTCCCTGCCCAAGGGCACCTGGGAGGTGGAGGGCATTCAGGGCTGGTTCGCGCCCCACCGGATCGGCACCCTGACGGTGCCCGGCCGGCTGGAGGTCGCCCCGCTTCCCGAGGACCTCAAGCGGTCGATCGCCGCCCAGCCGCAGCGGGACTACTGGGGCGTGATCCGCCCGCCGGGCGTCCCCGTCGGCGACGGCACTCCCTCCGAGTTCGCCGGCCCCACGCCCGTCCCCACTCCGGCGGCGGCGCCCGCCGGAGGCTCACCGGTGGAGACGACCACCGTCGCGGTCGTGGAGGGGGAAACCTGGTGGCGGCCCCCGTACGTGCCGGCGGCGCTTGTGGGGATCGCCGCTCTCACGGCTCTCGCCTACCGGGTACGGCGACGCTGACCGCCGGGGCGGGTACGGCGGAGTCTCGCGCATGGCCCGGGTCGGTGGAGTCTCGCCCGCGCTCCGGGTCAGCGGAGCAGGGATCTCGCCGTCGGCGCCAGGTTCAGCCGCTCGGGAGGAGCGACCAGGCGCGCCGACAGCTCGGGAAGCACTTCCCGTGTCCACCTCGCCGACCGCGCGAGCCGCGCGGCGTGCTCGTCGTGCCGTTCCCGGCTCGCGAAGGCGGAGAACCACACGAAGACGTCTTCGCCGGTCCGTACCGGCAGGGCGGGGTAGGTGTTCTCGGCGTGTTCGGTCCGCAGGCGGGCCAGCGGGGCGGCGCCCGTCTCCGCCAGCAGCGGTGCCACCCGGTCGTCGAAGAACCGGGCGAACTCGTCGCCGGGTACGTCCGGGTGGCAGACCGTCGCGGTGAACCACGACGAGGTCGCCTCGTCGCCGGCCGGGGGGCCGGCCGTCGCCGCGCCGTCCGCCGCGGGGCGGGCGGCGCCCGACAGGTCGAAGCCCGCTCCCGGGGCCGCCGGGCGGAGCAGCAGGACGTCGTCCGAGTCGATCATCGTCCCGTTGGCCTCGTCGCGGTGGGCCCTCCACACCGGTCCTCCGTAGAAGGCCGCCAGCGCCCCGGCCCGCGACTCCATGTCACGGAACCCGCGCAGCCAGACGAACCTCTCCGGGTCGTCCCGGTCGCGGAACTGGCCGACGACGCGCATGCCCACGGCCTCCTGGGACTCGACGAACTCCCTGTCGAACAGGGTGACCAGGTCATCCCTCCTGCCGGGGTGCAGCGTGTACCGCCTCAGTTCGAGGATCGGGCAGCAGGTGTTCTCCGCCTGCCCGTGACGGGCGTCGTTCGTCACCGTGGTCGGTCCTTCCCGAAACTGCTCAGTGGTGCCCGCATGCTAGGAGCAGGTCACTGACACCTTGCGTCAGTGACCTGCTCCCGTGGCCGGGCCGCCACCGTCGTGTCCGGCCGGTTCGAGCGCGGAGCCCGTGACACGCGAGGTGTCACGGGCTCCTTCGCCGCCAGTCGTATCCCTGTCAGTCGTCGTCCTGGTCGTCGTCGGTGTCGTTGGCGTCATCAGTGTCGTCGGTGTCGTCGGCGTCGTCGGCGTCGTCGGCGGCCCGCTCGGCGGCGGTCTCGGTCTCCTGGTCCTGCTCCAGGATCGCGCCGCTGGTGGCGTCGATGTCGAACTCGTGCTCGACGTCACCCTCGAGGAGCTCGATCTCCCAGCTGGCGGGAGTCTCGTCGCCGTCGAACTCGGCCTTGACGAGCTTGGCGCCGGGCGCCTTGTCCTGAGCGATCTTGATGGCCGCGTCCCGCTTGACCTTGGCCTCCGCCTCGCCGGGCGCGGGGGTCGCGGGAGTGGTCCGGGTCCCGGGCGTCTCGGTCACCGGTGCGGGAGTCGTCGCCGTACCGCTGGGGGCCGGGGTGGGCGTCGCGGTTCCGGCGAAGGCTACTGCGCCGCCTCCGGAGACGACGGCGAGAAGTCCGGCGGCGGCGATGGTGAGTTTCGTCGTGTTTCGCATGTCCCCAAGCCTGCCGGGGCTCCCGTTAGCGGCACGCTGCGGAAACCCTAAAGGCAGGTTAAGGCCGTCGAGCGGCTCCGGTTCCCTGTCCTCCCGTACCCGCCTCGGTGCGATCCGTCGACGAGGACCGCACGGGAATCCGGGAGATGACCGCAGGAACATCACGAATGGGGTCTTGCCGAAGTGCGGTCAGAGGATCACTGTCGGAGCAGGGGGGTTCCAACCCTGGAGGATCGCCATGACTGAAGTCACCCGGTCCCATCCGCTCGGAGTCAGCCGCCCGGATCTCGCCGTCGCGGACCTGCCCGAGCCCGAGGAGGTCTTCGGAGTCTCCCGGCTCGGCAAGAAGGAGTTGTTCAAGTACGCCGTCGGTCCCAGCCTCATCGCGCTCGGCATCTCCATCGGCAGCGGCGAGTGGCTGCTGGGGCCGCAGGCCGTCGGCCAGTACGGGTTCGTCGGGGTGGGCTGGGTCATCCTGGTCTCGGCCATCCTGCAGACCTTCTACAACGTCGAGTGCTCGCGCTACGTCGTGGCCACCGGTGAGACACCGGTGGTCGGCTGGGGGCGGGTCCCGCCCGGCTTCCGGCTCTGGGTGCCGCTCTCGGTCTTCGTCGTCATCTTCGCGTTCATCGCCGGAGGCTGGGCCGCCGCCGCCGGGCAGGGCGTCTACGCGCTCGTCCACGGGGAGGTCGCGCCCGCCGGAGCCGAGGAACCCCGGCTGTGGGCGATCGGCCTGCTCCTGCTCGTCTTCGTCATCACCGCCGCCGCCCGCAAGATCAGCCGGGCCCTGGAACTCGCCAACTGGGGCATGATCGGCGCGATCCTGGTCGCGCTGCTGGTCGTCGACCTGTTCGTGGTGCCGTTCGAGATCTGGTGGGACGCGATCCGCGGTTTCGTCACCCCCGCGGCGCCACCGGCGGGGATCACCGCCACCCAGCTCGGCGGGCTGGCCGGGTTCACCGCGCTCGCCTCCGGGCTGAACTGGTACGTCATGGGCCACTACCGCGACAAGGGCTACGGCATGGGCTACCGGACCGGGTTCATCGCCGGGATGCGCGGGCCGAAGAGCGAGCTGCTGGCCAGCGGCGTGACCTTCCCGGACGACGCCGCCAACGCGGGCCGCTGGCGCCGCTGGTACCGCCTGCTGCTGGTCGACATGTGGGGCGTCTTCTTCGTCGGGGCCGTCCTCGGGATGCTGCTGCCCACCATCCTGATGTCCAGGGCGGTCGAGCTGTCCGGCGAGCGGCCGACCCAGGAGAACGTCCCGACGTTCGTGGCGAGCGCCCTGGGCGACGAATACGGCCAGGCCATGTTCGTCGGCGCGCTGGTCCTGGGAGTGCTGATCCTCTTCTCCACCCAGCTCGGCATCTTCGAGGCGATGGTCCGGGTGGTGACCGACGCCGCCCACGCCACCAGCCCCCGGCTGAGGGTTCTCATCGAGGGTGATCCCCGCAGGTTCTACTACCCGTTCATGTTCGGGCTGCTGGTGGTCATCGCCGTCGTGCTGCACCTGGCACTCCCGGTGAGCCTGGTGCAGTGGTCGGCCAACATGTCCAACCTGGGCGCGCTGATCTATCCGTTCATGCTCATGTACCTCAACGCCAGGTTGCCCCGCCCGGCACGTCCCCGCTGGTGGCACTACGTGATCCTGGTGCTGAACTTCCTGTTCTTCGGCTTCTTCTTCGTCAACTTCATCGCCGACTTCATCGGCGATCCGCTGGTCACCTTCTGACCCCTCCCGAGTCCGCCGATCCCTCTCCGGCCCGGCCGCTCCTGTCCTGGCCGGTCATGTCCCGCGTCCCCCGTCCCCGCGTCCCCGTGCCGGACCTCCGTCGCGGGGACGCGGTGCGACGGCGGGGGAGGACGGCGGTGAAGGGGGCGGGTGACGTCGGCTGAACCCGGCACGCCGATCCTGCGTACCTGCTGGCGAAAGCGACCTCGAAACCGGTGGCGCGAGGCTGGACCCGAGCTGTGGTCCCGGCTCGCGGCCGGGCGCGATCCGCCGTCGCGCCCGCACGCCCTCGATGACGCGGATCTCCACGCTGGAAGGATTGGGATGGACGACATCACGGCCTCCGTCGGGACTCTTCGCCCCCGCTCCGGGGCCTCGTGCCCCTCGTGGTGCGAGCGCGAGCACTCCACCACGTACGTCACCCACGCGGCCGACATCGCCGAGTTGCGCAACCCCGACGGGTCCACGGTGACCGTCACGCTCTCCCAGCACGTCCAGCCGGGGTACGTGGGGGAGCAGGTGGTGCGCGTCTACACCTGCCTCGGTGAGGAGACCGGCATCGCCGACCTGTCGCCGGACTCCGCCGAGGCGGTCGGGCGCTCGATCGTCTCCTTCTCGCCTGACGGATCCATGCGCGCGTACGGGCTCGCCCTGCAACGCGCCGCCGCCCACCTGCTGCTTCCCGGGCTGGAGGTGTCCGGTGACGGGGGGGACGCGGCGAGGCCGGTCAAGGTGCCCGGCCGGTCCTCCGCCGGGTCGCCCTCGCAGGAGAAGCTGTTCAGGATCGCGTTCCTGTCCGGCTATCTCAACATGACGAGGGCGCCGGAACCGTTGAGCGGTGGCGTGGTCGAGCGCCGTCTCAGCCGGGTGCTGTCGCCGAGGGAGATGAGCGAGCTGTGCGACATCGTGCGCGGCATGTTGTCGCGCCGTGCCGCCGCGAGCCGGGGAGCCTTCCGCGGCGACGCG
The DNA here is from genome assembly GCF_051918885.1 of Streptosporangium sp. OZ121. Lineage (NCBI taxonomy): Bacteria > Bacillati > Actinomycetota > Actinomycetes > Streptosporangiales > Streptosporangiaceae > Streptosporangium > Streptosporangium sp. OZ121. The sequence goes on from NZ_JBPXMC010000003.1 coordinate 350,103, forward strand.
CGCGGCGACATGCGCGAGGACACGTACGACCTCGCGTCGGGACTGTGACGCCGGGCGACCTCGCGCCGGGACCCGTGGAGACGAGAGGTTTCGCGCCGGGACAGTGGCGTTGAGCGACCTCGCGCCGGGACCGTGGCGCCGAGGGGTTGCCGAGGGGTTTCGGACGCGGTCCGCCGGGCGGGAAAGCGGCGGAAAGGAGATTTGTCTCGGTATGCACTTGCGGTTGCAAGTGCATACGCAAGTGCTTGTGCGACGGAGCTGTGCGAAACGCGTTGTATATGTGAAACTGTGGCACCGTAGAAAGGTGCGACAGGGAGCCCACATGGCCAGACAGACCGCGGAAGACAGCGGCGAGCAAGGTGGCGTTCTCGCGTACGCGGGCGGTGGCGGCCCCACCATCCTGCGGATTCTTCTGGGCGCCCAGCTGCGGAGGCTGCGCGTCGCCAGGGACATCACCCGCGAGCAGGCCGGCTACGCCATCCGCGCCTCCCACGCCAAGATCAGCCGGCTGGAGCTCGGGAGGGTCGGCTTCAAGGAACGCGATGTCGCGGACCTGCTGACGATGTACGGGGTGACCGATACCGAGGAAAGGGCCCCGCTGCTCACGCTGGCCCGCCAGGCCAACGCCCCCGGCTGGTGGCACAAGTACGGAGACCTGCTCCCCAACTGGTTCGAGGTCTACGTCGGGCTCGAAGAGGCCGCCACGATCGTCCGGACCTACGAGGTGCAGTTCATCCCCGGCCTGCTGCAGAGTCCCGAATACGCGCGGGCCGTCATCATGCTCGTGCACGGCGGCGCCACCGCGGACGAGGTCGACCGCCGCGTCGCGCTCCGCATGGCCCGCCAGGAGCGCCTGACCAGGCCGGACGCCCCGACGCTCTGGGCCGTGATGGACGAGGCCGTGCTGCGCCGGCCCATCGGCGGGCCCCAGGTGCTGCGCGCCCAGATCGACCACCTGCTCGACGTCGTCGAGATGCCCAACGTCAGGCTGCAGATCATGCCGTTCGATCGGGGCGGTCACGCCGCGGCCGGTGGCCCGTTCTCCATCCTGCGCTTCCCCGAGCGGGACCTGCCCGACGTGGTCTACATGGAGCAGCTGACGAGCGCCCTGTACGTGGACAAGCTTGAGGAGACCGACCACTACATGCAGGTCATGGACCGCCTGTGCATCCAGGCGTACTCCGTCTCCGAGAGCAGGGAGTTCCTGCGCGACCTCCGCGAGGAGCTCTCGGACTGACCGGTCTTGCCATGGTTTCACGGGAATTGCGATGTCTGCTGACTGGAAGCTGGCTTGTCCAGTTATCAGGTGAAATATCAGTTCATGATCTAAAGGGGTCGGTCGCTCGTCTACCATGCGGGAAAGACGTGGTGAAGGCGAGGACATGACTGAGCACGAGCAGGCTCCGCCGGGAATCGACCCTGCGGTCCCGAGTGTGGCCCGTATGTATGACTACTACCTGGGCGGCAAGGACAACTTCGCCTCCGACCGGATCGCCGGTGAGAAGATCGTTGAGCTCGTCCCCAACGTCAAGGACGTGGCGCGCTCCAACCGCGCCTTCCTCGGGCGCACCGTGCGGCATCTCGTCGCCGCGGGGATCCACCAGTTCATCGACATCGGCACGGGTCTGCCGACTCAGGAGAACGTGCACCAGGTCGTCCTGCGCGAGGCGCCGGACTCCCGGATCGTGTACGTGGACAACGATCCCATCGTGCTCGTCCACGCCCGCGCGCTGCTCGCCGACAACGCGCAGACCATCGTGATCCCCGGGGACCTGCGGGAGCCGGAGGCGATCCTCGACCACCCGGACGTCCGCGAGCGCATCGACTTCGACCGGCCGGTCGCCGTCCTCATGGTGTCCATCCTGCACTTCGTCGCCGACGACGAGGAGGTCTCCGGCATCGCCGCCTCCTTGGGGAAGCGGCTGGTCTCCGGCAGCCACGTGGTGATCTCCCACGTCACCTCGGGGGACCTCACCGAGGAGCAGGTCCGCCAGGGCCGCGGCGTCTACGGCACGACCACGGCGGGCGGCATCTTCCCCCGTACCCTCGCCCAGATCCGCGGTCTGTTCGACGGGCTGGAGATGCTCGAACCCGGCCTGGTGCCCGTCTACGACTGGCGGCCCGACTCCGGCGACGTCGTCATCCCGCCGGGAGCCGGAGCCGTCACCGTGGGTGCCGTCGGGCGCGTCCCGTAGCCGTCGGGCGCGTCCCGTAGGACGTCCACCCCCCGTCCGCGTTCCTCCCGGGGAGCGCCGACGAGGATCCCCGGGGCGCACGGACGGCGACCCCCGGGCGCGGCCGTCCGAGACACCGGGACCTCGCAACCGGACGAGGCCGCGGCCCCGCCGGCGCCCCGGCTCCCTCCGGCTCCCCTCGGCCGACACCGGGCAGGGAAACGGTGAACCCGCCGGAGCCGGTGAGCGTATCTGAAGGATGTTGACACATTCGCGCCAGACCGGTGTCGCCAGGAACGCCCGGGTGGTCGCCACGGTGATTCTCGCCCTGTCCTTCTCCCTCGCCTGCAGCGCGGACCAGCCCGTGAGCTCCCCCGCCGCCGCGGCCGGAATCGCGGCCCCCGCGGGCCCGCCTCCAACCGTCGAGCAGCTCGCCAAGAAGGTCGACTGCAAGCCCCGGATCCAGGTCGACGCGGTCGACATCCGGACGGGAGCCTGCAAGACCTCCGTCGGCCAGTTCTTCATCAGCACCTTCGTCACCCAGTCCGGCAAGGACCAGTGGATGGACCAGGCTCCGGAGTACAACCCGCACCTGGTCGGGGAGCTGTGGACCGTGCTCGGCGCCAGGAAGGTCCTGGACGAGTTGCGCGTGACGCTGGGCGGAGACCTGCACCTGACCGACCACCGGGTGACCCCGACCCCCACGCCGCCCGCCGGGTGACGAGCGCGGCCGGCCCGCGCCGGGCGAACGCGCCCGGCGCGGGCCGGGGCCGCGGCACGTCCGGTCACCGCCCGCCGGGGCATCGCTTGCCATAGCGGCGCTAGATATGCGAGCGGCATTATTGCTAGCGGGGATCGGCTCGATAGCGGTGCTAGCATCTGCGGGATGTCCACACAGGAGCGCCGCGGGCGCGAGCGGGCGCGACGCCATCGGCTGATCGTGACGGTCGCTCGCGAGCTGGCCGAGGCCGAGGGGTGGGAGGCGGTCACGACGCGCCGTCTCGCCGAGCGTATCGAATACAGCCAGCCGGTCCTCTACAGCCACTTCGCGGGCAAGGACGCCATCGTGGCGGCCGTCGCCCTGGAGGGCTTCGCCGAGCTCGCCGCCGAGCTGGGCAAGGCCCGCGCGACGGCCGGTACCCCGCGCGAGGCGCTCGCCGCCCTGATCCACGCCTACGCCGGGTTCGCCCGCCTGAACCCGTCGCTGTACGACGCCATGCTCACCCTCGCCGTCGACCTGCCCTTCGGCCGTCCCCACACCCCCGCCCCGCTCCAGGCCGCCTTCACCGAGTTCCGCGAGGCGATCGCCGCCTTCGCCGCCGGCCGCGACACCGGCATCCTGGCCGAGGTCGCCTGGGGTTCCGTGCACGGTCTCGTCACCCTCACCCGCAGCGGCCGTCTTCCGGAGGACCACCACGAGCGACGGCTGGCGATGCTGGTCGACCAGCTCGCCGCGTCCGCCGGCCGGCGGTAGTCCCTCGGTTCCCCCTCGCCCGGTGCCGGTGGTCTCGCGCACGCGTTTCCCGCCGGGTTCCCGGGTCCTCAGGGAGGGCGAACTTTATCCCTGAATGAAATAGATACGGCATTGCCTGCTGATTCGCCGGTCCGTAGCATCCGTCCCATGTCCATCACACGTGAGTTCGCCTACGCATCGCCCTCGCGTCCCGCTGACGGCGAGTGCGTGTGGTATCGCTCCAAGGGCGATCTCTACGACCTGATTCGCACGGGCAGCAACGGAGATTTCCGCTATCACATCTTCCACGCCCGCGACGGCCGCTACCTCCAGGCCTTCGCCTCCTGGCAGGACGGCCTGGAATGGATCAAGGAGCGGGTCGAGGACGAGTAGTGCGGTCCGGCCGGGGATCCGCGGCCCCGATACTCGCCGCGCCGCACGCGGAACTCCGGGGCGGAGCCGGATCCTGGACGCCTTCCTGCGGGCACGGACATTCAGGGCCGGTGCCCGCCGGGACGGGGAGTCAGGGCACCAGGCGCAGCGCGGGGCGCTGGTCGGGCAGGTCGAGCAGCTCGCGCACCCGGGAGACGGGCCAGGCCAGCTGGGCGGCGAGTCGCGCCATGGTGAGGCCGGTCTCGGAGACGGCCAGGTCGAAGGCCCTGCGCAGCAGCACGGGCTGCTCGCCGGGATAGCCACTGATCGGCTCGGCGGCGAAGCCCGGCTGGTCGCGCAGCGTCTTGAGCCGCTGGTAGGCGCGGCTCGCCGCCGAATCGGAGATCAGGCCGACCTCGCGGCAGCGGTACAGCAGGGAGTCGACCGACACGCCCCAGGTGTGCTTGAGCTCGACCAGCCTGCGCAGGTCGAGGCGGCCGGGCAGCTCCGGCAGGATGCTGTCGCGCGGGGTCAGGAACTCGGCGGCGAAGACGTCGGCCTCCCGCTCCTGCTGGGTGTCTCCTGACGCGGTGTCGCCGTGCAGCACCAGGTGCCCCAGCTCGTGGGCGGCGGTGAAGCGGTAGCGGTGGATGTCGTCGAACCGGTTGGCGGTCAGCACCACGATCGGACGGGGCAGCTGGGAGGTGGAGAAGGCGTCCACCGTGGTGGCGTCCTCGTCGGGCGGCGGGAGGACCACGACGATCCCGTGGGCCTCCATGTGCCGGACGATGTGCGACAGCGGGCCGGTGCCCAGCCCCCAGAGCCGCCGCAGGGCGCGGGCGGCCTGGGCGGGGTCGCTGGGAAGCTCCACGCCGGAGTGGACCTCGCCGCCGGAGAAGCCGGGGAGGGCGACGTGCGGCAGCCTGACCTGCCTCTCCAGGGCGTGGGCCAGCTCCCACACCTGCTCGACGAAGGCCGCGGCCTTGGCCCGCTGGTGCGCGCGGGTGGAGCGCAGGCTCCTGAAATGCGCCATGGACCCGTCCAGCTTGCCGTGCGGCCTGCCCAGCAGGAAGAACGCCGGAGGTACGCCGAGCGCGTCGGCCAGGCGGGGAACGAGGTCGGGCCGGGGACGGGTCATGCCCGTCTCGTACTGCCCCACCGCCGCGGGAGTGACGCCGATCCGTTCGGCCAGGTCCTTCTTGGTCATCCCCGCGAGCTGTCGCGCCTGGGTCAGCCGCCCCTGGTCGAAGGCGTCCGCCACGGCCTGCGGGCTCGGCCCGCCGCTCCCGGAGACGCCGGGAGCGCCGAACGGAGGGGGCTGGTTACGGTTGCTCATTGTCGCCGGTGACCACGGTTTCCTCGGGTGCCTCGCTGCTTACGGGGAAGATCTTGCCACTCTTCCGCTCGGCCGGAGACCTCGTGCTCAACGCGAGGGCGGGTACGAGGCCGTCGTCGAAGCGTGACGCGGCACCGGGCTCGGCCGTCCACAGGCCACGGACGGCACCGGGGGAGGCGGCGGGCAGCGGGATCGGCTCGTGGTGCAGCCACCGGATCCTGCCGAACTCGTCGATGAGTTCCGCCTCGCCCCAGTAGAGCCGCAGCAGGCCGGCCTGCGCGTTGCCCGCGTAGGCGACCGGGACCAGCCGGGTGTCGCCGGGCAGCCCGGTGAGGGCGGGACGCACCGTGGCCTGCCCGTCCGCCCCCGCGGACAGGTCCAGCTCCTCCTGGGCGGGCTGGACGGACTCCTCCCCGAGCGCCAGGTCCAGCTCCTCCTGGCGGTAGGAGGTCGCCGGGCCGAACCGGTCGAACAGCTCGCGCACCAGCGAGGAGATCCGGCCGTCGCTGACGCGGGCCTCGGAGATCGGCGTGCGGTCGTCCTCGGCGTAGCGGAAGGGCAGCAGCAGGTTGCCGCCCAGGACCACCAGGTGGTGCGGCGAGCCGTGCGGCCTGACCAGCTGGAAGCCCGGCTCGTCGCGCAGCCCCTCGGCGATCGCCTCGTAGCGCCTGGCCATCATGGTGAAGCCGTAGGTGTACCGCTTGTCGCTGTGCCCGGAACTCTGCGCGTCCTGCGCGTTGCCCATCGCCTCCAGCAGCGACGCGGCCAGCCGCCCGCGTACGGCGTCGGCGCGGTCGCCGAACCGCTCGCCCGCCCAGCTCGACACCCGGCCCGGCACCCGGTCCGCCCCCTGGCCGGGCACCCGGCTCGGCCTCGTCAGGCCCGGCCCCTCCCGGGACGGCTTCGGGGACGACTCCTGGGACGGCAACGACGACCCCGCGCCCATCGGCGACCTCCGCTCGGACTTCGTTCCGTGCCGGGCGATCGTCGCCGGCACTTCATTTCCGCGCATCATACTCCCGCCGAAGCTCTAGTTGATGTTGCGCGCCTCTCGTGTCGCGGGCCGGTCCTGGCCGGCAGGGGCGAGGATTAGGGGTAGGGGGTGAGGAGCCGGGGGGTAAATGAACTGTGAACTGTCGGTGGGACAGGCAATGATTGCTCCCATCATGGTCATCTCCCCGTCCCTTCCGTTCACCGCCACGACGTCCCCGAGCGGCGACATCGTGGTCTTCTACGTCGGCACCGAGCCTCGCATGACACCGGAGCAGGCGCTCGCGTTCGCCGACATGCTCCGTGACCTCGCGACCGGCGTGCGACGTCCCGTCCTGGCCGTAACGTCGGCCGGCGCGCATCGGCTGTCCTGATCGAGGCCTTCCCGGTCCTGGCCGGGTGCTCGCCCGTCCCCGCTCGTTCTCGCCCGCCCTCGCCTGTCCTCGCCGGTCCCCGGTCCCGGACGGGCGAGGGCGGGTATTCGTGGCAATCCCTTTCACTCTCCGTGGTCATTGCGTAACGTTCTGGCTGGCGAGGCTTCCGGAGGGCAGGACGTCTCGCCGATCCGCCCACCCGCTACTCCGTCGCGGTCCCGGCGTCCGATGCCCAGGGCGTTCCCGAAAGCGTCGAAGTCAGATATGGAAGGACAGAACATGCAACCCTTCGAGCTCCCTGACTTCTACCTGCCGTATCCGGCCAGGCTGAACCCCCACGTGGAGACCGCGCGCGAGCACACCAGGGCCTGGGCGTACGACATGGGCATCCTCGACCCCGAGCTCGGCATCTGGGACGAGCACAAGCTCGACGCCATGGACTACGGCCTGCTGTGCGCCTACACCCACCCCGACGCCCCCGCCGCCGAGCTCGACCTCATCACCGACTGGTACGTGTGGGTGTTCTTCTTCGACGACCACTTCCTGGAGACCTTCAAGCGCAGCGGCGACCTGACCGGGGCCAAGGAATACCTCGACAGGCTGGCGGCCTTCATGCCGGTGCATCCCACGGGCCCACCCCCCGAGCCGGAGAACCCGGTGGAGCGCGGCCTCGCCGACCTGTGGGCCCGCACGATCCCGGCCATGTCCGCCGACTGGCGGGCCAGGTTCGTCGAGAGCACAAAGAACCTCCTCGACGAGTCCCTGTGGGAGCTGGCCAACATCAACGAGGGACGCGTCGCCAACCCGATCGAGTACGTCGAGATGCGGCGCAAGGTCGGCGGTGCCCCCTGGTCGGCCAACCTGGTCGAGCACGCGGCGGGCGCCGAGGTGCCGGCCGCCGTCGCCGCGAGCAGGCCGATGCGCGTGCTGAGAGACACCTTCTCCGACGCGGTGCACCTGCGCAACGACCTCTTCTCCTACGAGCGGGAGGTCGGCGAGGAGGGTGAGCTCAGCAACGGCGTGCTGGTCTTCGAGCGCTTCCTGGGCTACGACACCCAGCGGGCCGCCGACGCCGTCAACGACCTGATCACCTCCCGGCTGCACCAGTTCGAGAACACCGTTCTCACCGAGCTGCCCCCGCTCTTCGAGGAGCACGGCCTGGACCTGAGGTCCCGCCTCGACGTCCTCGCCTACGTCAAGGGGCTCCAGGACTGGCAGTCGGGCGGCCACGAGTGGCACATGCGCTCCAGCCGCTACATGAACGGGGCCTCGCGGGCGGCCCCGGTGGCCCCGGCCCTGCTCGGCGGGCCGACCGGCCTGGGCGTCTCGGCGGCGCGCATCAGGCTGGCGCCCGGCATCACGGGGCCGGGGGGCCTCAGAAGCCACACCCACGTCCCCCTCCGGAAGGTGGGGCCGCTGCCGCTGCCCGAGATCTACATGCCGTACACCGCCCGGATGAATCCCCACCTCGACGCCTCCCGCCGCAACGCCGTGGAATGGGCGCGCCAGATGGGGATGTTCGAGCAGCTCCCCGGTTTCCCCGGCCTGGCCGTCTGGACCGAGCACAAGCTCGACACCTACGACTTCGCCATCTGCGCCGGCGCCATCAATCCGGACGCCCCCGGTCCCGAGCTGGACATCTCGACGTTCTGGCTCACCTGGGGAACCTACGCCGACGACTACTTCCCGGTCGTGTTCGGGCCGCGCCGCGACATGGCGGGCGCGAAGGTGTTCAACGAGCGGCTGTCGGCGTTCATGCCGCTGGACCTCTCCGCCACCCCGCCGCCGGTCAACCCGATCGAGCGGGGCCTGGCCGACCTGTGGTTCCGTACGGCGGCACCCATGTCGGAGGCCGCGCGCGCCAGGTTCCGCCGGGCCGTCGAGGACATGACGGAGAGCTGGCTGTGGGAGCTGGCCAACCACATCCAGAATCGGGTCCCCGACCCGGTCGACTACATCGAGATGCGCCGCAGGACCTTCGGCTCCGACCTCACGATGAGCCTGTCGCGGCTGGCCCACGGCCAGGCGGTGCCGCCCGAGATCTACGACACCCGGACGATGCGCGGCCTGGACGACTCGGCGGCCGACTACGCCTGCCTGGTCAACGACCTCTGCTCGTACCAGAAGGAGATCCAGTTCGAGGGCGAGCTGCACAACTGCGTCCTGGTGGTCCAGGACTTCCTCGACTGCGACGCGCGGCAGGCCGCCGACATCGTCAACGACCTGATGACGTCCCGGATGCGACAGTTCGAGCACATCGTCGCCACCGAGCTCCCGGCTCTCTGCGACGACTTCGACCTCGACGGGGAGGCCAGGGAGACGCTCAACGGATACGTGGCGGAGCTGCAGGACTGGATGGCCGGCGTGCTGCTGTGGCACATGAAGACGCGCCGCTACGACGAGTCCGAGCTGCGCCACCCGCCCGCGACGGTCCGCCCGGTCGGCGCCCCCACCGGTCTCGGCACCGCGGCCGCGCGCGCCGGATCGCCGCTACGGGTGGTGCCGGCTCCGCTTCCCTGACAGTACGGGAGTCCGGGGCCGTCCCGCTGTGCCTCCCGGGCGGGGCCGGCGCCGCCGGTGGGCGAGGGCGGCACTGTCGGCTCGCCGGCCTTCTGGAAGGTCGAGGCCGCCCGCCTGCGAGGTCAGCGCACTCGCCGCGTTCTGAAGTCGTACCTGCGCGGCCTGGCTCGCGGCGGTGCCTGCGCCCGCGGTCGCGGTTCCGCCTCGGGTTCCGCCTCTGGCTCCGTCTCCGGTTCCGTCTGCGCCGGCGGCTCCGCCCTGATCTCAGGGATCGCCGGCGCGGTGACGACCTCCGTGCGCGGCTCGCCGACGGGTCGCCGCGTGGTCAGGTCGATGACCGTGCCGTGACCGCTGGTCGTGGCGTGCGAAGCGGCGAACAGGATGAGCACGTTCACCAGCTTCAGGAACAGCAGCATGCCCACCGCGCCCGCGACGACCTGGTACGCCGGGCTCGCGGAGCTGAAGTTGAGATAGACCTGTCCGATCGTCTTCAGCAGTTCCAGCCCGATGGTGATGACCAGGGCCGGTCCGATCACCCGACGTGGCGACAGGCGCAGTCGAGGGGGCAGCGTCAGCAGCGCCATCGACAGCAGGAGGTTCACGCAGATGCCGAGCACGAAGGCGACCGCGGACAGCGCCCACCGCGTCGGCAGTGCCTCGACCCCGACCGTCTGCCCGGCCAGCCAGGTCAGTGCGGTCTGGGCGCCGAAGGACAGGGTCAGCGAGACCGACAGCAGCAGGCCGAGCGTGACCAGTACGGCCAGGTCGATCAGCCACCGGAGGAAGAAGTCGCCCGGATACTGCTCCAGGCCCCAGACCGCCCGCATGGAGGAGCGCATCGAGTCGATCCAGAACAGGCCGGTCAGCGGGAGGCCGAATGAGGCGATCACCCCGGCCGTGTCCCGCGCGTGGCGCAGGGCCTGCACGTCCAGCCGCGGGAACGTGTCGCTCAGGTAGCCCTCCACCTGAGCGATCGCGGCGGGCGTGTCCAGCACGTGACCCATGATCACGAAGGCCAGCAGGGCCAGCGCGAAGATGGCGTAGAACGCGTAGTAGGTCATGCCCGCGGACAGGCGGCCCGCGTCGGTGCGGTCGTAGTGGACGGCGGCCCGGACAAGGTGGTCGAACCAGCCGCACCGGTGCCGCATCGCGGTCCATGCTCTGACGAACCCGCTGGTCCACCGGCTCGCCCCGGGGGTGGCCTTCATGACGGCGCACTCTACCCCCAAGCGGGTGTTTCACCGCTTGTGAACCGGCCGATCGTGGTGACATCCGGAGTGACGCGGCTCGCCGTCGCTACCGACTGCCACGAGAGAGCGGGTTCTGGCCCACTTTCGATGATCAGCTACTCAGGGTGAGCTCGGCGAGGGAATCCTGACGCTGCTTCTCTTTGTCGTGATCTTGTAACGGGCCCCTCCGTCACTACCGGATTTGTGCCGGAGGCGTTTGATTGACAGACCCTCGCGGTCAGGTACGGCGGGCGGCCCAGACGGTGCGTTCGGTGCGTACCGTCAGGTCGTCGCGGCGCAGGATGCTGTGCGGGCTGCTGACGTCGAGGAGCTGGGCGAGCGCGGTGAGGTCCTCGGGGGAGAGCCTGTCGGCGATGACGCTGTGGATGCGCCGCAGGACCCCGAGAGCGTAGCGGCCGATCGCTTTGCTGTGGTCGCCCTCGATGTTCACGGCGATGGTGCGTTCGTCTTCGACGATGAAGCCGGCGGCGGTCAGCATCGGGCCCCAGTCGGCGCCGCGGTGGGGCATGTGTTCGGCTTGGCGGCGGTCGGCTGCGGCATGGACGCGCTCTTCCAGGCCGGGCCGGTCCTTGGGGGCGCCCTCGGGCAGGAAGCGGGGGTGGCCGGCCAGTTCGACGACGGCGAACAGGCCGCCGGGCGCGAGCGTGTCGTGGACGGTGCGCAGTGCGCGCTCAGGGTGGGCCATGTGGTGCATCGAGGCCGATGCCCAGATCAGGTCCGGTGAGCCGAGGTCGGGCCAGGCGGCTTCATCCAGGTCGGCCTGCACGGTGCGCACGCGTTTCTCGGCGCCGCGGACGCACGCCTTGGTGCGCAGGCGCCGAAGGTGTTCGATGGACGTGTCGACGGCGGTGACATGCGCGTCGGGGAAGCGGTCGAGAAGGGCGAAGGTGCCCGCGCCCGTGCCGCAGCCCAGGTCCACGATCTGACGCGGGCTTGCCTTCAGCGGCAGCCATGCGGTGATGGAGGCTGTGTGCTCGGCGAGGACCTCGGCGTCCAGGTCGAGGATCTCCGCCTGGCCGCTGGTGTCCTGCTCGTGGTGGTGGCCGTACGAAGCACCGTGGTGGGGGGTATGCGTATGCGTTCGGTTCATGCTCTTCACATTAGGAGCGCTATGCGCCAGAGGCGTGACATCTTGCTGTTCACGCAAGAGGATGGTCGCGGGTCCTGCCTGGCGCGCAAGAGGTCACTGACGCGGAGCCGGTCGTGCGACTCGCGCCGTCATCCGGGAGAGCCCTGAGCGTCGCCGCCGCCGTCGTCGCGCTGGTGGCCGCGGCGGGCGTCATGGTCGAAGAGGCCCAAGATCTCGCAGGGCCCGCCCTCGGCGCCGATCGCGTGCGGCATCATCGTGGGGAACTCGGCGGCCTGGTTGGTCTCGACGCGGAAACGGCGCTGACCGAGCAGGAGGATCGCGGTGCCGGACAGCACGACGAGCCACTCGCGCCCCGGATGGGCGCGCATGCGGGCCGGGTTGTCGGGCGGGGGGTCGGTCAGGCGCTGGCGCACCACGCTCATGCCGGGGTCGGCCTTCAGCGCCCAGCGCATCCGGCCGTGGGTGCTGTCGATCATCGGGCTGGTGATGACGTCGTCGGTGGCGGTCTCCACGAGCTGATCCAGCGTGGTGTCCAGGGCGCGGGCGAGGGTGACCAGCTGGTCCAGGGCGAGGCGGCGCTGGCCGTTTTCGATACGGCTCAGTGAGGACTGACTGAGGTGGGCGCGGGTGGCCAGTTCCTCCAGTGACCAGCCCTGTGCCACCCGCAGCGCGCGGATGCGTTTGCGCACGAGGCTGTCCAGCTCTCCACTTTCTTGCGTCATAGGCAACATTGTATGCCTTGGATGCAAGGCGGGGTTAGCGTCGTGTGCGAAGGGTCCGCACCGTCTGGGACCACGCACGACGAAAGAGCAGGAGGACATGGCTGTGACGACTTCCCCGTACGCGAGCGACGCACTGCCCGATGGGACCGTCGACGCAGTGGTGATCGGCGGGAGCGCCGCGGCACGGGACGAGACGCCCGCCCCCTGACATCCCCTTGGGGCCCGGCCGCCCGGCCCGCCCCGCCCTGCGTCCGCCAGGCCGCACCCACCCCTTTCGCCCGCCGGCCGGCCCTGCCCGGCACCGGCTCGGCATGCCCATTTTGTGAGGAAATCATGAGTACACCCCAGCCCCGGCAAGCCGCACCGGCCAGTGGCGAGGACATGCCGGACGCGCGTCAGCTGCGTACGGTCCTGATCGCCGTCTCCCTCGCGCTGATGTCGGTCATCGCCTCGGTGTCCGGGCTGAACGTCGCGCAGACCCACATGGCCGTGGAGTTCAGCGCCTCGCAGAGCACGATCCTGTGGATCATCAACATCTACACCCTCGCCCTCGCGGCGCTGCTGCTGCCGCTCGGCGCCGTCGGAGACCGCCTGGGCCGCAAGCCCATGCTCCTCGCCGGACTGGGCGTCTTCGGCGTCGCCACCGTTGTCTCGGCCCTGGCCCCGACGGCGGAGGTGATGCTCGCCGCGCGCGTCGCCGGCGGTATCGGCGCCGCGATGGTCATGCCGGTCACCCTCGCCGTCATCACCTCCACCTTCCCCGAAGAACAGCGCGCCAAGGCGATCGGCGTGTGGACCGGCGTCGCCGGCGGCGGCGGCATCCTGGGCATGTTCCTCTCCGCCCTCCTCGTCGACGTCGCCACCTGGCGCTGGCTGTTCGCCCTGCCGGTGGCCCTGATCCTCGTGGCCCTGGCCATGACCCTGAAGGCGGTTCCCAACTCCCGCGAGACCTCGGCCCACCACTTCGACACCGCCGGCGCACTGCTCTCCACCCTCGCCGTGACCGGCCTCATCTTCGTCCTGCAGGAAGGCCCCGAACGCGGCTGGACCGCCCCCGCCACCCTGATCAGCCTCGCCGTCGGCTTCCTCGCCGCCGTCGGCTTCGTGGCCTGGGAACTGCGCCGCCGCGACAGCGCGCTGCTGGACGTGCGGCTGTTCCGCGAGCGCGGCCTGAGCAGCGGCTCGATCACGCTGCTGGTGGTCTTCGGTGTCCAGGCGGGCATCGGCGTGGTCCTCTTCCCGTACTTCCAGGCCGTGCTCGGCTGGTCCGGGCTGCTGTCCACGGCCGCCATGATGCCCATGGCCGTCATGATGATGGCCACCTCCGGCCTGGCCCCCAAGCTCGCCGCGGGAATCGGTTCCCGCTCCACCACGGCGGCAGGCATCGCGCTGGCCGGACTCGGTCTCACGCTCATGGCCCTGTTCGTCTCCGTCGAGGGCGGCTACCTGTCCATCCTGCCCGGACTGCTCGCCATGGGACTGGGCATGGGCCTGTCGATGACCCCGTCCACCACTGCCATCACCGCCTCCCTGCCGCGCGCCGAGCAGGGGGTGGCCTCCGCACTGAACGACGTCACCCGCGAGTTCGGCACCGCACTCGGCGTCGCTCTGCTCGGCGCGCTGCTGGCCGACGGCTACCGCGGCGCCATCGACGACCGGCTGCACGGCATCCCCCGGGGAACCGCGGACACCGCGCGCCAAGGCGTCGCCAACGCCGTCGAAGCGGCCGGCAACGCCGGCCCGCGCGCCCAGGACCTGCTCCACGCGGCCCAGCAGTCCTTCGTCGACGGCTGGCAGCAGGCCATGTGGGCAGGAGCCGCCGTCATGGGCGTCCTGTTCGTCTACATCGCCTTCCGCGGCCCCAGGAACACGACTCCCGCGGTCACGGACAAGACAGAAGCCCCCGAGTCCGTCGCCGCCCGATGACCACGTAGGAACCGGGCGCACAGCGAAGACCTCTCGTGTCCTCGTGGCCGGCACACAGGACCCGATGGCGCCCCGCATCCGCGGCCCGAGCGCGGAGAAGGCCGACGAGCAGCCAAAACGGTCAGCGCCGCGGCGAACTCTCGTGGCAGTCGGCAGCTCGCCGTCGCCCCCGGGCACGGGCCCCGGCTTCGGCCCGATCCACAACGAGCCGACAAAGGTGTCGTTCTGCCGTAGCGCGAGACGCGGTTAACCGTATAGAAATACGACACCACTTCGTTTAAGGCTTGACGTAAGCGCGGCGGCGGCGAGAGAGCGCTCTCTCGGCATCCCGGTGACGTCACGCCGCCCGTTCTCGATAGGCAGGTCGATGAGAACAGCTCGTGACCAGGATGGGCGCGCGACGTCGCGCGCACGCAGAGGCATCTCCTCAGTCCGTCTCCTCGCGCTGGCCACCTCGGTGGCGGCGCTCACCGCCACGGGGCTGGTGTCCGTGGCGAGCCCCGCCGCCGCGCATCCTGGCGGGGCACCGGATTTCGGGCCCAACGTCTTCGTGTACGACCCGTCGACACCCGCCACCCAGATCCAGGCCAAGCTCGACGAGATCTTCGCGCAGCAAGAGAACAACGAGATGGGCACGAACCGGTACGCGGTGCTGTTCAAGCCGGGGCGCTACGACGTCAACGCCAAGCTCGGCTACTACACCACCGTCGCGGGGCTCGGCCGGTCGCCCGACGACGTCGACATCAACGGCGCGGTGCGGGTCGTCGGCCGGCCCGACCCGAGTTCCGAGGCGGGCATCTCCGCGCTCACCAACTTCTGGCGCTCCGCGGAGAACCTGTCCGTGACGCCGACCGACTGGTCGAACCAGTGGGCGGTGTCGCAGGCCTCCCCGATGCGACGGGTCCACATCCGCGGCACTCTCTGGCTGGAGCCGGGGAACGGCGGCTTCTCCAGCGGCGGGTACATCGCCGACTCGAAGATCGACGGGGTCACGATCAACGGCTCGCAGCAGCAGTGGCTGACGCGCGACAGCCAGCTCGGCGACGCCTGGACCAACGGCGTCTGGAACCAGGTGTTCTCCGGCGTGGTGGGCGCCCCCGCGGAGGGCTTCCCGAACCCGCCCTACACGACGCTGCCCACCAGTCCCGTGACGCGGGAGAAGCCCTTCCTGTACGTCGACGACGCGGGCGCCTACCGGGTCTTCGTCCCGGCCCTGCGCCGCGACACCTCGGGCACGACCTGGGCCGACGGTCAGCAGCAGCAGGGATCGTCGCTGCCGATCCGCGACTTCTTCATCGCGAAGCCGACCGACAGCGCGAGCAGGATCAACCAGCAGCTGTCGCGCGGCAAGCACCTCCTGCTCACCCCGGGCGTCTACCACCTCGACCGGGCGCTGCGCGTCAAGCACAAGGACACGGTCGTGCTCGGCCTGGGCATGCCCAGCCTGGCTCCGGACACCGGCGACGCGGCACTGCGGATCGAGGACGTGGACGGCGTCCGGATCGCGGGCGTGCTCGTCGACGCCGGGCGGCGCGAGTCCGAGGCGCTCGTCGAGGTCGGCGACCGTCACAGCCGCCGGGACCACTCCAGGAACCCGATCTCGCTGCAGGACGTCTTCTTCCGCATCGGCGGACCCTGGGTGGGCAAGGCGAAGACGAGTCTCGTGATCAACAGCGACGACACGATCGTCGACAACATCTGGGCGTGGCGCGGCGACCACGGCAACGGGATCGGCTGGACGCAGAACACGGCCGACACGGGCGTCGTGGTCAACGGCGACGACGTGACGGCGTACGGGCTGTTCGTCGAGCACTACCAGAAGTACCAGACGATCTGGAACGGCGAGAGAGGCCGGACGATCTTCTACCAGAGCGAGATCCCCTACGACCCGCCGAGCCAGGCCGCCTGGAACAGCCCGACCGGCAAGGGCTGGGCCTCGTACAAGGTCGATCACCGGGTGCGGAACCACGAGGCGTGGGGCATGGGCGTCTACTCCTTCTTCAACCAGGGGGTGGACATCCGCGCGGACCGCGGCATCGAGGTCCCGAGGACGCCGGGGGCCAGATTCCACAACATGGTCACGGTCTTCCTCAACGGCAGCGGCGGCATCGAGCGCACGATCAACGAGGCGGGCACTCCCGTCGTCGGTTCGTACGGGACGAGCAACGTCGTCAGCTATCCCTGACCTGACCCACTCTCCGCGGGCGTGACCCCGTCCGCGGACCCCGTGCCGACCGTCCGCCGGCGCCGACCCGGATCCTTCCGGGCCGGCGGACGGTCACCTCTCCCGCGCCGGGGGCACGGCCACCTTCGGCCCGCGCAGCAGCCACCACAGGAACGACGCCTGGACCACCCCGGCGGCGGTGAGCAGCAGCAGATGCGCGCCGGCGGGAATCGTCTCCGCGGGGATCATCATCACCGGCCACGAGAGCGGCAGGGTCACCAGGATCAGCATGACCGCCGACAGGCCCTGGTTCTCCGGCTGGCGCATGCCGACCTCGGCGACGACGTGCGCGGCGATGACGAGCAGGACGTAGAGGCCGCTGAGGACGAAGGCGAGGGTGCCCCGCCTGTACCGGGAAGTGAAACGGGCCAAACCGCGAACTGGTCTCATGACTCCGACTCTGCCCCGGGGCCGCCGCCGGAGTCACGGTACGAACAACTGACCTGTCCCGGTACGGATACTCGGAACCGAAGGCCCGAACCGGCCGCCGCCACGGCCGGGCCGCGCCTCACACGCGCGGCACCTCGGGGAAACCGGTCCAGCGCAGCCCGGCGGGCAGGTGGCTCATGTCGTTGAAGAAGAGGACGGCCGAGGGGCGGCCCGGCGCGTACCGGATGACCGTCAGCGCCGCGTTGCAGTGGTTGAGCCCCAGCCACCGCCACCTCGGGGCGTCCTGCGCGGCCCGCACGAGCCAGCCGGCCAGGAAGTCGTGGGTGACGACCAGCTCGTGGCGGTCCGCGTCGCCCTCCACCGGGCCCGTCAGCCGTTCCAGCGCCTCGCGGGCCAGCGCCTCGCCGCGCTCGCGCTCCTCGGCCGGGAACAGGCCGAGGAAGCGGAGCAGGTGGTCGGCCGCCTCGGACGGCAGCTCATCCCTCTCCGGCGTGTAGGGAACGTAGTCTCCGGCGGCCTCCGAGACGTGCAGGGGGACGCCGTCCAGCTGCTCGCCGATCAGCCGTGCGGTCTGGCGGGCCCGGGGCAGCGGACCGTGGTGGATCGCCGACAGGGGAACCCCCCGAAGCCGCCTGCCGAGCAGCGCGGCCTGCCGGCGGCCGTTCTCCGTCAGCTCGCCCTCGACCGGCGAGGCCTCGCCGTGCCGGGTGAGATACAGGTAGCGGGAGGAGTACGGCACAGTGATCCTTTCGCCTTCCGGGCGACACCATACCGACTCTCACCGTCCGGGCGCCCATCGGCGACGGCCACTCGCTTGCGGGGAGGCCGGCCGGGGCGGCGTGGACGCGACCGGCGAGGCGGAGGCCCCGCCGCGCGATGTGGTGCTCATCCTCGAAGACGACGGCGTGGGCCGGGCCGGGGGTCCGCGACCGCCGGATCGGGAGCGAGTCGCCGGGCGTGGCCGGTCTCGTGCGGCGAGGGCGTCTCGCCGGACCGCTCAGGGGCGGAACGCGTTGAGCACCATGTGCCCGTAACGGCGCCACAGGGCCTGGTCCCACCGGTCCAGGGTGATGAGCTGCCTGATCACTCCGCAGAGGACGACACGCAGGTCCAGCTCGCCGGCGTCCTGACGGATCTGGCCGGACGGTTTGGCGGCTTCGACGAGCCGGGCGATCAGCTCCAGGAGGCGGCCGGCGGGGACGAGCCTGCCCTCGAAGAACGCGGCGGCGAGCCCCCGGTTGCGGGTGAGGTGTTCGAGCAGGTCGGGGATGTAGTCGCGTAGCCCCTGGTAGGCGTCGTCGCTGTCGAGCGCGGCGAGCGTACGCTGCTCCAGCTGCTGGAACTGCTCTTGGACGATCGCGACGATCAGGTCGTCCTTGGTGGGGTAACTCCGATACACGGTCGCCCGGCCGACCCCGGCCCGTTCCGCCACCTGGGGCACCGTCATCTGGAGGCCGTGCTGGGCGAGAAGCTCCCGGGCGGCCGTGATCACCCTTTCGTGGTTGCGCCGGGCGTCCAGGCGCCGATGGGAGCGGGCCGGTTCGATCGGCGGCCGGATGATGTCGGACGAGGCCATGGAATCAGTGTGCCCCAGCATCGTCGCC
Organism: Streptosporangium sp. OZ121; assembly: GCF_051918885.1. NCBI lineage: Bacteria > Bacillati > Actinomycetota > Actinomycetes > Streptosporangiales > Streptosporangiaceae > Streptosporangium > Streptosporangium sp. OZ121. The sequence goes on from NZ_JBPXMC010000003.1 coordinate 368,528, forward strand.
GTGCTCACCTGGGACACCCGCCGGCCCGAGCCTGGTGGCGTCGGATCCGCCGGCGAGCACCGGTTCGCCGGCGCCGTACACCTTGGTGATCTCGACCTCGAGCACGGTGCAGACCCGGCTGAACGACCAGTAGTAGCCGGCGACCTGGAGAACCTCCACGATCTCGCGCTCGGTGAGGAACCGCCGGGCCTGGTCGAAGAGCTCGTCGGACACGGTGGGCCGCCGAACCACCTCGGCGGTGAACCGGATGAGGGCCCGGTCGGAGGCCGACAGTTCGGGACTGTCGAGTTCCCTGCCGCGAATGAGCCGCCTGGTGCGCTCGTCGACACCGGCCGCCTCCGCCATCGGCCGGTGCTGGGCCGCGACGAACTCGCACCCGGCGTACTCGGCCACGGTCAGGATCACGAGCTCCCGCGAGCGGGCCGGCAGCTCCAGCGAGCTGAACTGTGCCTTCGCGAGCCGGATGAACGGCTTCACGGTGCCGGCCGAGTGGGTCAGCATCCTGACCAGCGGGTCCGGCGGCAGGACGGCGAGGAATTCGCGTACGTCGTCCGGGATGTTCTTCGGATCGGGATCCGCGAGACGGGGCATGTCCTTCTCCACTCTCCTCAGGTCTTGTCAGGTCTCTTCAGGTCTCGTCAGGTCGTTCGGCGGGTCTCGTCCGGGCTGACGGAGAACCCCGTCTCGCTGAGGTGCTGGAAGCGGCCGTCCTCGGCGAAGGAGCCGAAGATCGAGATCTCCCGCCGGAGAGTGGAGCCGTCGAGCATGGTGATCTCGAAGACGTGCCGTTCGGCGTAGGTGGGACCGTCCCGCAACTCGTCGAGCACGGTCACCGTGCCGCTGACGATCTGGCTCCGGGTGCGCGCCACCATCTCGGCGAACTCGGCGCGGTCGAGGGACGTCCCGTCACTGCGGTGGACGTAGCCGGGGGCGTAGTACTTGTCCAGGGCCTCGTCCAGTTCGAGCCTGGGCTCGAAGACCAGTTCCCGGAGGGCTTCGCTGATACGCGAATGGTTCATCACTCGAACTTCCTTCTGCGCGGTGACTCGACGTGGAAACGGACTCTATGGTCCGTTTAGTGGCAAACAGTACCGGACTTACTAGTCCGTTTCGGAAAAATCGGCTGATAGTGACCATCGTCATACTTCTGGGGGTGCTCCCCACACCGTCGGTGACCTGGCCGTTCAAGACCCGCTCGACGGCTTCGGCGCCGCAAGGGCCGTCGTCGGGGGAGAACGTCATCCGCCGGGCGGGCGCGACGAAGATCGTTCCTTGCGTGTTCCGTGTCGGCCGCGTCCCCGGGGCGCGGTGACTGCCCGATGAAGGATTTCGGCCCGGCGCGGTAACTACAGGTGACCTCATACGCCAGGAAAGGCCAACATGTATGACAATCCCCCGCGAAGCCATCGAGGTCGATGACGCGACCCTCATCGAGCGGTCGCTGAACGAGCCCGAGATCTTCGCCGTCCTGTTCGACCGGCACGCGCCGCTTCTGCACCGCTACGTGACCAGGCGACTGGGCCCCAGCGAGGCGGAGGACGTCGTGGCGGACACCTTTCTGGCCGCCTTCCAGCGCCGGAGCGATTATGACCGGGGCCGCTCCGACGCCCGCCCGTGGCTGTACGGCATCGCCTCCAACGTGATCGGCAAGCGGCGGCGCACCGAGACGAACCTCTACCGCGCGTACATCCGCAGTGGCGTGCATCCGGCGGAGATACCCGGCCTCCAGGTGGAGGACGGAGTCAACACCCTGGCCGTCAACCGACCGCTGGCACGGGCCCTGCTGGAACTCAAACGAGCCGATCGCGACGTGCTGCTGCTCGTCGCCTGGGCCGAACTGAGCTACCAGGAGGTCGCCGACGCGCTCGCCATCCCACCGGGCACCGTCGCCTCGCGGCTCAACCGGGCCCGTCTCCAGATCCGCCAAGCCCTGAACCAGGAAGAACGAGGAGAATGACGATGGACACACTGAAGGCCATGTGGGAGACCATTCCGCCGGCCACCCCGGGGGAGCTCGCCGTAGCGCGGAGACGGCTCCTCGACGGGATGCACCCCCGGCGGCGCCTCGTCACCGCCCCCCGGCTGCTGGTCGCGGCCGGTGCCGCGGCGGCGGTCGCGGTCATACCGCTGATCATCGGAAACGACACTCCCGCCTACGCGCTGGCCAAGAGCCCGGACGGCACGCTCACGGTGACCGTCAACGAGCTACGCGACCCCGAAGGGCTGCAGGCCAAGCTGGGCGCGGCCGGCGTCAAGGCGGACGTGACGTTCCTGGCCGCGGGCACGCGGTGCGTGGCTCCTCGGTTCGCCGGTGTGGATCCGAGCTACGACGGGCCGCCCACCACGGGACCGGACGAGTTGCGTTCACTCGTGAACGAATCGCGTTCGCTCAAGGCCGCCACGGTGACCTCCGTACGGACGATCCGGATCTCCCCCGAGCACATCAGGCCGGGCGAGACGCTCGTGATGGAGTTCCGCGACAACCCGAACGCACAGGTGCCCTGGCGACTTGGCAAGTGGCTGGCCCGGGCGGACACCCCCGTGCGACCGTGCACGCCCGTCGCGGACACCGGCTGAGGGGTTCTTGCCCGGCACGGTCCCGCCGGGCATGCCGCTGCCAGGACGCCAGCTGCCGTTGCACCCGCGGGCGGAAGGCCTCGGTCGCGGGATGAGAGGGGCTGCTCGGCCACACCGGATACACCGGCACCGGGCTACCGCGATCCTGGGTTACTCGGGAGCGGCGGTGACGGTCCATGCCATGCCACAGGTCCGGGTGGTTCCGGACCTGTGGCATGGGGCTCGCTTCCGGGATCGAGCAGGGGATGCGCACACCTTCGGCGCGAAGCCGTTCACGTGGGGCCATGCCTTCACAGGCGGCGTTGATTGCTTCGGCGACTGTTGGCCGTGCTCCAGATACAGCGGCCCTCCGCGGAGGTCATTCGGTGTCGGAGGTGGTCGAAGAGACCCGATGCGCGCTCCCGGATGATCGCCGACCGGTCGGCCTGCGCGGACGGCGTCTCGCCTCGCCCGCATGGCCGGAGTGATTCGGTGTGATGCCCAGGGCCTACGCCAGGTGCATCGACGGTCGGCGCGAGGTGGCGAACTGAAGGATCTTGGCCACGCTCGTCGCGTGATGCGGATCATGGGCCTTGGAAGGATCCCAGGGCTCCTCGGGGTCCGTCGCCGTTTCGGCCCCGGAATCACTCCTCGGCACTCCGGAATCCTCGGTCCCACCCGGGAGAACGGGGCGGGATCCATCCCGCGCATGTTCCGCGACCGGTGGCACACGGCTGCTTTCGGCCGCCTGCGGCTGCATGAGGGGGTCGGACCCCGGACAAGGAGAAGACCAGGTCAGCGCGTGGATGACCTGGTCTCGGCAGCGCACCCTGCAGGATTCGAACCTGCGACCGTCGGATTAGAAGTCCGATGCTCTATCCAGCTGAGCTAAGGGTGCTCCCGCTCAATTGTGCATGATCCGGGGAGTGCCCACGTAACGGTTTTGGGCCGGTGTCGTGAGGATCACTCTGTGGATCACCCGCTCTGCGGGGAGAGTGACCGCTCACCCGCCCCGGCTCAGGTGGGTGATGGCCGTTCGAAAGGGGGGAGCCGGAACGGCGAGGGGCTCCTCTGTGCGTCTGACCTGGTGGTTCTTCCGCCGGGCGCGGCGGGGGCGGGGGCGGGCGTTCGGAAGGGCCAGGGCGGGACGTTCGGATGGGCGAGGACCGGACGTTCGGATGGGCAGGGACCGGGCGTTCGGAAGGGCCGGGAGTCCTTCCGGGCTGTCCGTCCGGCGGGAGCGGTCTGCCCGAATCGTTCTCTCGAAGAGGCGAGGCGGTCTAGGCTCGTATGCCATGTTCGTCACCACGGTCCAAGAGGAGATCCCCCTTCTGGGCGGTGATGTCACCGACGGGGTGGTGCGGGTCGGGGACACCGTCCGGCGGCCCAGCAGGGCCTCCACGGGGTCGGTGCACGCGCTCCTGCGCCATCTGGAGCGCTCCGGGTTCGAGGGTGCTCCCCGGGCGCTGGGAGTCGACGAGCGGGGCAGGGAGATCCTGAGCTATGTCGAGGGGGAGTCCGCGGCCAGGCCGCTGCCCTCGTACGCGCTCACCGGGGAGTCGCTGGCCGCGCTGGCGCGGCTGCTGCGCGGTCTCCACGACGCGGCGGAGGGTTTCGTCCCGCCGCGAGGGGCCGTCTGGGAGGCCGGGTCCAACGACGACGCGGCACCGCAACTCATCGGGCACTGCGACGTCAACCTCGACAATGTGATCTTCCGTGACGGGCTGCCCGCCGCGCTGATCGACTTCGACATGGCCCGGCCGACGACCCGGCTGTTCGACGTGGTCACCACGCTGCGCCACTGGGCGCCGATCGCCGATCCCGTCGATCTGGAGCCGCTCCAGCGCCGCCTCGACGTCGGTCCCCGGCTCCGGCTGTTCTGCGACGAGTACGGCCTGAAGCCCCGCGACCGCCGTCGCCTGCTGGATCTCGCCCGGCTCCGCTTCGACCGCTCGTACCACGCGATGCGGACCAAGGTCGAGGCGCAGGGTGAGAGCGGCGGATGGGCCCGGATGTGGGCCGGTGGGGCGGGGGAGCGCATCCGGCGGGCCCGCGTGTGGCTGGAGACCCACCAGGATGAGCTCCATGAGCATCTCGTTTAGGCGGCCGGGGACCAGGGTGAGGGGAAGGCGGCCGGGGACGGCCGAGGGGGTGGGGATGCTCGCCGGGGTCGTGATCGACGCCGTGCTCGCCGACCCCCGGCGCGGGCATCCGGTCGCGCTGTTCGGTACCGCCGCCGCCGGGGTGGAGAGGCGGGTGTACGGAGACGGCCGGGCCCGGGGCGTCCTCCACGTGGCCCTGTGCGTCGTCCCGGTGGCGCTGCTCGGCCACGCCGCGACCCGGTCGCGCAACCCGGTGGTGCGGGCCGCGCTGAGCGCGGCGGCGACGTGGGCGGTCGTCGGCGGTACGACGCTGGGCCGCGAGGGCACGGCGATGGCCGGGTTCCTGGAGGACGGTGATCTCGCGGGGGCGCGGGGACGGCTGTCGCACCTGTGCGGGCGCGACCCGTCCGGGCTGGGGGAGGCCGGGCTCGCCAGGGCCACCGTCGAGTCGATCGCGGAGAACACCTCGGACGCGGTGGTGGCGCCGCTGTTCTGGGGGGCGGTGGCCGGGGTGCCCGGCCTGCTCGCGTACCGGGCCGTCAACACGCTGGACGCGATGGTCGGCCACCGGAACGCGCGCTACGAGCGCTTCGGCTGGGCGGCGGCCCGCCTCGACGACGTCGCCAACTTCGTGCCCGCCCGGATCACCGGGCTGCTCGCCGCGCTCGGCGCCCCCCTGGTGGGGGGTTCGGCGCGGCGCGCGGTGGCGGTGCTGCGCAGGGACGGCCACCGCCACCCCAGTCCCAACGCGGGCCGCTGCGAGGCCGCCTTCGCGGGCGCGCTGGACCTCACGCTGGGCGGGGTCAACGTGTACGGCACCCGCGTGGAGCACCGGCCGGAGATGGGCGACGGGCCCGAGCCCTCGGTCGCGGACATCCGCAGGTCGGTACGGCTCGCGCGGGCGGTGGGCCTCGGGGCCGCGGCCCTGGCGGTCCTGGCCGTCCTGCGGCGCCGGTAGGGAGTCCGGGTGGGCGGTGCGGGCGCCGGGGCGGCATGCTGGTCGCCATGATGGTTGATTCCCCCGGAGAACCGCCTGTGGTTCCGATCTGTCCTGATGCCACCCGCCGTCCCGGTGTCACGGGTCGTCGCGATGCCGCGTGTCGTGCCGGGTTCGCCACTCCTCGGGCCGGGGCGAAGGCGTGAAGGGGGCGAAAGGGGCGAAAGGGGTGAAGGGGGCACTGCTGGTCGCGGGGACGACCTCCGACGCGGGCAAGAGCGTCGTCACCGCCGGGATCTGCCGCTGGCTGGCCCGGCAGGGGGTGAGGGTCGCGCCGTACAAGGCGCAGAACATGTCGCTCAACTCCTTCGTCACCGCCGACGGCGCCGAGATCGGCCGGGCCCAGGCGATGCAGGCCGCCGCGTGCGGGCTGGAGCCCAGCGCGGACATGAACCCGATCCTGCTCAAGCCGGGCAGCGACCGGCGCAGCCAGGTCGTGGTGATGGGCAGGCCGATGGCCGAGGTCGACGCGATGGAGTACTGGGACGTCAAGGAGCGGCTCCGCCAGGTCGCGGTGGACGCGCTGGAGCGGTTGCGGGGCGCGTACGACGTGGTGGTCTGCGAGGGGGCGGGCAGCCCGGCGGAGATCAACCTGCGCAGGGGGGACATCGCCAACATGGGCCTGGCCCGTGCCGCGAACCTGCCGGTCATCGTGGTCGGCGACATCGACAGGGGCGGGGTCTTCGCCGCGCTGTACGGGACGGTGGCGCTGCTGGAACCCGCCGACCAGGCGCTGGTCGCCGGGTTCGTGATCAACAAGTTCCGGGGGGCGCCCGAGCTCCTCGAACCGGGGCTGGACATGATCAGGGAGCTGACCGGCCGCGAGGTGTACGGGGTCCTGCCCTGGCTGGACGGCCTCTGGCTGGACGTCGAGGACTCCCTGGCCCTGGACAACCGGCCCGCGATCGGAGCGCGCGCCCCGTACGGCAGGCAGACCCTGCGGGTGGCGGTGGTACGGCTGCCGCGGATCTCCAACTTCACCGACGTGGACGCGCTGGCCTCGGAACCCGGGGTGGCGGTCCGGTTCGTGACCTCCCCCGGCGAGCTGGACGACGCCGACCTGGTGGTGCTGCCCGGTTCCCGGGCCACGGTCTCCGACCTGGCGTGGCTCCGCGCCACCGGCCTGGCCGCGGCCCTGCCGGGCCGGGCGGTGCTGGGCATCTGCGGCGGTTACCAGATGCTCGCCAGGACCATCCGCGACGACGTCGAGTCGGGAGCGGGCCTGGTCGAGGGGCTGGGGCTGCTGCCCGCGTCGGTGGAGTTCGCCGCGGACAAGACGCTGGGCCGTCCGGCCGGCACCGCGTACGGCCACCCGGTCGCCGCGTACGAGATCCACCACGGCGTGGTGACGGCCGACGGCGGCGAGCCCTTCCTGGACGGCTGCCGGGACGGCTCGGTGTGGGGGACCACCTGGCACGGCGCCCTGGAGAACGACGGCTTCCGCCGGTCCTTCCTCGCCGAGGTGGCCGCCGTCTCCGGGCGTGACTTCACCCCGGCACCGGACGTGTCGTTCGCCGCCCTGCGGGAGGAGAGGCTGGACGCGCTCGGTGACCTGATCGAGCGGAACGTCGACACCGGCGCCCTGCTCAGGCTGCTGGAGGGCGGGGCACCTCGGGGACTGCCGCCGCTGCCACCCGGCGGGGCTTCGCGCGAGGCTCCGGACTTCTCGGCCGGTGTTCCCGCCGCCGGTCGAGCCGGTGCTTTCCCCGTCGGCTGAGCCGGTGCTTCCTCGCCGGTCGAGCCGGTGCTCCCCTCCGCGGGTTGCGGGAGTGGTCTCTCCGCAGGTCGGGGGAGTGCTCTCTCGGCTCTCCCGCACTGTTTCCCCTGAGGATCGGAGGCGGGCACATCACTTCGGCCGGCGAAAAAGCGAAGGTTCCTCTGCCGGGTAAACTCGATATTCCCCCGCCAGGTCTGATGGGGGTATGGGAGGCCGACCATGTCCCGCATCCTGATGTTGCTCTTCGTCATCGCGGTGATCGCGGTGGTGGTTCTCGGTGTGACCATGGCGGTCCGCGCCTCGGCGGCACGCAGGTCCATCGCCGAAAGTCCCCGGGAGATCCTCAAGCGCCGCTACGCGGCCGGTGAGATCGACGAGGACGAATACCTCCGCCGCATGTCGGGCCTCTCCCAGGACTGGTAGTCCCGCCGGCCGTGGTCAGGCCGCAGGGGCGGGAGCCGGCTGGTTCGCGGTGATCCAGGCGTCGATCTCCTCCCACTGGTCGAAGAGCCAGCGGATCTGGTCCTCACGGTCGCGCGGCACGTCGGCGGCCTGGACCCGCCACCACTTGGCCTTGATCTGGGCGCTGAGCGGCAGGCGGGTCCAGATGTCCCCGAGGGTGACCAGGTCGTCGAGACCGGTGTGCGCGACGAAGACCACGTCCGCCTCGGGGCAGGCCTCGATGGCGGCGATGGCCCCGTTGGGGCGGGGGGCCATCAGGTGCCGCAGCCTGCGGGCCCGCGCGGCCTCCTCCGACAGGCCCTTCTGCTCCAGTCGCAGGATGGTCCGCCAGCGGCGCTTCGGGGTGAAGTTGCCGCCCTCCGGGAAGATCACCAGGGCGTCGTCGGCGTCCATGTCGGAGGACAGGCGGCGGATCTCGCCGAGGATGCCGCTCTCGGCGGCCTTGCGGTGGACGAAGGCGTTGGGGAGGCGGTTGATCACCACGTCCAGCGAGGGGACGAACTGCAGGGCCGCCTTCATCACGATCCTCGGGCGCCTGCCGTACCGGGCGAGAAGGTGGTGGACGAGCAGGAACGAGTCGCCCGGGCCCGCGTGGCGGGACAGGACGATGACGGGACGGGTGAGGCGGCGGGAGATCTCCTCGGAGGTCGGCGGCGGCTCGTCGACCTCGACGCTCAGGCGGAAGATCCGCACCGCGGCCTCGTAGATCTTGGACAGGAACCACTGGATCAGCTCGTAGTGCCGCTCCTGGTACTCGTCGCGGTTGAGCCGGCCGCCCAGACCGTTCGCCACCCACAGCCACAGGCAGGCGCACAGCGCCAGCGACTCCAGCGTCAGCCACGCCATCGCGAACCAGACCAGCCGGGTGCCGCGCCGCTGCGGGGGCGGCAGGCGCAGCGAGGCCGCGGTCACCACCAGCAGCCAGATCGGGAGCGTGAGCACCGCGACGACGGTGAGCACGATGACGAGCGGGGCCAGGACCAGGCGGCGGATGATGCGAGGAGGCAGCACGAGCGGCTCCTGCCTGTGTGGATGTGCGGTCGTGGTGCGTGTGCGGGGCCGGCGTGACTCAGGAGGCGATGATCCGGACGTGTCTCCTCGGGAGTACCCCCGGTGTGGGCCTACCCCAATATGGATATATGACTCGGCTTGGTTTATATCGGCACCGTTGCGGACGGTGGAGTGGCTCAGGGGGACGCTTGCCGGACCAGGTAGTCGGACGAGGCCCGGTACGCGCGATCGATGTATTCAGATATATGCGATGAATCCCGATAACGCAGCTGAGAGAGGTCTATTCCTGGTCGGGACTCGCCCCCGGACGGCATGACATGGGCCTCGATGTCGTCCGGCAGGGTGGCCATCTCCTCGGTGAAGCGGTGCCGCCGGGCGATCTCGAAGGCGGTCATGCCGACCTCCCACGGGCGCCGGGGCACGACCAGGGGACGCTCGATCCTGCCCACGTGCAGCACGTAGACCCGCCGGGCGCCGAGCGCGACGGCCCGGCCGACCGGGATGCTGTGCACCAGCCCGCCGTCGAGGTAGTGGCCGTCGCCGACGCGGACGGGCGGCAGCAGCCCGGGGACGGCGCAGGAGGCGAGGACCGCGTCGACCAGGGGGCCCTCGGTGAACCAGTGCGCGGCGGCGCGCTCGACGGAGGCGGCCACGCACTGGAACGGTACGGACAGGTCCTCGATGCGGGAGACCGGCAGCGTCCTGGCCAGCAGGTCGCGCAGCGGCTCGGAGGAGTGCAGGTGGGTGCCGCTCCTGGCGAGGGTGGACAGCCGGGTCACCCAGGACCCCGCGAACGCCGTACGGACGATCTCCGAACCCCACAGCGTGGTCAGGCGCGCGACCGCGTCACCGGGGGCGGCGGCGAGCACCACGCCGTTCAGCGCGCCCACGGACGTGCCGATGATCACGTCGGGCTTGATGCCCGCCTCGTCGAGCGCCCGCAGCATGCCCACCTCGTGGGCGCCGAGGACGCCCCCGCCACCCAGTACGAAGGCAGTGTCCAGGCTCATGGGCTCACCATAGCCCCGCGGCCGAGCGCGGCGCCGCCTGGCGGGTTCCGGATCCGCGCAACGAAGGGGCGATCAGCTGTCCGGGTCCGGTCATGACCCCGGCGGTGCCGAGCGGGCACGATCTGATGCATGACAGCGGTAGTGGAGACCGAGGGGCTCACCAAGTTCTACGGCGGGCGCCGGGGACTTGAGGATCTCGACCTGGAGATCCGGCCCGGGGAGGTGTTCGGGTATCTCGGCCCGAACGGATCGGGAAAGACGACGACGATCAGGCTGCTCCTGGACGTCATCCGCCCCACCCGGGGCCGGATGACGGTCCTCGGCCGGGATCCCCGCGAGGCGAGCGTGCGGAGCCGGATCGGCTACCTGCCAGGCGAGCTGGCCCTGGAGGGCAGGGAGAAGGCGGGGGAGTTCCTCGCCTTCCTCGGCGCGATGCGCGACGGCGTGCCCAAGGGGCGGATCGAGGCGCTGGCCGAGCGGCTGGAGGCCGACCTGTCGGTGCCCATGGGCAAGCTCTCCAAGGGCAACAAGCAGAAGGTCGGGCTCATCCAGGCGTTCATGCACGAGCCGGAGTTCCTGATCCTCGACGAGCCGACCAGCGGCCTGGACCCGTTGATGCAGCAGGAGTTCCTGGCGATGGTCCGCGAGGTCCGCGCCTCGGGCCGTACCGTGCTGATGTCCTCTCACGTGCTGGCCGAGGCCGAGGACGTCTCCGACCGGGTCGGCATCGTGCGCGGCGGCAGGCTGGTCGCGGTGGAGGACGTCTCCGCGCTCAGGGAGAAGGCGGTGCGCCGGGTGGAGTTCCACTTCGACGCCCCGGTGCCCCGCGAGGCGTTCGAGAACCTGCCGGGTGTACGGGACCTGCGGATGGAGGGGGCCGGGCTGCGCTGCACCATCGACGGCCGCCCGGACGCGCTGATCAAGGCGGCGGCGAGGTTCACCGTGGTGCACATGGTCAGCGCACAGCCCGACCTGGAGGAGATCTTCCTCACCTACTACAGCCAGAACGAGGAAGGAGAGGCGAGCCGTGCCGACGCTGGTGTCTAAGAGCCTGCGTGACTACCGCAGGACGCTGCTCGGCTGGACCGTCGGGATCAGCGCGTTCTTCGCGCTGTACCTGGCCTACTACCCGACCATCCAGAGCAACCCCGACCTCTACGGGGACATCGCGCTGAGCAAGTTCCCCGGGGCCATGCGCGACCTCATGGGCGGCCTGGAGGGCGGTTTCACCAGCGGGTCCGGCTACCTGCAGACCCTGGTCTACCAGCTGTTCGGGCCGATGCTGTTCATCGCGTGCGCCGCGGCGATCGGCAACCGGGCGATCGCCCAGCCCGAGGAGTCGGGCACGCTGGAGCTGGTCCTGACCCTCCCGGTCGACCGCAGGCGGCTCGTCCTGGAGCGCTTCGCCGCCCTGGCACTCGCGCTGCTCGGCGTGGCGGCGGTCACCTTCCTCGTCGTGCTGGGCCTGGCGGCGGCCGTGGACATGGGCGTCCCCGCCGGCAGGATTTTCGCCGGTCACGCCGGCGTCTTCCTGCTCGCCCTCTTCTTCGGCACGCTCTGCCTGACGGTCGGCGCCGCGACGGGCCGCAGGGGGGTCGCCCTGGCGGCGGTCGGGGCGGTCGCCGTGGCCGGATACGCGGTCGAGACCATGGGCAAGAACGTGGACGCGGTGTCCTGGCTGCGCTGGATCTCGCCGTTCCACTACTACCTCGACGGACGGCCGATCCAGCTGGGATTCCCGGTGTGGGACTATCTCGTGCTGGCCGGGGCGACCGTCGCGCTGCTCCTGATCGCGATGCCGGCCTTCGACAGGCGTGACGTGGGAGTCTGATGGACGAGCTGCTGGGCGGCCATCTCCGGGTGTTACGGGAGGCGGCCGCCACCGGCAGGCTGCCCGGCCGGGCCGAGCTCGACGACTGCCGCGCCGCCGGTGCGCTGGCCGCCGAGCGGGGCGCGTCCGCGCGGGCCCTGGTCGAGGCCGCGCTGGCCATGGCCGAGTCGGTGAGCCCCACCCCGCTCCCGGCCCTGCGGCGCACGGTCTCCGCCCTGATGGAGGGGTACGAGAACGCCCAGCGGTCGGCGCTGCGCCAGGAGGAGGCGGCGCGCAGGGAGTTCGTCGACGACCTGCTCCAGGGCCGCGCCGACAGGCTCGCCGAACGGGCCGAGCACTTCGGGCTCCGCCTGGCCGAGACGTACGTGGTCGCCGTCGCGCGTCCCGCCGGAGCCGCTGAAGTCGCCGGAGCCGGAGCCGGAGTCGCGGGAGCCGGAGCCGCGGGAGCCGGAGTCGCGGGAGCCGGAGTCGCCACGGCCGCCCCGGCCGCCGCTCCGGGGGACGGCGGGCTCGCGGGGGAGGCCGAGGGGACGGCCCGGCGGATCGAGGACGCGCTGGTCGCCCGGTTCGGCTCGCACAACGTGCTGGTCGCGGTCCGCGACGGGATGCTCGTGTGCGTCGCGCCGGGCAGCCTCACCGTCGCGACCGGCGAGTTCACCCACCACGTGCGCCAGGCGTTCGCGCCCGGCTGGCGGATCGGGCTCGGCCGGGCGCACCGGGGCCCCGGCGGGGTGGTCACCTCCTACCGGGAGGGTGCCAACGCCATCGAGCTCGGTGACCGGCTGGGACTGCGCGCCCCCGTGCTCAAGGCCGCGGACCTGCTGGTGTTCCCGGTGCTGCTGCGGGACCGTACGGCCATCGAGGACCTGGTGACGAGCGTGCTCAGCCCGCTGCTGGAGGCGCGGGGCGGTCCCGAGCCGCTGCTCGCCACGCTGGAGGCCGTCTTCGCCTCCCAGGGCAACCAGACCGCCGCCGCGCGCAGGCTCGGCGTCAGCACCCGGGCGGTGACCTACCGGCTGGAGCGGATCCGCCGCCTCACCGGGTTCTCACCGGATGACCCCACCCAGCGTTTCACCCTGGAGACGGCGGTCCTGGGAGCCCGCCTCCTGGACTGGCCCGCCCACCCGCTGCACTGACCTGGACGGCTCGCCTACCGGCCGCGCCGACCGGCCCGGCTCGTCCACCCGCTGCGCCGACCGGGCCGGTCCGTCCGTTCGCCGTGCCGGCCGGGTCGCCCGACCGCCGTGCCGGCCGTCGTGCCCGTCCGCCGTGCCGTTACGGGATCAGAAGCACCTTGCCGGTCGTACGGCGGGCTTCGAGGTCCTCGTGCGCGCGGGCGGCCTCGGCGAGCGGGTAGCGCTCGGAGATGTGCACCCGCAGCTGACCGGACGCCACCCAGCCGTAGAGGTCGGAGGCGCGCCAGGTGAGCTCGTCCCGGGTGGCGATGTAGGCGCCCAGAGTCGGGCGGGTCAGGAAGAGGGAGCCGCTCCTGGCGAGGAGCTGCGGGTCGAGCGGCGGGACCGGGCCGCTGGCCTGGCCGTACAGCGCCATCATGCCGCGCGGTCGCAGCGAGGCGACGCTCTCGTCGAAGGTGGCCGCGCCCACGCCGTCGTAGACGACGTGCACGCCGGAGCCGGTCAGGTCGCGGACGGCGTCGGCGAAGCCCTTGTAGCGGAACACCTCGTCGGCACCCGCCTGGCGGGCCAGGATCTCCTTCTCCTCGGTGGAGACCGTGCCGATCACCCGGGCGCCGCGCAGCTTGGCGATCTGGGTGAGCAGCAGGCCCATGCCCCCGGCGGCGGCGTGCACCAGGACGTCGTCCCCCGCCTTCACCTCGTACGTGGAGTGCGTCAGGTAGTGCGCGGTCAGCCCCTGGAGGGTGACGGCCGCCGCGACCTCGGCGGCGACCCCCTCGGGCACGGTGAGCAGCTTGGAGGCGGGCACCGTGGCCCTGGAGGCGTAGCTGCCCGGCACGTTGGCCCAGGCCACGGTGTCGCCGACGGCGACGTCACGGACGTCCTCGCCGACCGCGGCGACGGTGCCCGCGCCCTCCTCCCCGGGGACGAAGGGCAGTGAGAGCGGGTAGCGGCCGATCCGGTGGTAGACGTCGATGAAGTTCACGCCGGAGGCCGCGACGTCGACCAGGACGTCGCCCGGGTTCAGCCGGGGGTCCGGGTGGTCGTCGGTGTAGGTGAGAACCTCGGGCCCGCCGGTGGCGGAGACGACTATGGCGCGCATCGTGCTGAACTCCTTAGGTCAGTCGAATGTCTCGATCGTCCCCATTGTCATGCGGAGCACTCACCGTCGCGGCCATCCGGTCAGGGCTGCCGGGTGGTGGCCGGACCGTGCAGGGTGAAGTTGTCGAACGCGGTCCGCAGGACCGCGTTGCTGTTCTCGCCCACCCTGGCGATCACGCCGACCAGCCCGTTGGGCAACGGGTTGGTGTCGAGGAACGACTGGGTCTGCTCGTCGTTGACCCACATGGTGAGCTGCACGCCCCCCTCGACGCCGGTGCACTCGGCCGTGAGCCGGATGGCCTCGCCCTTGGGCAGGTCGACCTTGACGGGCTTGGTGAGCTCGCCCCCGGCGCTCTTCACGGTCTTGCGGATGCGGGCGTTGCCCGTGGTGTCGAGCAGGAACTCGTACCGTGTCGCCTTGTTGTCGTCCTCGCCCCGGCAGAACAGCCCGTACTCGCCCATTCCGGTGGTGCCTGAGCGGATCGTGATGTCGGAGCCGAGCAGGATCCTGCTCGGGGTGATCGGCGTGGGGCTGGCCGTGGGGTCGGGGGTGGCCGGGGGAGCGGACACGAAGGGGATCGGGGCCTGCTCCCGCCTGACGGGGGAGTACCCGCTGACGTCGACGGCGTAGTAGCCCTCGGGGGCGTAGCCGTACGTGCCGGTCATCGGGCTGTAGGTGCCGCCGCTCCAGCCGGTGCCGCTCTGGGTGAAGTCGTCCTGGTAGAGCAGGGCGAGGTTCTCCGGCGGGCCGCCGGGAGCGAGCGCGAGGCGCAGGCCGAGCCCTCCGGCCGCCACCATCAGGGCCGCCACGACCACCCCGACCACCAGTTTCCGCCGTCCGGCAGTCCCGCCTCGCGAGAGGAAAGGCCCGGTGTCGTCCCGTGGCCGCTCGGGGAGGGTGTGGCCGGGGCCGTCGTGGAAGGCGCCGGAGACCGTGTGGCCGCCTCGCACGGACGGCGCGGTGTGGCTCCAGTCGGGATCGGCCGGGTGACCCGCGTGACCTCGGCCGGGAACGGAGTTCTGTCCCACGGGTCCGCTGCCGGAGCCGGGGAAGGGCGGCCCGGCGGGTCCGGTCCAGGGGGCGCCGCCGGGCGGTCCCTGAGGTCCCTGAGGTCCCTGAGGTTCCTGCCAGGAGGCCTGGACAGAGTGGGCGGCCTGCTCGGGTGCGGCGGAGCGGCCCACCAGGTGGTCGAGGAGCTGCTGTGAGGTGGGCCGGTTCCGCGGGTCCTTGGTCAGCGCGTAGGTGACCAGTTCGCGCAGCGCGGGCTCCATGCCCTCCAGGGACGGCTCGGTGTTGAGCACCTGGTACAGCACCGCGGGCAGCGCCTCGCCGCCGAACGGTGCCCGCCCGCTCGCGGCGAAGGCCATCAGGCAGCCCCACGAGAACACGTCGCAGGCGGCCGAGACCGGCTCGCCGCGCAGTACCTCGGGCGCCATGTAGCGGGGGGTGCCGAGGATCTCGCCGGTCCCGGTCATTCCGCTGAGGGTGTCCAGCGCGCGGGCGATGCCGAAGTCGATGACGCGGGGGCCGACGGGGGAGAGCAGCACGTTGGACGGCTTGAGGTCGCGGTGCACCACTCCGGCGCCGTGGATGGCGGTCAGCGCGGTCGCCACCCCGACGGCGAGCGCGTCGAGGCTGGAGCCGCGGAGCGGGCCGCCGGAGTCGACGGCCTCCTCGAGGTTGGGCCCGGTGACGTACTCGGTGACGACGTAGAGCTGGTCGTCGTCGAGCGCCGCCTCGATGACCGCGGCCGTGCAGAACCTGCGGACCCGCTGCGCCGCGTCGGCCTCCCTGCGGAAGCGCATCCGGAACCGTTCGTGCTGGCTGTACTCCGGATTGATGACCTTGATGGCGACCTGCTGCCCGTCAGGGGACTCGCCAAGATAGACCGTGCCCATCCCGCCCCGGCCCAGCCTGCTGAGCACGCGGTATCGGCCTATCTGCAGGGGTTCGTCGGGACTGAGGTTGTTCACCTTTGTACCTAACCGCATACGCCGTCACATGAGTGGCTCAGCCTATCGATCTCTTGCCGCTCGCCAGCAGTCGCAACAGCGGCAGGTCCACTTTTTCCAGACTGTCCACGCTCAGCACGTCCTCCGCCACCGGATCGCCGGAGACCGACACCACCCGGCACCCGGCCGCGCGGGCCGCCGCGAGCCCGGTGGGACTGTCCTCCACGGCCACGCAGTCGGCCGGGTCGAGGCCCAGCCCGGAGGCCGCCCGCAGGTACGGGTCGGGCAGCGGCTTGCCGCGCGCGGTGTCCTCGGCGGCCACGACCAGGGCGAACCGCTCCGCCCCGACGGTGTGCAGGACCATGTCGACGATGAGCCGCGGCGAGGCGCTGACCAGGGCCGTGGGCACGCCTTCCGCCCCCAGGTCGTCCAGCAGCCGGATCGCGCCTGGCAGCGGTGTCACCCCGCCGGAGACCCGTTCGGCGAAGGCCTCGGTGAGCCGCGCCCCGACCCGTTCGACCCTGGCCCGTTCGGCCCCGGCCCGCTCCGCACCGGCCCGTTCGACCCCGGCCTGTTCCGTACCGGGCGGCGCGGGGGCGCGGCGCGCGAGGTAGCCGGCCGCGTCCTCGACCAGGCGGCCGAGGACGTGGCCGGCGTCGGCCTCCGTCAGCTCCAGGTCCAGCTCGGCGGCGACCTCCACGCACGCCTGCCACCACATCCCCTCGGTGTCCACGAGCGTGCCGTCCATGTCGAACAGGACGGCTCCGAGCTCACCCGACACCCGCGACGTCCTCCGACTCGGCCGCCTTCGGGGACTTCGAGGACTCCGGGGACTCCGGGGACTCCGGGGACTTCGCGGGGTCCTCGGAGGTGAGGACGGGCGCGGGGGCGGTGCGCGCGGCGACGAGCACGGGCCGCTGCACGAGGGCGACGTCCACCCGCGTGCCCGGCGCCAGGCGTACCGCGTCGTGTCCCGGCACGTCGCTGAGGACCTCCAGCTCGCCCACCCGCACCCGCAGCCGCGCGGTGGAGCCGCGGAAGGACGACGCCACGATCGTGGCGTTCCCGTCGGGGGAGGGGGTGACCAGCACGGCCTCGGGGCGTACCAGCACGTCGACGTCGGGCGAGGACGGCAGCGGGCCGTCCACCGGCATGAGCTTGCCCATGACGGTGACCTCCTGGCCGGACAGGCGGCCGGGGACGTGGTTCATCGCGCCGACGAACTCCGCCACGAACGGGGTGGCGGGCCGGTCGTAGACCTCGGCCGGCGGGCCGCACTGCTCCAGCCGCCCGGCGCGCAGCACCGCGACCTTGTCGGCGACCGACAGGGCCTCCTCCTGGTCGTGGGTGACGAAGATGGTGGTGATGCCCAGTTCGAGCTGGAGCCGCCGGATCTCCTCGCGCAGCGAGACACGGACCTTGGCGTCCAGCGCGGACAGCGGCTCGTCGAGCAGCAGCACGCGCGGCTCCAGCGCCAGCGCCCTGGCCAGGGCGACGCGCTGCTGCTGGCCGCCGGACAGCTCGTGCGGGTAGCGCTGGGCGTGCGCCGGCAGGCCGACCAGCTCCAGCAGCTCGTCCGCCCGCGCGTGCCGCTTGGCGGTCGGCACCTTGCGCACCCGCAGCCCGAAGGCCACGTTGTCCCTGGCGTTGAGGTTGGGGAACAGGCTGTAGGACTGGAAGACCATGCCCGCGTCCCGCCGGTTGGCGGGGACCCGGGTGATGTCCTTGCCGTCCACGAGCACCGCTCCGGCGTCGGGGTGCTCGAAACCGGCGACGCAGCGCAGCGCCGTGGTCTTCCCGCAGCCGGAAGGGCCGAGCAGGGCCATCAGTTCGCCCTGTTCGACGGTGAGGTCCAAGCCGTCCAGGGCCACCGTACGGCCGAACGCGCGGCGCAGCCCCCGGAACTCGACGGTCATCTGCGTTTCCTTCCCGCACCCGAGAGGGTGAGCAGCAGCAGCCAGATGAGGAGCAGGCTGATGATCGACAGGGCGACGGAGAGCTGCCCGTCGTTCCCGGAGATGGTCACGATCCAGACCGGGAACGTCTCGTAGCCGAGCAGGGCCGCGATGGTGTACTCGCCGAGCACCAGCGCGAGGGTGAGGAACGAGGCGCTGGCGATGGAGGAGCGGATGTTGGGGATGATCACCCGGAACAGCACGTACGGCCACGAGGCGCCCAGGTTGCGGGCCGCCTCCACCAGCGTCCGCACGTCGATCGCGCGCAGCCCGGCGTCCAGCGACCGGTAGGCGAACGGCAGCGTCAGCATCACGTACGCGAGCACGAGGACGAACGGGAACCTCTCGTCCTGGACGGCGATCAGCGTCGCCCAGAACGGTGTGGCGGCCAGCGCGTCGACGCCCTCGCGCAGCGCCGTGCTGATGCCGACCACGTAGGTGATCGGGGGTACTACCAGCGGGAGCGTGGAGATCAGCTCCAGCACCGGCCGCAGCCGGGGCGCGCCGAGCCGTACGGCCAGCATCGCCGGGAGGGTGAGCAGCAGCACCGCGACGATGGTGCAGGCGGCGAGCGCGAGGGAGAGCAGCAGGCTGGGCAGGAAACCGGGCGCCGAGAGGATCCGCCCGTAGGCGGCGAGCGAGAAGCCCTGCCCCTCCGAGTAGACGGTGAACCAGAAGGACACCGCCATCGGCACGACGAAGTAGATCGCCGCGACGACCAGCACGATCCCCCGCCAGGCCCGGCGCTGCCCGGGGCGGGCGGTGGCGGCGGGGCCCGGGGTGACGTCGGTCAGGGTGGCTACCGCAACCATCGGGAGCTCCTCTTCTGCAGCGGCAGGTAGACCGCCATCACCAGCAGCGCGACGACGATCATGTCGAGGCTCAGCGCGAGCGCGACGTTCTCGTACCCGATGAGGACGTCCCCGGTGAGGGCCTCGGCGATCTGCAGGGTGACCAGCGGGACCGTGCTGCCCACCATGGCGTAGGCGGTGGCGTAGGCGGCGAACGCGCCGCCGAACAGCAGGACGACGCCGCCGAGCAGGGCCGGGGTCAGCACCGGGATGCCGACGTAGCGCCAGAACTGCCAGGTGGTGGCGCCGTTGTTCTGCGCCGCCTCCCGCCACTGCGGGCGCAGGCCGTCCAGCGCCGGGGTCACGACGAGCACCATCAACGGCACCGAGAAGTACATGTAGACCAGGGCCAGGCCCCAGAAGTTGTACAGCACCCCCGGGCCGAGGCCCAGCGCGGTGGTGATCACCCCCGAGTTGCCCAGGGTGGCGATCCAGATGAAGGCCAGCGGCACGCCGCCGAAGTTGGACAGCACGCCGGAGAAGGTCAGCACGGCCTCGCGCAGCGCGGTGAACCGGGAGGTCAGCACCGCCTGGGCCAGGAACGTCCCGGCGACCGCGGCGGCGACCGCCACCACGGCCGACAGCTGGACGCTGCTGAGCAGGGCGTTCAGGTAGGGCCCCTGGAGGCTCCTGGACAGGTTGGCGGTGCCGAGGGAGGACACCTTGGTCGCCGGGTCCTTGACGGTGAACGCGCCGACCAGCAGTGTGAGCGCCGGGATCCCGAAGGCCACCGCCGTCACGACCAGCAGCGGCAGGGCTCCCAGCCAGTTCTTGGATCGAGGACGGCCGCCGCCGCGCGGGGCGGCGGCCGTGACGGCGGGGACGGTCATCCCGAGACCGCGGCGCCCCAGCCTCCGGCCAGGACCTCCTTGGCCTTGTTGACCTGCTCCTCCGTCGGGAAGGTGGGCTCACCCTCGACCGGCGGGAGGTTGGCCTCCGCGGCCGCGTCGACCGTGCCGTCGGCCTTCATCGCGGGCAGCAGCACCGGGCGGGCGAAGCCGCCGAGGTAGAGATTCTGGCCCTCGGGGCTGTAGAGGAACTCCTGCCACAGGCGCGCGGCGGCCGGGTGCGGGGCGTCCTTGTTGATGGCCTGGGCGTAGAGCTGGAAATACTTGCCGTCGCTGGGGATGACGGTCTTCCAGTCGAGGCCCTTCTCGGCCATCTTGGGGGCGTAGGCGGCGTTGTTGTAGTCCCAGTCGATGCTGATCTGGGTCTCGCCCTTCTCGATGGTGGCCGGGGTGGTCTCGACGGGGTTGAAGTTCCCGGTGTCCTTCAGCTTCTTGAAGAAGTCCAGGCCGGGCTGGATGTCGTCGAAGGAGCCGCCGTTGGCGAGGGCCGCCGCGTACACGCCCGCGAACGCCGAGCCCGACTTGGTGGGGTTGCCGTTCAGGGCGACCTTGCCCTTGTACTCGGGCTTGAGCAGGTCGGCGTAGGTCTCCGGGCACTTGGCGATCTTCTTGGCGTCGCAGCCGATGGAGATGTAGCCGCCGTAGTCGTTGAACCAGAGGCCGCTGGGCTCCTTCTGGTTCTCGGGGATCTTGTCCCAGGTCTCGACCTTGTACGGCGCGAACAGGCCCTCGGCGGCGCCGCTGATCGCGAAGGACTGGCCGAGGTCGAGCACGTCGGGGGCGCGGTCCTGGCCCTTGCGGGTCTTCACCGCGTTGATCTCGTCGGCGCTGGAGGCGTCGGGGGTCTCGCTCTCGATCTCGATGCCGTACTTCGCCTTGAAGGCCTCGATGATCTTTCCGTAGTTGGCCCAGTCGGGCGGGAGGGCGATGACGTGGAGCTTGCCCTCCTTCTTGGCGGCCTCGACGAGCTTGTCCAGCCCGCCGAAGTCGGCCGCGGAGGTGGCGGTTCTGGCGTCCACTCCGGCCGCGGAACCTCCGTCGGAGGCGCCCGCGGACGGTGCCGTCGTACCGGGGGCGGCTCCGCACGCGGCGGCGCCGACCAGGAGGAAGGCCGCCAGGCCTGCAAAGCGAACTCGGGATGCGATCACGGTGTCTCCCAAGGGGGTGTCGCGCAATATTTCACGAAAGTAGACGAACTTGTACAAACAAGCTAGACCTCCTCTGTCGTGAATCAGTTGCTGTTTGGTGAACGGACGAAGTACGGCGGTGAAATGCGTGAACCGGGGCTATGTGAGCTATTAATGCTTGTTTAGGGTGGGGCTGAGCCGGCCGCCAGGTGCGCGCAGCGAGGGATCCCGCCGACGCGCGCCGGGCCGGGAGCGAGAGGGCGGCTTGAGAGGCGAGGCGAGATTGCGCGGTCACCGGGTGTTCGCGGATGCGTGGAGAGGTGCCCTGGAGTTCGCGGGCGCGCCGGAGGGGACGCGGGCGCTCGCGGGCCGTCAGGAACGAGCACGGGCGCTCGCGGGTTTCCTGGAGGCGGCGCGGGTGTTCGCGGGTTTCCTGGAGGCGGCGCGGGTGCTCGCGGACCGTCAGGAAGGGGGGCGGGTATGACGGCCCGGTACATGGGCATCGCGGAGGAACTGCGCGACGCGATCATGCGAGGCGAGCACCCCGTGGGCGCCCAGCTGCCCTCCGAGGCCGAACTGGCCACCCGCTTCGCCGCCTCGCGCGGCACGATCCGCCAGGCGGTCGCCGTGCTCGCCACCGAGGGCCTGGTCGGGTCCCGGCAGGGGGCCAGGCGCATCGTGCTCGGCCGCGAGCGCAGCCAGAGCTTCGCCGAGCTGCACAGCTTCGCCCAGTGGGCGCGGGCGATGGGCTACCGGGTCAGCGGGCAGGTGCTGCAGCAGCGTCGCAGGGGCGCGGGCGCCACCGAGGCCGTACGGCTGGCGCTCCAGCCCGGTGATCCGGTGCTCTCCGTGCTGCGGCTGCGCTCCCTGGAGGGCGAGCCGGTGATGCTGGAGCGCACGGTCTACGCCGGGTGGATCGCCCCGGCCGTCGAGCGCATCGAGCCGGGCTGCGAGTCGGTCACCCAGGCGCTGTACGACAGCGTCGGCCTCGTCTTCGCCTACGGCGAGCACCTCATCGACGCGGTGGCCGCGGGCGTCCAGGACGCCAGGCTGCTGGCCGTGCGCAGGGGCAGCCCGCTGCTGCGCCAGCGCCGGGTCACCACCACCCACGAGGGACGGCCCGTCGAGTGGTCCGACGACCGCTACCGCGCGGGCAGCGTGACCTTCAGCATCCGCAACTCGGTGGACGCCAACCCGCTCGTACGGCAGATGGGTGACTTGCGCCCGGCGCCGTGAGAACGTATGTTCGATACGCCAGGCCCGCCTTCCCCCGGGTGCTCGTTCGAAAGCCGCGGGAGAGGCGTCTTGAGCAGACTTTACGGCGACCCCATCGAGGTGTGGATCCGCGACGGGCAGCCCGTCCAGTTCGTCTGGCGCGACCGCCTCTACACCGTCCGCCGGGTCCTCGACCACTGGGTCGTCGCGCGCGAGTGGTGGAAGATCTCCGACAGCGATCCCGGCGAGCGGCGGTTCTGGCGGACCGAGGCCGCCACGGGTGATCAGGCCGGCACCTACGAGCTCCGGTTCGACACCGCGGGCGAGGGCTGGTTGCTGATCAGGGCATGGGACTGACGCCTCGCCCCGGCCCGACTTCCGCCGGGTGGGGCGGCCCTCGCTCACTGTCCGGCGGGGTGGACCTCCTGGGGCTGGTCCTGCTCCGAGGTCTCCGGCGAGGAAGCCTCCGGGGCGGCGGGCGCGGGGGGCGGGGAGCTCCTCACGAGCAGGTGCGAGACCGCCTCCGCCGGAGGCGGCGGGAGGTGGTGCTCCGCGTCGGCCTGCCGCCGGTGCCTGGCACCCGCGGCCTGGATCCCGGTGATCTGCCGTACGGTCGCCGCGCACAGCAGGGAGGCGACCGCGACGGCGATCAGTTCGGTCGGCCCGAAGCCGGTCAGGTTCGTGCCTCCCTGGGACGCCCCCGGCCACAGCCGGGCCAGCACCAGGGCGAGCGCGACGAGCCAGCTCAGCCACCAGGCGGTGAGTAGCGCCGTCCAGCGGAGGCGGCGGTCCAGCGGCGGACGGGAGGCCCACCACAGCCGGTCGACCAGCACGGCGGGCGCGACCAGGTTGACCACCGGCACGAACCAGCTCACCAGGACCGGTGCCACCGCGGGCAGGTCGGCGCCCTGCCGGGCGCGGAGCAGCCAGTTCAGGTACGCGGCGACGGCGGCGATCGCGGTCGCGGCGAAGAACATGATCAGGATGGCGAAGACGGTGACCGCGCCGAAGACCGCGTCGGCACCGGGGGCGTGGGGGTCGCCGCCGAGCTCGGCTATCTCCAGGACGAGGCGCCGGCCACGGGCCTGTTCGAACACCGCCAGGGCGGCGATCGCGATCACCAGTGCGGTGAGAGCGACGTAGACGGCCGAAGCCGACCTTTTCTGTAGAGATGGGATAGAGCGCATGTATATCTCCCCCCGCCATGCGCCGAGGACCTGCCCTCTTTCTATCCCGTCAGCTCTCCCGCTAATCAGCCCAAACGACCCCCTCAGCCGACGATGCCGGACTCCCACGCCCACGCGGCGGTCTCCACCCGGTTCCTGGCACCCAGCTTCGTGTGGATGCTTCCCAGGTGCGTCTTCACGGTCGACAGCGAGACGAACAGCTCGGCGGCCACCTCCTGGTTGGTCCGCCCCCTGGCCACCAGGCGCACGACGTCCAGCTCGCGCTCGGTGAGGGGCTCGCTGGGCGGCCGGACGGCACCGGTCCGAGGATGGGACAGGTGTTCGAGCAGGCGTACGGTCACCGAAGGCGACACCAGCGCGTCCCCGGCCGCCGCGGCCCGGATCGCCTCGATGAGCAGCGTCGGCCCGCTGTCCTTGAGCAGGAAACCGGTCGCCCCGGCGCGCAGCGCCCCGTAGACGTACTCGTCGAGGTCGAAGGTGGTGACGATGACCACCTTCATCGGGTCCTGCACCCCCGGCCCCGCGAGGATGCGGGTGGCCTCCAGGCCGTCCAGCTTGGGCATCCGGATGTCGAGCAGGCACACGTCCGGCCGCAGCCTCCGCGCCAGCTCGACGGCCTCGGCCCCGTTCGCGGCCGTCGCCAGGACCTCCATGTCCTCCTGGGCGTCCAGAATCATCTGGAACCCGGTCCGTACCAGTTCCTGGTCGTCGGCGATGAGCACCCGAATCGTCACCTCATGGATTGTGCCAGCCCGCGAGCGGGTCCGGATCGGGCATCCGGCCGATGCGCCGGCGAACGGTGGCGTACCGGATAAATTTTTCCTCCCGGCCGGTGATCGGGGGGCCGGGAAAGGCACTACTCGGTGTGGATGATCCAGAAGCGCGATTCACCGCGCTGTACGACCGGCACTATCGCAGCGTGCTCGGCTACGCGCTGTTGCGTGCCGAGCGGCAGGCGGCCGAGGACATCGCGAGTGAGACGTTCCTGATCGCCTGGCGGCAGCTGGAGCGGCTGCCGGAGACGCCGCTGCCCTGGCTGCTCGGCGTCGCCCGCAACCTGCTGCGCGGGCAGCGGCGTTCCGGGCTGCGACGGCAGGCGCTGGTGGAGCGGCTGGCGGAACTGTCCTCGGCGGGTGACGTGACCGAGCCGGTCGCCGAGCAGGTCGCCGAGCGCGAGGCGGCTCTCGCGGCGCTCGCCGGCCTGTCCGAGCCGGACGCCGAGGCGGTGATCCTGGCCAGCTGGTACGGCCTGGCCCCGGCCGACGCCGCCAGGCTCGCCGGCTGCTCGGCCCGCGCCTTCACCGTCCGCCTGCACCGCGCCCGCCGCCGCCTGTCCCGGGCACTCGACCTCGCCCCGACCACCCCCTTGCAGGAGCAGCCTTGAACGACGTCGACGAACGTGTCCGCGCGCTGCGCCCGGACGCACTCACCGAGGAGTCCTACCGGCGGCGCCGCGACTCCGACCTCGCCCGGGCCCTCGCGACGGCCGTGTCCCGGTCCGATCGCACGTCCGATCCCGTGTCCCCTCGCGTGCTTCCCGACGCCTCCCGCCTCCTGCCCCGCCCCCGCCTCACCCCCGGGATCGTGCTGACCGGCGCCCTCGTCGGGCTGGCCGCCGCCGTGGCGGTGTCCGCCGTCACGACGGGGACGATCGGGCTGCGAGGACCGGGAGGGGGCAGGACCGCGGCGATCGCCTCCCCGGACCCGGCCTCGGACACCTCCCCGGACACCTCCCCGGACCCGACCTCAGGCACCTCCCCGGTACGGCCCTCCGAGACCTCCGGCTCCCTCACGGCCGCCACGCCCGGCACGCCGGTGGCCACGATCGACGCCCGGTCGTTCCTGCTGGCGGGCGCGGAGACGGCGGCGCGCGAGACCTCCCCGCAAGGCCGGTACTGGTTCGAGCGCTCCAGGACCTTCGAACCCGTCGGGTCCGGTGCGACCGTCGCCCACACCGACGAGACCTGGTACGACGGCCGGGCCGGGCGGATCATGTCCAACCAGGACGTCCGGACCACCTTCGCCACCGAGGCCGCGGAGGCGGCATGGAGGGCGAAGGGGTCCCCGGCACTGTGGCCGGGGCCACGCACCAGGGATTTCTCCCGGCTCTCCCTGAAGTGGCGGGTCGGCACCGAGACACTGACCATGGACGAGGTGCGGGAACTGCCCGGCGACGCCGGAGAGCTGGAACGGTGGCTCCGCTCGGCGCACCGGGACGGGCCGTTCCCGGCCTTCGTCTTCGACGCCGCGCGGTACCTGCTCGCCTCACCCGCGAGCCCGGCCACGCGTGCCGCGACGCTGCGCGTCCTCGCGGCCCAGCCCGGGATCGTCCTGGACAAGGGCGTCCTCGACCCGCTCGGGCGCACCGGTTCCGCCGTCACCACGGCCGACGGCCACTACACCCTGGTCGTCGACGAGTCGGGGTCGCGCCTGCTGGCCTTCACCTATCTGGGGCCCACCGAGGAGGTCCACGTCGCCGACCGCACCGTGCGGCTCCCGCTCCGCCACGGTCACCGGGTCGCGTACGAGGACTCCGGCTGGGTCGGCGAACCGGGGGCCCGGGGGTGATCACACCCCGCCCGCCCCGCCGGAGAGGCGGGGCGGGCGGTCTTCACGCCGGTTCACGTCGGTTCACGTCGGTTCGCACCGGGAGGAGTGGCGCCTCCCGGTGCGAGGTCGGCAGATCCCGTTGAAGACACCACGGTCAGCCAGACCATGAGCCAGACCTCACCGGGAGGCCTTCATCTCCATCCTCACCGTCAGCCCAGGACCAGGTCCCTGACGGTCTTCAGGGACGCCTCGTCGCGGGGGCCCATGACCAGGAGGTTGCTCACCGGGCTCTCGCGCCACAGCTGCAGGCGTTCGCGGATGCGGCCCACCGGGCCGACCAGGGAGATGCCGTCGGCCAGCTCGTCGGGAATCGCGTTGAACGCCTCGTCCCTGCGTCCGGCCAGGTAGAGGGCCTGGATCTCCTCGGCGGCCTCGGCGTAGCCCATCCTGCCGATGATGTCGGCGTGGAAGTTGCGGCTCTTGGCCCCCATGCCGCCGATGTAGAGGGTCAGCATCATCTTCACCCCGTCCAGCGCCGCCCTGACGTCGTCGGTGATCACGGTCATCACCATCGCGGCGATGTCGAAGCCGGGGCCGGTTCCGGCGAGCGAGGGGCCGTACATCCGCTCGATCTTCTCGGGGAACACGAACAGCGGCAGCCAGCCGTCGGCGATCTCGGCGGCGAGCGCGACGTTCTTCGGGCCCTCGGCGCCGAGGTAGAGGGGGATCTCGGCGCGCAGCGGGCGGGTGATCAGCTTCAGCGGCTTGCCGAGGTTCGCCCCTCCCGGGTAGGGGAGGGGGTAGTGCTCGCCGTCGCTCGTCACCGGCCCCTCGCGGCGCCACACCTTGCGCATGATCTCGACGTACTCGCGGGTGCGGGCGAGCGGCTTGGGGAACGGCGTGCCGTACCACCCCTCGACGACCTGGGGCCCCGACGCGCCGATGCCGAGCAGCAGCCGCCCGCCGGTGAGATGATCGAGCGTCATCGCGGTCATCGCGGTCGCCGCCGGGGTTCTCGCGGAGATCTGCACCACGGATGTGCCCAGTTTGATGCGGGACGTCCGCGCGCCGTACCAGGCCAGAGGGGTGAAGGCGTCGCTACCGTAGGCTTCCGCGGTCCAGACGGACTCGTACCCCAGCCGTTCGGCGGTCTGGACGAGTTCGGTGGCGTCGTCGGCGTTCCGTTGCCAGTAGCCGAGGTTCAGGCCGAGCTTCAGGTCGGTGCTCACGGGGTCTCCTCGCGACGTGACGCCGGACGGGCTCCGCAATTAGAACACGTTCTACATTGGTCGGTCGAGTGTGAGGTGTCGAAATTCGGTCTTCCGGGAAGCGTGCACATGTGCTCAATGCCGCTCGCAAACTCCTCTCCCTGATCTCGCTCCTCGCCCTCGCCGCGATCGGAACGATCCCGGCCGTGGCGCACGCGGCGGGACGGCCCAACGTCGTGCTGATCCTCGTCGACGACCTGGACGCGGGTGATCTGCAGAAATTTCCCAATATCTGGAGCCTGCTCGCCCAGGGCGGCACCAGCTTCGACAGGTTCTTCGTGCCCAACTCCTGGTGCTGCCCCTCGCGCGCGTCGATCATGCGGTGCCAGTACGTGCACAGCCACGGCGTGTACACCAACACCGCCCCCGAGGGGGGCTTCACCAAGTACTACACATCAGGTCTGGAACGCTCCAACATCGCGACGTGGATGAAGTCGGCCGGATACCGCACCGGGCTGATGGGCAAATACCTCAACCACTATCCCGGCGGCGCCACCTCCGCCACCCACGTGCCTCCGGGCTGGGACGAGTGGGACGTACCGGTGCGCAGGCTGTACGAGGAGTACGGCTACACGCTCAACGAGAACGGCATGCTGCGCGACTACGGCTTCGCGCCGCAGGACTACCTGACCGACGTGCTCAGCGCGAAGGCGGCGGCGTTCGTCTCCCAGCCCAGCCAGGATCCGTTCTTCCTCTACCTCGCCCCGGTCGCCCCGCACAACCCGGCCAACTACGCCCCCCGGCACCAGGCCGCCTTCGCCGGGGTGGTGGCCCCGCGCACCCCGTCCTTCAACCAGCCCGACGTCAGCGCCGAGCCGCTCTGGCTCAGGTCGCTCCCGCCGCTCGACGCCTCGAAGATCCGCAGAATCGACCGGCACTACCGGGACCGGCTCCGGGCGATGCTCGGCGTGGACGACATGGTGGGCACCCTCGTCGAATCTCTCAGGGCCTCCGGCAAGCTGGATGAAACGTATATCTTTTTCGCCTCCGATAACGGGTTCCACCTGGGCCAGCACCGGCTTCCCCACGGCAAGACCACGCCCTTCGACGAGGCGATCAAGGTGCCGCTGCTGGTCAGGGGGCCCGGTGTGCAGGCGGGCCGCGTCGTCGGGGACATGGCCGCGAGCATCGACCTGGCCCCGACGTTCGCCCAGCTCGCCGGGGCCACGCTCCCCGACTTCGCCGAGGGCCGCTCCCTGCTGCCGCTGCTGCGGGGCGAGAGACCTCCCTCGTGGCGCCAGAACGTGCTGCTGGAGTTCTACCGCCCGACCAGCCCGAGCTCGGCCCGCCAGACCCCGGTCCCGGCGTACCAGGGGATGCGGACCGCCCAGCACACCTTCGTCCGCTACTCCACCGGCGAGTACCAGATCTACGACCTCCTCAGGGATCCCTACCAGCTCCGCAACCTCGCCGCCGAGACGCCGCTCCCCGTGATCGCCGAGTTCAACCGGCAGCTCGACGCCCTGGTCTCCTGCTCGGGCGCCACCTGCCGCTCAGCCGACTCGGTCACTCCGCCCCTGCTGCCCTTCAAGCCCCTCGTCGTCCTCAGCCCCTGGGGGACGTGAGATGCCGGGGTAGGCCCGCCGCAGGTGGTCCTCGACGGCGGCCGAGGCCTCCGCCGCGTCCCCGGCGGCGATGGCCCGGTGGATCCGGCGGTGGTCGGCCATGAGCCCGGCCGTGCCGCCGAGGCGCTCGACCGCCTCGACCGCGTAGCGGCGGAGCGAGTCGCGCAGGGAGAGCATCATGGCGGTGGTCAGCCTGTTGCCCGACGCCTCGGCGATGGCCACGTGGAAGGCCGTGTCGTGCTCGACGAACTCCTCGGCCGTCGTCGTGGCGTCCATGCGCTCCAGCGCGGCGGTGAGGGCCGACAGGTCGGCCCCGTGGGCGGCGGCGTGCGCGGCCGACCACTTCTCGATCATCAGCCGGGCGTCGACGACCTCCTCCAGTGACAGGTTCGACAACCCGAGGTGGAGCCTCAGCAGGTCGCTCAGTGCCTCGGCGGGCCTGGAGATGAGGAAGGCCCCCGCGTCCGGACCCCGTCCGACCTGTGACGACACCACCCCCAGGGTCTCCAGCACCCGCATCGCCTCGCGTACCGACGACCGGCTCACCCGCAGCTGCTCGGCGAGCTGACGCTCGCCGGGAAGGCGGTCCCCGACCCGGAGCCCGTCACCCGCGATGCGCCGCTCGATCTGGGCGATCACGTCCTCGAACGCCCGGGTGCGCCGGACCGGCTGCCAACCGCTCAAGAGGACCTCCTCTTGTGGGGAAATGTGGTCAGACCATACTGTGGTCGGACCATTGAAAGGAAGGAGTGCCGTGCGCGTCGCCCTCTTCATCACCTGCGTGAACGACACACTGTTTCCCGGCACCGGGCGGGCGGTCGTCACGCTGCTGCGCCGCCTCGGATGTGATGTCGAGTTCCCGCGGGCGCAGACCTGCTGCGGCCAGATGCACGTCAACACGGGATACCCCGAGGAAGGCAGGCGGCTCGCGCGGCACTTCGTGGACGTCTTCGCCGGGTACGACGCGGTCGTCGCGCCGTCGGGATCGTGCGCCGCGATGGTCCGCGAGCAGTACCCGCGGCTCGCCCGCACCTCCGCCACCCGCACTTCCGCCACCCCCGCCATGGCCGGGTCCGGCACCCCCGGGGGCCTGATCACCGGGACCGCCGCGGCCGGGGAGGCGCCCGGTTCCTTCGCCGCCGAGGTGGCCGAGCTGGCGCCCAAGGTCCACGACCTCTCCGAGTTCCTCGTCGACGTCCTCGGTGTCACCGACGTCGGCGCCTACTTCCCGCACCGGGTGACCTACCACCCGACGTGCCACTCGATGCGCGTCCTCCGGGTGGGCGACCGGCCCACCCGGCTGCTGGAGCAGGTCAGGGGGCTCGAGCTGGTCCCGCTCCCCGGAGCCGACGAGTGCTGCGGCTTCGGCGGCACCTTCGCGGTGAAGAACCCGGCGATCTCCGCGGCCATGTGCGCCGACAAGGTGCACAACGTCGCGACCACCGGTGCCGAGGTGCTGTGCGCCGCCGACAACTCCTGCCTGATGCACATCGGCGGAACTCTGAAGCGCCAGCGCGCCGGCGTGCGGATCATGCATCTCGCCGAGATCCTCGCCGCCACGGAGGCCACCCGATGAGCGGCACGTTCCTGGGCATGCCCGCCTTCCCGGTGAACGCCGCGGTCGCCGTGCAGGACTCGCAGCTCAGATACAACCTCCGCAAGGCCACCCGCACGATCCGCGGCAGGCGGGCCTCCGTGGTCGGAGAGCTGCCCGACTGGGCCGAGCTCCGCCGGGCGGGCAAGGAGATCAAGGACCACACCCTGCGCAACCTGGAGCGCTACCTCCTCCGGATGGAGGAGGCCGTCACCGCGGCGGGCGGCCACGTCCACTGGGCGGCCGACGCCGAGGAGGCCAACAGGATCGTCGCCGGCCTGGTCAAGGCCACCGGCGAGACCAGCGTGGTCAAGGTCAAGTCGATGGCCACCCAGGAGATCGGCCTCAACGAGGCCCTCCTGGAGGAGGGCGTCACCGCGTACGAGACCGACCTGGCCGAGCTGATCGTCCAGCTCGGGGACGACTGGCCCTCGCACATCCTGGTCCCGGCGATCCACCGCAACCGCTCGGAGATCCGCGAGATCTTCCAGGACAAGATGGCCGACTGGGGCCGCGCGGCGCCCGAGGACCTGACCGACGAGCCCCGCGCCCTCGCCGAGGCCGCCAGGCTCCACCTGCGCGAGCGCTTCCTGTCGACCAAGGTCGCGATCTCCGGCGCCAACTTCATGATCGCCGAGACCGGCACGCTGGTGGTGCTGGAGTCCGAGGGCAACGGGCGGATGTGCCTCACCCTGCCCGAGACGCTGATCAGCGTGGTCGGCATCGAGAAGCTGCTGCCGAGCTGGCGGGACCTGGAGGTCTTCCTCCAGCTGCTGCCCAGGAGCTCCACCGGCGAGCGGATGAACCCCTACACGTCCACCTGGACGGGCGCGGTCGAGGGCCAGGAGTTCCACCTGGTGCTGCTCGACAACGGCCGCACGAACGTGCTGGCCGACGAGGTCGGCCGCCAGGCGCTGCGCTGCATCCGCTGTTCCGCCTGCCTCAACGTCTGCCCGGTCTACGAGCGCGCCGGAGGCCACGCGTACGGCTCGGTCTACCCGGGCCCGATCGGCGCCATCCTCACCCCGCAGCTGCGCGGGACCGCCTCGGAGCTGGACGCGTCGCTGCCGTACGCCTCGACCCTCTGCGGCGCCTGCTTCGACGCCTGCCCGGTCGCGATCGACATCCCCGAGGTCCTGGTCCACCTGCGCGGCAAGGTCCGCCACGCGCGTGCCGAGCGCATGGGCATGCGTGCCGCCGGGTGGGTGTTCGACCGCCCCGCGCGGCTGGCACGCGCCCAGCGGCTCGGCGGCCGCCTGCGCAGATTCGTTCCCGGGCGCCTGCCGGGACCGCTGTCGGCCTGGACCGATACCCGCGACATTCCCGACATCCCCGCCGAGTCCTTCCGCGACTGGTGGAACCGTACCGACGGAGGTGCCCGATGACCGCCGGAGCGGCCACCCCGGCGCCCGGACCCGGACACTCGTCCGGTGCGGGCGGCGCCTCCGCCGGCACCGGCGGCGTCTCCGGCACGGGCAGCAGGGAGCGGATCCTGTCGAGGATCCGCTCCGCCGTGGCCGGAGCCCCCGACGTCGAGATCACCCGGGCCTACCGCACGTCACCGCCGGCCGATCCGGAGGGCGTGGTGGAGTTGCTCGCCGAGCGTGTGGCCGACTACCGGGCCGTCGTGCACGTGGTCGAGGCGGCCGAGGTGGCCGCGACGATCGCGGCGGCGCTGGCCCGCCGGGGCGCCACCCGGCTGATCGTCCCGGACGGCCTGCCGCCGGAGTGGGTTCCGGACGCCCCGGTCACCGACGACCCCCCGCTGAGCGCGGCCGAGCTGGACGGGGTGGACGGGGTCGTCACCGGGTGCGCGGTCGCCGTCGCGGAGACCGGCACCATCGTGCTGGACGCCGGGCCAGGGCAGGGCCGGCGGGCGCTGACCCTGGTCCCGGACTACCACCTGTGCGTCGTACGGGCCGGGCAGATCGTGGCCGGCGTCCCGGAGGCCGTCGGCAGGCTCGACCCCTCCAGGCCGCTGACCTGGATCAGCGGCCCCTCCGCGACCAGCGACATCGAGCTGAACCGGGTGGAGGGCGTGCACGGTCCGCGCACGCTGGAGGTCGTCATCGTCCGCTGAGCTCAGGCGTCGCTTGCGCGGGAGGGGCCGCTGGGATGAGGTTGGGGCCACACATCCCCCGGTCCCCGGCAAGGAGGGCGCGTGACCGCCTTCACCCCCGATCCGCCGATCCTGACCGGCCGGCTCGTGATCCGGCCCTTCCGGCCCGCCGACGCCGCCCGCGTCCGCTCGGTGATCAAGGCGCGTGCCAGGTTCCTGCCGCCCGGCGCGCCCGGTCATCCGTCGGGTGTCTCCCAGTGGCTCTCCCACGGTGTGCACGAGCTGGGCCGTTCAGGCCAGGGCGTGCACCTGGCCGTGGAGGCCGGGGAACTGGTCGTGGGGGCGATCAGCCTCTTCAGGACCCTCTGGGGCGCC
Source organism: Streptosporangium sp. OZ121 (assembly GCF_051918885.1). NCBI lineage: Bacteria > Bacillati > Actinomycetota > Actinomycetes > Streptosporangiales > Streptosporangiaceae > Streptosporangium > Streptosporangium sp. OZ121. The sequence continues at coordinate 400,998 of NZ_JBPXMC010000003.1, forward strand.
GGGACCACCGAGGTCGGGTACGGAGTGCACCCGCTGCACCGGGGCCGGGGCTACGCCACCGAGGCCCTGCTCGGCGTGGCGCGCTGGGTGTTCGAGACGACCGAGATGCGCAGGATCGAGCTCCGCGCCGACCTGACCAACACGGCCTCCCTCCGGGTCGCGGAGAAGGCCGGTTTCGTCAGGGAGGGCGTGCTGCGCGCCGCCGAGCTGGGGGAGGACGGACCGCGTGACATCGTGGTGTTCGGAATGCTCAGAACGGATCTGTCCTGATACACGCCGGATTTTCGTGTCACGGGCGGCGCGATGGAAGACCTGCCTGGTCGGGAGAGGTGAACGGGCCGGGCGGGGTACGCGGGGCGTGAAACACCGGCGTGGCCGTGCTGGACGTATCCCGCGAGCCTGGCTACCGTGCCATGGCGTGTGATCCAGATGGCCCGGCCGGTGAGGGAGCATCGCCCGCCGCCGTCGGCCCGATCCTCGCGGCCCGTCACACCCGCGCGAGAAAAGACAGAATTTACCGATCCGTTACCTGTCCATGTGGTGCCGTCATCGGATATTGTCGCGAGTCGCCACTGCGTAACCCCAGGTCAAGGTCATTGGAGTCCTGTTTCCGTCAACGACCCCCTCCGGAAGGAGAGGGCTTGAGGTGTAGCGATGCGCTTCGAAGTCCCGCGTTGACCAGCCCGAGTCGATCATTGAGGAGGTGCATTCGATTGACTACGTTTCATGTGGGCCAGCAGACCCACCAGCGGGTGCTTCCTCAGCCCGCTGCTCTGGAATCCACGTCAGCGGACACGCCCGAGGGTGGGCACGAAACGGGACGCGGACACCGCCTCGCGGCGGTAGCCGGCGTGGAACACGGGCGAGGGGAGATCGGATCGGACGGCCTCTGTCCGCTCCGGCGTCACCCCGACGGCGCCACGGCGCCCGAGGGAGCCAACCGTGAGGTTCACCCGGTCGTGTTCGTCCTGGACACACACGGCCAACCGCTGGATCCGTGCCACCCGGCCCGCGCCCGCCGCCTGCCGGCCTCCGGCCGGGCCGTGGTCCACCGGCATACCCCGTTCGTCATCCGGCTGCGTGGGCGTGCCGTCGCCGACTCCACGATCCAGGGCGTCGAGGTCGGCATCGACCCCGGCTCCAAGCACACCGGCATCGCCGTGTTCACCGAACGCGACGGGATTCGTACCGGCACCTACGGCATCCAACTCGATCACCGGGGCGGCTCCGAGCGCATCGGCAACCTCACCCTGGCGTGCGTCCCCTGCAACCAGGCCAAGAACGCCACCTCCATCCAGGAGTTCCTCAAGGCCAAGCCCGCGCTCCTGGCGAAGATTCTCAGGATGACGAAGGCGCCGTTGCGGGACGCGGCGGCCGTCAACGCGACCAGGTGGGCGTTGTGGCGGGCGCTGAGCGCCACGACTCTGCCCGTGAGCACCGCCTCGGGCGGTCGAACGAAGTGGAACCGCACCCGCACCGGCGCCCCGAAGTCGCACACCTTGGACGCGCTGCACGTCGGCGCGATGGAAGCCGTTATCGACTGGCCGTCCAGGGTGCTCGTGGTCAAGGCGACCGGGCGTGGCACCTACTGCCGGACCTGTACCGACAAGTACGTGTTCCCCCGCCTGCGGCTTCCCCGGATCAAGACCGTGCGCGGCTTCCAGACCGGCGATTTGGTCCGGGCGAACGTCCCGACCGGCAAGAAGGCCGGGGTCCACACCGGCCGGGTCGCGGTCCGCTCCACCGGCAATTTCGATTTCACCACCCGGCACGGCACCGTGCAGGGCATCGGCCACCGCCATGTACATCTGCTCCAGAGAGCGGACGGCTACGGCTACACCCTCCGTTCAGAGGCGTGGCCTCGTGCCGCGTTTCCTCCCCCGCCTGAAGGCGTGGGTATCCACGCTGGAGAAATTTGATGAAACCGCCGCTGCTGCTCATCGGGCAGGGCTCGCACGACGACAATGGATCTGCTGAATTCGGTAGGTTCATCCATCGACTCCGCTGTCGCCTGGACCAGACTGCCGCGGACGTCTCCGGCGGCTACATCGCCAGGGCCAGGCCGCGCCTCAGCGACTCCGTCGCCTCCCTGGTCGCGCGCGGGCACCACCGGCTGGTGGCCCAGCCGATGAGCCTCACCGGCGACGTGTGGCTCGGCGCGGACATCCCCGCCGCGATGGCTCGCGAGCAGGAGAGGCACCCCATGCTGACCTGCGACTACGGCCGCCCCCTGGGCTCCGACCCCCGCATCCTCGCGCTGCTCGCCGAGCGTCTGGCCGACGCGGCCGCCGAGGTCGCCAGCCTCCGGCTGGTCCCGGCCGCCGCCGGGGCGCTCGACGAGGAGCCCGAGCACATCGAGATCGGCGAGACCGCCGTGGTGCTGGTCGGCGACGGCTCCACCAGTCCCGAGACGAACGCCGACGTGCACCGGGTCTCGCGCCTCTTCTGGGAGACCCACGCCCACGAGTACATGACCGTGGAGACGGCCTTCGTCTCCCTCACCCCGCCCGGCGTCCCCGGCGGCATCGAGCGCTGCCGCCGCCTCGGCGCCAAGCGCGTGATCGTCGTTCCCTACCTGCTGTTCGCCGGTGGCCTGCTCGACCGCGTCTGGGCGCAGGCCATGGCCTACGCCGCCGGCCACTCGAACCTGGACGTCCGCTGCGCCGACGTCATCGGCGACTGCGAGGGCCTGGCCGACGTGGTCATCGAGCGCTACGAGGAGGCGCTCAGCGGTATCGCCTGGTGATCCCCCCGTGGGGACGCCCTCGGTGACCGTGTGCAGCCCATGTGCGGCCTTTCGGCGCTTTTCCGAAAAGCCGCTTCTCAAGGGAGACTGATCACATGACCATCCTTGAGGAGACCATCGCGGCGATCCGCCCCGCGGATCCGGCGGCCGTCGCCGAGGCCCGCGCCCACCAGGACCGCCTGACCAAGCCCCGTGGCGCGCTGGGCGCCCTGGAGGACGTGGCGGTACGGCTGGCCGGAGCCGCGGCGGTCAGCCCGCCCCCGCTCCCGGTTCCCGCGGCTCTGGCGATCTTCGCCGCGGACCACGGAGTCCACGCCAGGGGCGTGACCCCGTGGCCACGGGAGGTCACCCTGCAGATGGTCGGCAACTTCCTCGCGGGCGGTGCCGTGGCCAACGCCTTCGCGGCCCAGGTCGGCGCCTCGGTGACGGTCGTCGACGTCGGTGTGGCCGCCGACCTCGACCCCGCGCCCGGCCTGACGATCAGCAAGGTCGCGTACGGCACGGCCGACCTGTCCAGGGGACCGGCGATGACCCCCGAGCAGGCGATCGCGGCTCTGGAGGCCGGGATGGCCGTGGCCCGCGACCTTGTCGAGGGGGGCGCCCGCTGCCTGGTCACCGGGGACATGGGCATCGCCAACACCACCGCCTCGGCCGCGCTGATCTGCGCGTTCACCGGTCACGACGCGGCCGTCGTGACCGGCAGGGGCACCGGTGTCGACGACGAGACCCTGGCGCGCAAGGTCGAGGTGGTCCGCGAGGCACTCCGGGTGAACGGCCTGGAGCCCGAGTGGAACGGCGCCTCCGGGACTCTTGCCCCGGTCTCCGGGGTGTCCGCCCTGGAGACGCTGGCCGCGGTCGGCGGCCTGGAGCACGCGGCGATCGCCGGGTTCGTCCTCGCCGGCGCCGCTCTTCGCGTACCGGTCATCCTGGACGGTGTCATCGCGGGGGCGGCGGCGCTGGCGGCGGCGGCGTTCGCCCCCGATGTCGTCGACCACTGCGTGGCGGGACACCGCTCGGCCGAGCCCGGCCACGTGGTCGCCCTGGACCACCTCGGGCTGCGCCCCCTGGTCGAGCTGGAACTCCGGCTCGGCGAGGGTACCGGCGGCCTGCTCGCCCACCCTCTCGTCTGCGCGGCGGTCAGGGTGATGCACGAGGTCGCGACCTTCGATTCCGCCGGTGTGACGGACAAGGAAGCCTGATCTACGGAAGTCTTGAGCCGGCAGGTTGACAGCGGTCAGCTCTTTCTTGACAGCTGTTAACACGGGAGCAGCGAAGAGGGCGCTGTTAGCCGGTAGGTTTACCTCCTAGCACGCCATGCTTCACAATTCCTCGCGAACGGGAGATCTGTCGCCATGTCGCCCTACCTGCTTGGCTTGCGCCTCTCCGGGCGGCGAGTGCTCGTCGTGGGTGGAGGACGCGTCGCCCAGCGGCGGGTGCCGGCGCTGCTCGACGCGGGCGCCCTGGTCACCATCGTCTCGACGAGCGTCACGCACGCCCTCGACGACCTCATCGCGACAGGCCGGGTGACCTGGGAGACCAGGCGCTACCAGGTCGGCGACGTCGACGGGGCCTGGCTGGTGCAGGCCTGCACGAACGACCGCGCGGTGAACGCCGCGGTGGCCGCTGAGGCCGAGGCCAAGCGGATCTGGTGCGTACGCGCCGACGACAAGGACGCCTCGGCGGCCTGGACCCCGGCCAGCGGCAAGGTGGACGAGATCAGCGTTGCGATCACCGCGGGAGGCGATCCCCGCCGCGCCGCCGGGATCAGGGACGCCGTCGTCGGAGCCCTCCGGGACGGTACGGTCGACGCCAGGCGCAACCGCAGCAAGCCGGTGGGTGTCGCCCTGGTCGGCGGCGGGCCCGGCGACCCCGGCCTGATCACGGTCCGCGGGCGGCAACTGCTGGCCCAGGCCGACGTGGTCATCGCCGACCGCCTCGCCCCGCAGGCCCTGCTCGACGAGCTCTCCCCGGACGTCGAGCTGATCGACGCCGCGAAGATCCCCTACGGCCGCTACATGGCCCAGGAGAGGATCAACGAGCTGCTGGTCGAGCACGCCAGGCAGGGCAAGTTCGTGGTCCGGCTCAAGGGGGGCGACCCGTTCGTCTTCGGCCGCGGCGGCGAGGAGATGCTCGCCTGCGCCCGCGAGGGCATCCCGGTCATCGTGGTTCCCGGCATCACCAGCCCGGTCGCGGTGCCCGCCGCCGTCAACGTGCCCGTGACGCATCGCGGGGTGAGCCAGGAATTCCACGTGATCTCCGTACATGTTCCGCCGGGCGACGAGAGATCCACCGTCGACTGGCCCAATTTGGCCAGATCCGGCGGCACGCTGGTGCTTATGATGGCGGTCGAACGGATCGGAGTGATCGCCGAAACGCTGATCCATGACGGACGTTCGCCGGAAACTCCCGTAATGGTGGTACAGGACGGTACTCTTCCGACCCAACGCGCTCTTTACGCCACGCTATCCACCGTGGCGGAGCGCGTGAGCGCGGCTGGGATCCGGCCACCTGCGATCGTGATCGTCGGCGATGTCGTGAAGGTCGGCCAGGAGGTCGAGATGGTTCGAGCGGAGCGAGTACCGTGAAATCGGCGTCCAACAGGCCCCCCCACTCGGGTGGTGGCCGTGACCCTCGCCTTGCCGGCACCCCCCAGGAGCCACCCGACGACACCTCGTCGGATGACAAGGAATCCCCCGGCGAGCAGACGGTGACCTTCGGCGCCATCCGCGCCGACGACGACGCGGCCTCCATCCGCGCACGCGGACAGTCCCCCGGGACCCAGCCCGGGACGGCCGCTCCCGGAGCGGCCGGCGGTCCCGCCGCGCCTTGGGGCCGGGCTGCGGGGCCCGCGGCCCCGGGTGGCATGACCGGTCCCGCCACGCCCGCGGGCAGAACGGCGGGCCCCGCCGGGCCAGGCCGGCCAGGTGGTTCCGCCGGTTCCGCGCCCCAGACCGGGGCGAGCGATCCTGCCTCCCCGCCCGCCTCCGAGGAGGCGATGGCGGCCTTCCGTGCCGCCGCCGCCGCTGCCCAGGCCAAGATCGAAGCCATCACCACCTCTCGTGAAGCGGCTCCCAACCCCACCTCCCCGCGCGTCCAGGGCGGTCGTCCGGCGGGCCCCTCACGGGGCGGCCCCGCCGCGGCTCCACCCGGCGCGGCACCCGGCAGGGGCACACCCGCCTCGCCGAGCGCCTCGCGCGGAGGTGCGCCCGCCTCGCCCGGTGCGGCCCCCGGTCAGGGCGCTCCCACCTCCCCGGGTGCCCGCGGGGGCGCGCCCGCCTCGCCGAGCGCCTCGCGCGGGGGTGCCCCCGTCCCGCCGAACGCCTCCCGTGGAGGTGCGCCCGCCTCGCCCGGTGCCGTCTCCGGTCCCGGCGCCCCTGCCTCTCACGGTGTCCCGGCCTCGCCGGGTGTTCCTCGAGGAGGTGCCCCCACGGCTCCTCCGGGCGTTTCCCGAGGGCAGGGTGCTCCCGCGGGGGCTCCTCCGGGCGCCTCACGTGAGGACGCCGCCCCCGGCGCCCCCGGTGCTCTTTTCCGCCCGGGCGCCCCTGTCCCGCCGAGCGTTCCTCGCACCGGCGGCCCCGCCATGCCCTCCTCCAGTGCTCCCGGCGCTCCTGTCAGGCCTTCCTCCGGTGCCTCCGGTGCTCTTGCCTCCCCGGCCGCCATCCCCGGTGCGGCCTTCCGCCCGGGGACTCCTGCCTCTTCGAACGCTCCCCAAGACGGTGACACCGCCGGGGCCGCGCCCGGTGCTCTTTTCCGCCCGGGCGCCCCTGTTCCGCCGAGTGTCCCTCGTACCGGCGGCCCCGCCGTCCCCCCGCCCGGCGCCGCCGGAAGCGACACCCCGAGCCCCGCCCCTCGGGAGGCACCGAGCCCCGCCCCTCGGGAGGCACCGAGTCCCGCCTCCAGAGAAGGCGCCGACGCCTCCCGTACGGCCGACGAGGGTTCCTCCCCCCGGTTCGAGAGCGGCGTTCCCGGTGGCGAGGACGAGCGGTCCCACGCCGAAGGCGCCCCGCCCCTTCGCGCGAGCAGGGCCGGGGAGGAGCGGGATGAGATCGTCATCCTCGGCACGACCCCGCAGGAGCGACGCGACGAGTCCGAGGACGGCGCGGAGAGCGGCGGCGGCACGCCGGGCACCGGCCAGGTCGAGGGCGAGGCCGGGCAGCGGCCCCTGACCACCGGAGAGGGCGGCAGGACCGGCGACGCCTCGCGGGCCGACGACGCTCCCCGGTCCGGTTCCGAGGGCGCCGGCGGCGCCCGGAGCGACAGCGGTGGCGTTCTCGCGTCCCAGGACGAGGACGGGACCGCTGAGATCGATGACGACGGCAGGACCCGCCGCGGTGCCGAGACCGTTGAGGCCGAGATCGTTGACGTCGAGGCCGGTGACGCCGAGGCAGGTGACATGGCCTCGCAGGCCGGTGACAACGCCTCGCGGAGCGGCCAGACCGGCGCCGAGGCCGGGCACGACGCCGATCCCGCCGGTATCGACGACGAGGCCGAGAGCGGCGGTGAGGTCCGCCGCGATGCCGGTACCGACGGCACCGGTGCCACCGGCCGCCAGACCGCGAGTGAGGTCGAGCCCGCCGACTCCTCCGAGCGCGCTGACGAGGCGCGGGGCGAGAACGAGAGCGACGACGAGGACGACGACGAGGACGACGACACGGCCGGTGGCGAGGTCCGGGACGAGACCGGAACCGCCGACGGCGGCACGGAGGCCGAGAACGAGAGGGTCCGCGGCGAGGACGACGAGACCCAGGACGAGGACGACGAGGTCCCGGACGGGAAGGACGCGGGGTCGCCGGGCGGCCGGACGCGGGAGACCCCCCTCCCCGAGGCCGTCTCCGAGGCGCTGAGCAGCGCGCTCACCGCCGTACGCACCGGTGTCACCGACCTCAGCTTCGGCCTGGACCTCCCCGGCGCGGACGAGGCCAGGCGGGTCCAGAGCGAGATCCTGGCCCAGCTCGACGACTACGTGATCCCTCGCGTCCACACGAGCACGGCGCCCGCCCTCGTCGTGGTCGCGGGCTCCACCGGCGCGGGCAAGTCCACGCTCCTCAACACCCTGGCCAACGCCAAGGTCAGCGCGACCGGCGTGCGCCGCCCGACGACCGGCACGCCCGTTCTGGCCTGCCACCCCGACGACCACGAGTGGTTCGCCGAGGGTGACCTGCTCGGCAGCCTCCGGCGGCTCAGCGAGCCCGATCCCGAGGGTGCCTCCGGAGGCCTCGTGCTCGTCTCCACCGAGCGCCTTCCCCCCGGCGTGGCACTGCTCGACACGCCGGACATCGACTCGGTCGTCGAGGAGCACCACGAGATCGCCCACCGCATGCTCGACGCGGCCGACCTGTGGATCTTCGTCACCACCGCCGCCCGGTACGCCGACGCTCCGGCCTGGCGACTGCTCCGCCTGGCCAAGGAGCGCGGAGCCCGCCTGGCCATCGTGCTCTCCCGGGTTCCGCCCAGGTCCCAAGAAGTGATCAGCAAGCACTTCGTCAGGATGCTCACCGAGTACGGCCTCGGCGAGGTCGACCGGTTCGTCATCAACGAGAGCAAGGTCACCGACGGGATGCTTCCCGATCACGAGGTGAGCGAGCTGCGTCTCTGGTTGACCGAGCTGTCGGTCGACGACCGGCGCCGCGCGCAGGCCGTACGGGCGACCCTGGACGGAGTGCTGAACAGCTTCCGCACCCGTGTCCCCGCGCTGGCCAAGCAACTGGAGATCCAGGTCGCCTTCCGCAGGGACCTTCGCGGTGACGTGGACGGCGCCTACGCCCGCGCGCTGGCCGAGATCGACAAGAGCACCGGCGACGGTTCGCTGCTCCGGGGCGAGGTGCTCGCCCGCTGGCAGGACTTCGCCGGGTCCGGCGACCTCATGCGCACCCTCCACCTGCGCAGGCCGAGCCGTTTCGGCGGCAAGGCGGGCCAGCAGGCGCCCGAGCGGCTCAGCGCCCTGAAGTCCGCGCTGCGGGCGGGGCTGGAGTCGGTGGTCGTCTCGGCGGCGCACCGGGCCGCGGAGGAGGCCGCCTCGCGCTGGCTGAACCGTCCGGGCGCGCAGGAGGCCCTGGCGTCGGCACCCGGCCTCGGCCGCGCGTCCGACGAGCTCCTGCGCAGGACCGGCCGGACCATAGCGGCCTGGCAGGAGCACATCATCGAGCTGATACGCACCGAGGGGGTGACCAAGCGGTCGGTGGCCAGGGTGATCTCGTTCGACGTCGAGTCCCTGTCGCTGATCCTGACCATCGGGCTGTTCGGTTACGGCTCCTCGGACGCGCAGAACGGCACCGGGGCGCTGCCGCAACGGCTGGTGCACGCGCTGCTCGGCGCGGAGTCGCTGCGCAACATCGGCGTGAAGGCCCGGAGCGATCTCCGGGCCCGGATCGGCATGCTCTTCGACGACGAGATGGCGCGTTACACCCAGGCTCTCGACGGTGCGGGCATACCTGACGAATCCGCCGCCACCCGCCTTTACCAGGCAACGTACAACCTTGAGGTCGCCCGATGAGTGTTGGCACCACCCAGTCACGCCAGGGTCTCGGCAGCAGGCTCGCCGCGCTGGCTCGGATCGTGGAGCTGGGGCCGGGCAAGGTCGAGCCCAAGCTCCTCGCCGACTCGGGTCAGCTGCTGCTTCGCGCCGGTGACAGGCTCAAGCTCTCCTCCGACCACACCGTGGTCGCGCTCGCGGGGGGTACGGGCAGCGGCAAGTCGACACTGTTCAACTCGATCTCCGGCCTGGAGCTGTCGCCGACAGGGGTACGCCGCCCGACCACGGCCCGTACGCACGCCTGCGTCTGGGGTCTGGACGGCGCCGGCCCGCTGCTCGACTGGTTGCAGATCCAGTGGCGGCACCGCTTCGCGCGGGCCAGCGCCCTGGACCGGGGCGAGAGCCAGCTCCACGGGCTGATCCTGCTCGACCTGCCCGACCACGACTCCATCCGGGCGCTGACCGACACCGAGGCCGACCGGCTGATCCAGGTCGCCGACCTCGTCGTGTGGGTGCTCGACCCGCAGAAGTACGCCGACGCCTCCACGCACCGGCGCTACGTGACCGATCTGGCCGGGCACGAGGCAGTGACGATCTTCGTGCTCAACCAGGCCGACCGGCTCGACCGGGAGGAACTGGCCGAGTGCGTGGCGGACCTGGACGGCCTGCTCCGCCGCGAGGGGGTCGAGGACCCCGTGATCGTCACCACCTCGGCGATCACGGGCCGGGGCGTCGACAACCTCAAGGGCGTCCTCGCCGAGACCGTTTCCAAGCGCAGGGCCGCGACCCAGCGGCTGGAGGCCGACCTCGGCCGGCTGACGCTCCGTCTCACGAAGATCATGCCCGTTGACGGCGCGTCCGCTCCGCCCTCCTCCATCGACGACGCCCGCAGGATCGGTCTCACCGACGCCCTCTGCGACGCGGTCGGCGTTCCCGCGGTCGGCGAGGCGATGGAGAACGTGTACGCCGCGAGGTCCGGCGAGTGGGTCGGCTGGCCCTACACCCGCTGGGCCGCCAAGCTCCGTCCCGACCCGCTGAACAGCCTGCGTCTGGGCGATCTGCGAGACGAGATCCACGGCCTGACCGGCGGTTCGGTGAGCGCGCAGCCCGCCGAGGTGGAGGCCGCCGTCCAGGCACTCACCGACGGCCTGAGCTCGGGGATGCACGAGGCGTGGCAGAACGGGATCAGGGACGCCGCGCGTTCCCGCTCCTCGCAGCTCCCGGAGGTGCTCTCCGAGGAGCTGTCGGAGGTCGCGCCGCGGCTGGACAGGGTTCCAGGCTGGTGGCGGTTGCTTCTGGTCTGGCAGTACTTCCTGGTCCTGCTCTTCGTCGCGGGCCTGGCCTGGGTCGGTACGGCTCTCACCTACGGAGTGTTCGGCGCAGGGAGCCCGCCGGAGGGGCTGGAGGTGTTCGGCGACGCCGCCTCGCTGCCATGGGTCGGATTGATGATCTTCTCCGTCCTGGGGCTCGGCCTGCTCACCGCGATGGCCAGCCGCAATTTCGTCGTGCTCGGCGCGGGCAACGAGCGTGACGCGCTGGAGCGCGAGATGCGCCGCAGGGTCGCCGGTGTCGCCGAGAGCATGGTGATCGAGCCGGTGGAGCGGGAGCTGACCCGCTATAACGAGTTCTATTCAGCCATGCGAGGTCTGCGCGGTTGATCCGCCTTCTTCTCCTCGCGCAGGGGTGAAGCCCCATACAGAGGTGAACACCGCGCAGGGGTGAAGCCCCGTACAGAGGTGAGCTCCGCGCAGGGGTGAAGCCCCGTACAGAGGTGAGCTCCGCGCAGGGGTGAAGTCCCGTACAGAGGTGAGCCTCGCGCTGGGGTGGGTCTCGTTCAGGGGTGGTTGAGGCCGGGTTGTCCACAGTTTTCGCACGCGTCCCGGGCTTGTCCACAGAGCGCGATTCGGTAATCCGTGCGGGGGGTGGGCCGGGCCATCGTGTCTTCATGCCGCCGGCACTCAGCCGGCTCTCATGGGAGGCACGATGAACGACATCTACGTCACGCTGACCGGTAACGTCGCGGCCCCGCCGCGCCAGCACACCTTCCCCGACGGCTCCCGGGTGACCTCACTCAAGATCGCCTCAACGAGCCGTTACTTCGATCGCGAGAACCAGCAGTGGCGCAATGGTGAGACGACCTACTTCGGCGTCCGCTGCTTTCGCGGGCTGGCCGACAACGTCGCGCAGTCGGTCCATCTGGGCCAGCCGGTCGTGGTCCAGGGACGCCTGCGGATCCGCGAGTTCGCCCACGAGGGGGAGCGCCGGTTCATGCCCGAGGTGGAGGCCAACTCGCTCGGTCACGACCTGCGCTGGGGGCTCGGGAGTTTCACCAAGCCGCAGCGCGGCGGGCCGGTCGCGGCTCTCGGCAGCGCGGAGCGGATCGAGCTCGACAGGGAGACCTCCGACTGGGCGATGAGCGGTGGTGCCCCCGTCGCGGCCGGGGCCGTCGGTGCCCTGTCCCTGCTGAAGACCGGCTTCGACGACCCGAAGACCGGCCTCGACGGCCAGACGTCCACGCCGCGCGAGACGGAGATCACGCCGGGCGGCGAAGCGACCGGAGACGGTGCGATGCCCGGGGACATCACCCATCTCGGGGGCATCACCCATCCCGGAGACGTCATCGAACTCCGAGACGCCGTCGACCTCCGGGAGAGTGTCGATCCCGGAGAGGGCGCCGGGGTTACGCAACGCGGGGCGGATCACGAGCCCGCCGGGAAGGAGCCGGTGGAGGGAGAGACCGTGGCGAGGCGGGGGAGGACGGGGAAGAGCACGTCGACGAGGCGGCAGGACGCGGCGGGCAGGAGAAGCTCGGACACGGGGGAGGAGATGGCCGGGGGCGTGCCGGGTGCGATGAGGATCCGCCCGGATGCGAGCGATGAGACGCCCTGGCCGACGCGGGAGAGCGTGGCGGCCTGAGCCGCTCTCCGCTGGGAGGTCCGGCTACTGGGAGGTCCGGCTACTGGGAGGCCCGGGCCGCGGGCCTCCCAGTGGACCGGTGTTCGAGCCTGGAGCGCCGGTGTGGAAAGCGTTCGAGGTGAAGAGGCGAGGAATAGGAGAGAGGGGAGAGACGGGGGTGAGGGTTGGGGGATGAGGGTTTTGCCTGGGAAGAGCGTCTGACGAAGCAGGGGCCTCGCGGAGAGGGGGCCTGATGCGGGCGGAGTGAGGGGGCATCGGCCGGACGCGGTCGGTGTCTCGCCGCGACAGCGCGGTGACGCCGAGATAACCGGCCGATGGTCTTGCCCGTGTCAGATGCCGAGACACCTGTTAGGTCCAGGTCACGCCCCGCAGCATGGCTTGCTCCTTTCCCACACGGCCCGCTCGCGAGCGAGCGGTTTCCAAGTCGTGGGTCAACCGGTGGGCTGACTCACTCTGCCAAAGGTAGCGGTTACCATCGCGCGTCGCACACTCCGCAACTATTGTGTTACACATCGTTAGTCGGAGAGGGGGACGACATGGCGGCTCCCAGTCACACCTCGGTCAAACCGCGCGACGGCATGACACCCTTGGTCGATCGGTGGCCCCTGCTGGGGCAGCGTCGCCCGCTGGTCGGCTACCTCTGCGGGTTGGTGGTGCTGGATCTCGCCGCGATCGTGTTTTTCTCGATATCCGGTGTTTTTCGCTGGTCCGATGTGCTGACCTTCGCCGCGCTGATGGCGTGCGGAGCCGTGTGCATCGAGGCGACCCGGAGACTCGGCATGCCCGCGGGCGTCTACCGTGATCTGCTTTCCGCCTGGTGGCTGCCCGCCGCGCTGCTCCTCCCACCCCTCTACGCGCTCCTGGCGCCCATCCCGCTCCAGTTCCTGTTGCAGAAGCGGGTGCGCGCGACGGTGGTCTACCGGCGGGTCGTCAGCTCCGCGGCGATCGGCCTGGCCGGGTGCGCGGCCTCCCTGCTCTTCCATGCCGCGGTCGGCGACCTGAACGCGCTGACCAGGGGTGAGGGAGGACCGATCCTGGTGGCCATCGGCTGCGCGGTCCTGTTCACGGTGATCAACACCGCGCTGATCGCCGTCGCCGCGCACACCGCCGACCCCGACAGCCGCTGGCGGGAGGTCCTGTGGAACCGGGAGAACCTGCTCCTCGATGTCGTCGAGCTCTGTCTCGGCGTCCTCGTCTCCATCACCTGCGGACTCAACCTGGCCCTGCTGGTCCTGGCACTGCCGCCGGTGGTGCTGCTGCAGCGCAGCCTGCTGCACGCCCAGCTCCAGGCGGCGGCCCGCACCGATCTCAAGACAGGCCTGCTGAACGCCGCGGCCTGGCAGCGGGAGGCCGACACCGAGATCGTCAGGGCGCGTCGCACGGGGGAGACGCTCGCGTTGCTGATCGTCGACATCGACCATTTCAAGAGGGTCAACGACACCTACGGCCACCTGATCGGCGATCAGGTGCTCGTGGGGGTGGCCGACACCATCCGCAGCCAGCTGCGCGACTACGACGTGGTGGGCCGGTTCGGCGGCGAGGAGTTCGTCGTCCTGCTGCCCAGGGCCGACGTGACCGAGGCCCGCAGGGTCGCCGAGCGGCTGCGTTCCCGGGTGGGAAGGATGGCGGTCCCCGCCGACGAGAACATGATCACCGTGACCATCTCGGTCGGTGTCGCGATCATGAGTGTGCACGGAGATGACCTGATCGAGCTGCTCGCCGCCGCCGACCTCGCTCTTTACCGTGCGAAGGAGCTCGGCCGCGACCAGATCTGCCTGCCCGCCACCGTCGTGCCCCCGGCCCGCCGGCCAGGATCCGACGCCACTCCGGGCTGAACTCCCGGGCCCTGTCCGAGGCCGCCCCTAGCTGAACTCCCCAGGCCCTAAACTAAAGGCATGCCGGAGTACATCTACACACTGCAGCGCGTGCGCAAGGCGCACGGCGACAAGGTCGTCCTTGACGACGTGACGCTGTCGTTCCTGCCGGGCGCCAAGATCGGTGTCCTGGGCCCCAACGGCACCGGAAAGTCGACGCTGCTGAAGATGATGGCGGGCCTGGAGCAGCCGTCCAACGGCGACGCCCGGCTCATGCCCGGCTTCACCGTCGGCATGCTTCAGCAGGAGCCCCCCCTCAACGAATCCAAGACCGTCCTCGGTAACGTCGAAGAGGGTGTCGCCGAGACCAAGGCGATGCTCGACCGCTTCAACGAGATCGCCGAGCTGATGGCCACCGACTACAGCGACGAGCTCCTCGACGAGATGGGCAAGCTCCAGGACGCCCTCGACCACCGCAACGGCTGGGATCTCGACAGCCAGCTGGAGCAGGCGATGGACGCCCTTCGCTGTCCTCCGCCGGACGCCGAGGTCACCCAGCTCTCCGGTGGCGAGCGCCGCCGGGTCGCCCTCTGCAAGCTGCTCCTGGAGCAGCCCGACCTGCTGCTGCTCGACGAGCCCACCAACCACCTCGACGCCGAGAGTGTCCAGTGGCTCGAGTCGCACCTGGAGAAATACCCGGGCACCGTTCTGGCCGTCACCCACGACCGCTACTTCCTGGACAACGTGGCCAACTGGATCCTGGAGCTCGACCGGGGCCGCTGCCACCCCTACGAGGGCAACTACTCCACCTACCTGGAGGCCAAGGCGGCGCGGCTCAAGCTCGAGGGCCAAAAAGACGCCAAGCGCAAGAAGCGCCTGGAAGAGGAGCTGGAGTGGGTCCGCTCCAACGCCAGGGCCCGCCAGACCAAGAGCCGGGCGCGTCTCCAGCGCTACGAGGAGATGGCCGCCGAGGCCGACAAGCACCGCAAGCTCGACTTCGAGGAGATCCAGATCCCGCCGGGCCCGCGCCTGGGGACCACGGTCATCCGGGCCGAGAAGCTCACCAAGGGCTTCGAGGAGCGGGTCCTGATGGAGAGCCTCTCCTTCGACCTCCCGCGTAACGGCATCGTCGGCATCATCGGCCCGAACGGTGTCGGAAAGACGACCCTGTTCCGGATGATCACCGGCAGCGAGACGCCCGACAGTGGCGAGATCGTCATCGGCGACACCGTCAAGATCTCCTACGCCGACCAGAGCCGGGGCGGGATCGACCCGTCCAAGAACGTCTGGGAGGTCGTCTCCGACGGGCTCGACTACATCAAGGTCGGCCAGGTCGAGATGCCGTCCCGCGCCTACATCGCCGCGTTCGGGTTCAAGGGCCCGGACCAGCAGAAGAAGGCGGGCATCCTGTCCGGCGGAGAGCGCAACCGGCTCAACCTGGCGCTCACCCTCAAGCAGGGCGGCAACGTGCTGCTGCTCGACGAGCCCACCAACGACCTCGACACCGAGACGCTCTCCAGCCTGGAGAACGCGTTGCTGGAGTTCCCCGGCTGCGCGGTCATCACCTCGCACGACCGGTGGTTCCTCGACCGCATCGCCACCCACATCCTCGCCTGGGAGGAGGGCTCGAACTGGTTCTGGTTCGAGGGCAACTACGCCGACTACGAGAAGAACAAGATCGAGCGCCTGGGTGCCGACGCGGCCCGGCCGCACCGCGTCACCTACCGCAAGCTCACCCGCGACTGATCCCGGTCCCGGAGACCGCTCTGGTCTCCGGCCCGGGGCGCCACACCTGACCGGGGCCCGCCCGCGACGGGTGTGGCCCGGGCCCGGTGTGGTCCGGTCGTGACAGGCCGCGCTTCCGACGAGCCCCCGGTGCCCCGCCGTACGGCGGGCACCGGGGGCTCGCTACGGTTCTGGGTGTGTTCGGACAGAGAATCGCAGACGGCGTCGGCCGTGGTCATCGGCACGTGTTCCCCAGGTCCGTCAGGTTCGCCGACGTCGACTCGCTGGGACACGTGAACAACGTGCGGTTTCTCGATTATCTGGAGGACGCGCGGCTGGCGCTGTTCCATGTCGACCCCCACCGCGAGGGCAACGAGCCGTTCAAGGGGCTCGTGATCGCCCGGCACGAGGTCGACTATCTGCGTCCCCTCACCTTCCGCCCCGATCCGGTCAGGGTGGAGTCGTGGGTGACGGAGATCCGGCCGGTACGGTTCACCCTCGCGTACGAGATCCGCGACGATGAGGAGATCTTCGTCAAGGCCCGCTCGGTGCTCGTGGCCTACGACGTGGCGAGCGCCTCCCCCCGGCGGTTGAACCAGGATGAGCTCGCCTACCTGGACAGGTTCGCCGAGGCCTGAGGCCCGAGGCCTGAGGCCTGAGGCCTGAGGACGGGGGACGGGGGACGGGGGACAGGGAGCAGGACGGGGACAGGGGAAGCAGGGCGAGGGCCGGAGGTGTGCGCCATCCGCCTCTGGAGCGCCCGCCGTCCCTCCTCGCGGAGCGGCCCGCCACCCCACGGCACGTCCGCCTGCCCGCCCGTGGCGTGCTGGTCTGTCCGGTCACGGCACCTGCTCGCCCGTGGCGCGCTCGTCTGCCCGGTGCGCGGCCGTCCGCCCGTGACGGGTGGACGGCCGCGCACCGGGAGCCTCAGGCGTCGGGGGTGTACAGCCAGGCCGCGGTGTCCGGCAGGAGCAGGTGACCGTCCACCGGGGCGCTGCCGATCAGGACGCGGTCGTGCGGCGGCAGTTGTACCGGCTCGGAACCGCAGTTGATGACACAGATCAGGGGGCCTCGGCTGAAGATGAGGGCGTCCTCGGGGGAGTCCAGCCAGGTGATCTCGTCGGGCAGTTTGCCGCGCAGCTCGCGGCGGGCGCTCAGGGCCTCCTGGTAGAAGCTCAGCGTCGAGCCCGGATCGTTCGCCTGACGCTCGGCGGAGAGCACGACCCACTCGACCGGCTGGGGCAGCCAGGGCCGTGTCCCCTCGGGCGAGAAGCCGTAGGGCTCGGCCACGCCGGACCAGGGGAGGGGGACCCGGCAGCCGTCACGGCCGGGCAGCTCTCCCTTGGAGCGGGCGAAGATGGGATCCTGGCGGGCTTCCGGGGGAAGATCCTTCACCTCGGGGAGGCCTAGTTCCTCCCCCTGGTAGAGATATGCCGAACCCGGTAGGGCGAGCATGGCGAGCAGGGCCGCCCGAGCCCGGGAGAGGCCCGTCGTGGAGTTGGTCAGGCCGTTGCCGTACCGGGTCACGTGGCGGACCACGTCGTGGTTGGAGAGCACCCAGGTGGGAGCGGTCACGGCGGCCAGCGTGTCATCGATGATCTTCTTGAACGCGGGCCCTGACCAGGGCGCCTCCAGCCAGGCGAAGTTGAAGCTCTGGTGCAGCTCGTCGGGGCGGACGTACAGCGCGAGATCCTCGGCGGAGTCGGTCCAGACCTCGCCGATCGCCATCCGCTCGCCCTCGTAGGAGTCGAGCACCTTGCGCCAGTCGCGGTAGATCTCGTGAACCTCAGGCTGCCCCCAGATCGGCGACACGGCCTTGAACGCCTGTCCCTCCGGAGGGGTGTCCGGCAGCCCTTCGGCCTTGTACAGGCCCATCGCCACGTCGATCCTGAACCCGTCCACCCCCCGGTCGAGCCAGAACCGCAGCACGTCCAGGAACTCGGAGTGCACCTCGGGGTTGCGCCAGTTGAAGTCGGGCTGCTCCGGGGCGAAGAGGTGGAGATACCACTGCCCGTCGGGTGTCTTGCTCCAGGCCGGGCCGCTGAAGGTCGACTGCCAGTTGTTGGGCGGCAGGTCCCCGCCCTCGCGGAAGATGTAGCGGTCACGTCCCTCGCCCCGCAGCGCGGCCTGGAACCACTCGTGGGCGGAGGAGCTGTGGTTCGGAACGATGTCGACGATCACTCGCAACCCGAGCCGGTGCGCCTCGGAGACGAGCTCGTCGAAGTCGGCGAGAGTGCCGAAGAGCGGGTCGACGTCGCGGTAGTCGGCCACGTCGTAGCCGCCGTCGGCCATGGGAGAGCGGTAGAAGGGGGTCAGCCAGATCGCGTCCACGCCGAGTTCGGCGAGGTAGGGCAGGCGCTGCCTGATGCCGGGCAGATCGCCGACGCCGTCTCCGGAGGCGTCGGCGAAGCTGCGAACGTAGATCTCGTAGACGACGGCGTCACGCCACCAGGGGGTTTCCATGTGCATGGATTGCCCCCGCTCAGCGGTGTTTATGCGTCGCTGCCCTTGACCATGCGGTGTTTGTACGCGGGAGGTCTCTACCATGCGGTGGTCCGCGTGTCGAGGGTCCCGATCATGTGGTGGCTCACGCGCCGGGGACCCTGATCATGCGGTGGTCCGCGCGCGGGGAACCCCGACCGCGCGGTGATTCACGCGTCGGGAGCGTTGACCATGCTGTGCGCCGCGTACACGAGATAGTCCCAGAGACGCTTTTCCAGGTCGTCGGGGAGCTCCAGGGAGACCACCGCGTCGTGCATGCGCCGGAGCCATGCGTCGCGCTCGGCCGAGCGGATGACGAAGGGGTTGTGCCGCATCCGCAACCGAGGGTGGCCGCGCTGCGTGCTGTAGGTGTTGGGGCCGCCCCAGTATTGGATGAGGAACAGGCGGAGCCGTTCCTCGGCGCCTTCGAGGTCGTCCTCGGGGTACAGCGGCAGGAGGATCGGGTCGGCCGCCACTCCCTGGTAGAAGTGGTGCACCAGACGCCTGAAGGCCTCCTCGCCGCCGACGGCGTCGTAGAAGGACTGGGGTTCCTCGGGGGTAGCGGACACGGCTCCAGCCTAATTGACGTCAGGCGGCGATCGTGATGTCGGCCCGGTCGAGGGCGGACTTGATGCGAAGGCGCAGCTCGCGGGCGACCTCCGCCTGCCGGGAGGGGATGGTCTTGGCGCTGACCCGGAAGATGATGGCGGTGTCGGAGATCTGCTCGATGCCCCAGACCTGCGGCTCCTCGACGATGATCGAGTCGCGGAAGGCGGGCTCGTTCCACATCTCGTCGGCGACCTCCTTGAGCAGGTCGCGGACCACCGGGATCTCGGAGGCGTAGGCCACCGGCACGTCGACCGTGGCGCGCGACCAGCCCTGCGACTCGTTGCCGACCCGGGTGATCGTGCCGTTGCGGATGTACCAGACCCGGCCGTCGGCGTCGCGCAGGCGGGTGATGCGCAGGGTGACCGCCTCCACGGTGCCGATCGCGGCGCCCGCGTCGATCACGTCACCCACGCCGTACTGGTCCTCCAGGAGCATGAACATGCCGGCGATGAAGTCCTTGACGAGCTCCTGGGCGCCGAAGCCGATCGCCACGCCCAGGATGCCGACGCTGGTCAGCAGTGGGGCGATGGGGACGGAGAGGCGTTCGAGGACGGTCAGCACGGCGGTGCCCAGGATGATGATCGAGGCGATGTGCCTGAGCACCGAGCCGATGGTCTCCGCCCGCTGCCTGCGCCGCTCGGCCACGATCGCGTCGAGGCCCTCGGGGGTGATCGTCTCCCTGCCGCGCAGCCGCCCCGCCAGGGACGCGCGCTCGGTGGACGCCCTGCGCACCACCCGGCCGATCAGCCGGTGCGCCACGTTGCGCAGGATCAGCGCGATGACCACGACCAGCGTGATGGCGATCAGGCCCGCGATCACGGGGGCCACCCAGTCGACGGCCGCGGGCACGAGCATCTTCACGAAGTCGCAGACTACTCCCCCGCCGTCCCCGCATCCCCGTGTTAAGCCCGCGCTCGCGTCGAGAAGGTCCTCGACGACGACTCCCGGACCTGAGGTCGGGGTGACGCTGGGGGTGGGGGCAGGCGTGGGGGAAAGCAGGAACACGGAGTGGATCCCTCTCGGATCGGATCGACAGGCAGACCGGATGAGTCATGCGACCCACCCATATTGCCGATCGAACCGGCCTCCGTCACATCACGCCGGGGAAGACGGGGACATCCTGGTCTAGGGCCGCGGGGGCGGACCCGGATGCCCCGGTGACGGGTGGCCCGGACGGGACACGCACCCGGAAGCGTGTCCCGTACCGTTCCCGAAAGGGATCCCTCCGGTCACCGCCCGGACGAGAGACCGGACGGCAGCCTGTGCTTTACAGCAGTTCGTGGGCTTCGGCTCGCGAGAGCCTCCGCGTTCCGGCCGCGTTCTTCGAAGTTTCCGCAGGTGGGAGTTCGCGCGTGTCGGCCGGACGATTCGGAGCCGGCGGGGTGCCCAGCGTCCGAGGACGCTCCGCACCGGTCACCCCGCCGACTCCGTCGAGCCGCGGCAGGCGCGGCACAGCGGGCGGGAAGGCCCGTTGTGCCGCTCACCTCACTCTCCTACCGCGGCGAGTACGCGTGCGACCTTGGTCGCGGCACCGGCGGGATCTTCCACCGTGTGCATTCGTTCACCCCAGGACCACCAGTAATACCAATCCCGATGGCTGGGGGCGGCCTGCGCCCGGCAGGTGACGTTCTCCGCCAGGCTGGTCGCCTTCGGATTGATCACACGCACGAACGCCCGGCCCGAGTGGGTCCGCACCACGCGGGCGTGCAGCCCGCGGCAGTCAAGCTCCGTCACCAGCCGCTCAAGGTGCCGGAAATCGTCTTCACCCACCTCGTCCCTCCTCGTGGTCTCGGCTTGCCGGCACCGAATCGTGTTCGTTCGATCACGCTTACGGTGCTGCTCGCCAAAGATGACTCACGGTGGCCCTACGGGTCAATTCGGGGAAAACCCAGTTCAGGGTGGGCGATGTGCCAAGTAGGTTGAAAGAAACAGTCCCTCGGGGGACGATTCTTAGCCAGTAGCTTTATTGGTGTGTTCCTGATGAGTCAAACGTGGTCCATCATTCTCGGTAGGCGCAGTGCGACGGAAAGATCACACTGAGTCAAGGGAGAGAGGACCGGTCGGGACCAGTGTGCCAGCCAGCCCAGCTGGCCACGAGAGAGGGGCCGGTATGTCCGGCAGGCAGCACAGGGAGACAGAGTTAGCGCGGCAGGTCCGGGCCCGTGGCCTGGCCGCCGGGAAGTCCTCGGCGCAGATAGCCGAGGAAATCTACGATAAGTGTAGTTCGCAATTCGGGACCACTCGGATTAAAGGTCACCGCCTCGCGCATGGCGTCGCTCTCGCGGACGTCATCGAACAGATACGGGCGCTGTTCGAACGCGACGGCAAGTCGGCTCCCGGCATCGGTGAGACGCTCCTGTCCGCGTACGAGAGCGGGCTGAAGCGGCCCGGTCCCGAATATCTGCACTACCTGTGCTCCGCCTACCGGGTCGAACCCGCCTCCCTCGGGTACGACGGCCCGTGCATCTGTGGCCACGGCCACAAGATGCCCGGTGTCGTCCGAGGTGATCTCCAGGATGGAAGACCCGACACGTCCCCTGGTCCGCGTGAGCTGCTGATCCAGCCGATCGGCGTCGATCATTCCGCGGACGGGGGTGAGGAGGACGAGAACGTGCTACGCAGGACGCTCTTACAGCTCCTGGCCGGCAGTGGCATCGCGCTGGACGGACAGGTGCTCGGATCGGTGGAGAGCATGCGCAGGAGGATGGACGACACGCTGGTCTCGGCCACCGTCTCGCCCGCGATGCTCGACCAGTGGGAGGAATCCACCATCGGCTTCGGCCGCCAGTACATGAACACCGCCCCGCTCAGGCTGCTGTGCGACGTGATGCTCGAATTCGGCGCGGTGCGCAAGGCCATGGAGCGGCGCCAGCCGGTCGACCTGCAGGAACGGTTGTGCCGCATGGCGGCGCAGCTCGCCGGTCTGAGCGGCATGATCATG
Organism: Streptosporangium sp. OZ121; assembly: GCF_051918885.1. Classification (NCBI taxonomy): domain Bacteria; kingdom Bacillati; phylum Actinomycetota; class Actinomycetes; order Streptosporangiales; family Streptosporangiaceae; genus Streptosporangium; species Streptosporangium sp. OZ121. The sequence goes on from NZ_JBPXMC010000003.1 coordinate 422,702, forward strand.
GTCAATCTCGGTGACCACCGGCTCGCCCGGTCCTTCTTCAGGACCGGCAGGACCGCGGCGGACGAGACCGGCGACCGGGCGCTGAGGGCGTGGGTCACGGCCAGGGAGGCTCTGGTCCCGCTCTACTACGGTGATCCGCGCGAGGCTCTCAACCTCGCCAAGAAAAGTCGTGACCTGGCCGGGCAGACGCCCTGCGCGGCCCAGGCGATGGCCCCGGTGGTCGAGGCCCGCGCGCTGGCGATGATGTCGGGCTCGGGCAAGAAGGACGTGGTCGACCAGGCGAAGCGGGCGCTGTCGAGGGCGAGGGCGGCTTTCTCCCAGATGACCGCCGCGGACCAGGACGACTCGACCTTCGGCTACACCGAGCGCCAGCTCTACTTCCACCAGGGAGACGCGCTGGTCAAGCTCGGGCAGGCGATGGAGGCCGACCTCATCCTGGAACAGGCGCTCACCAAGTACGGTCCGACCGACTGGCTCGATCCGACCTTCATCAAGTTCGACCGGGCCCAGTGCAAGATCCTTGAGGGTGACGTGGACGAGGCGCTGGAGATCGCCCAGCGTACGGTCTCGGGTCTCGACGAGGCCTGCCGGCCCGACATCCTCATGCAGCGCGCCCACGAGGTGGGCAAGCAGGTCGAGGTGAAGGCGCCCGGCCATCCCAAGCTCAAGACCTACATGGAGTCGCTGCGCAGCCGCAGCGCGTCAACGGATGATCCGGTGGCCGACAGGAGTGGCAGTTGAAGCCAAGGCTTCGGCGTTATCGCTGGTCCGACCTCGAATCGGTCTGGGCGCTCCACCAGATATGCCTGGCCCAGGTCGGTCTCGCGCCGGGGGACGGCGTCTACTACGAGGACGACTTCCCGAGGATCCACGAGATCTACCTCGCCGACCGGGGTGAGTTCCTGGTGGGGGAGATGCCCGCCGGGCGCGTCGTCACGATGGGCGGTCTCCGCCGCGTCGACGACCAGACCGCCGAGATGTGCCGCATGCGGGTCCATCCGGAGTTCCAGCGTCGCGGTTTCGGTGCCCAGATGGTCCTCGCGCTGGAGGCGCGGGCCGTCGAACTCGGCTATGCGCGCCTTCGTGGTGACACCACTCTGAATCAGCTCGCGGCGATGGAGCTTTATCGCAAGTTCGGATGGCGCGAGATCCGCCGGGAAGAGCGAGGGGGATGTGTGGTGGTTTATGGAGAAAAAGACCTAGTAGCCGCTATGTCCTCTTTAACTCAATGATCTGGATTTTAGGTTGTTTTACTGCTAAGTGTTGCCTATTTCGGAGATGAGCGAATAATTGTTCTTCGTACCTACCGCTATTCTCTGGTGAGTGCGATGAAAAAGATCATTGTTCACAAAACCGGCGTGTCCAGGCTCGGTGGCGTCGCCAGCGTCATCCACAAGGGATGAGATTCTTCCCGAGCGGAAGAATCGGCTCTGACGGCCGCGGCCCTCGATCGGCGAGATCGAGGGCCGCGCGGGTTTCCACCCCTTGTCCATTCGGTCCCGGCCGTCTCCGGTGGCTCCGGTTCACCCCAGCCGGAGGATCCGGGAGACGACCTCCGGCAGGTCCGGGGGCTCCAGGGCGCCGGGGAGATCGGCCATCTCCGCCGGTGAGAACCAGCCGGAGCCCAGGTAGGTGATGTTCTCCTCGGCGGTCAACGACCCCGGGCCCACCTCGGGGGTGTCCTCGAACCTGGCCAGATAGAACCGCTCGGTCTTGGCGTAGTGGACGCCGAGCCAGCGGAACTCCCGGCGCACCGGCACCCACCGGTCCAGCACCGCCTCGCCCGGCAGGTCCGTCTCCTCGGCGAGCTCGCGCCGCGCGGCGTCGAGGGGGGTCTCGCCCGGGTCGATCCCGCCGCCCGGCGGCTCCCACAGGGTCTGGCCCCCGACGGGGTCGCGCCAGTGCATGAGAAGCACCCGGCCGGACCCGTCCACACAGATCACCCGGGCCGCGGGCCGGTCGTTCGGCTGAGGGTCGTCCATAGGCCAGGGACGCTACCACCCGCCGTCACGTCCGCCGGTTTCGCGTTTCCGGCGGCCTCGGCGCCTCCTGTCCGCCGCCTGCTTGCCACCTACCGGACCGCCGGGTGTGGCGGCGTGATTCGCTGTACTCTGCCGACGTCAGGTTGAAGCATCGTACGATCCGACCTCTCAAGCTCAAGGGTGAAGGCATGACTTCCAGGGCCGAGTTTGTGTTGACGCTGTCCTGTCCGGACCGCCCCGGGGTGGTGGCCGCGGTCTCCGGTCTCCTGGCCGGGCGGGGATGCAACATCATCGAGAGCCAGCAGTTCGGTGATGTCGTGTCCGAGCGGTTCTTCATGCGGGTGCAGTTCGCCTCCTCGCTGCCCGACGAGGAGCTGCGCGAGGCCTTCGCCGCGCTCGCCCCCGAGTTCGGCATGGATTTCAAGCTGCGTGAGGTCTCCATCAAGCCGCGCGTGCTGGTGATGGTCAGCAAGTTCGGCCACTGCCTGAACGACCTGCTCTACCGGATGCGCTCCGGCCTGCTCGACATCGAGATCGTCGCGGTCGTCTCCAACCACCCGGACCTGCGGCCGCTGACCCAGTCGTACGGCATCGACTACCACCACCTGCCGGTCACCTCCGAGACCAAGCCCAGACAGGAGGCGGAGATCCTGACCCTGGTCGACCACTACCGGGCCGATCTGGTGGTGCTCGCCCGCTACATGCAGGTGCTGTCGGAAGACCTCTGCGTGAAGCTCGCGGGCAACGTGATCAACATTCACCACTCGTTCCTGCCGTCGTTCAAGGGTGCCAAGCCCTACCACCAGGCGCACTCGCGCGGCGTGAAGCTGATCGGCGCGACCGCGCACTACGTGACCGCCGACCTCGACGAGGGCCCGATCATCGAGCAGGAGGTCGCCCGGGTCAACCACACCCACTCCGCGGAGGATCTCGCCGCCATCGGCCGCGACGTCGAGTGCCAGGCCCTGGCGCGCGCCGTCCGCTGGCACACCCAGCAGCGCGTCCTGCTCGACGGCCACAAGACGATCGTCTTTCCCCGCTAGCGCGGCGACCGGGCGGCGTGTCCTGCCCGACGGCGACGAGACGGCGAGCTTTCCCTCCGGCGCGGTGACCGATCACCCTGGGCGCCGGCCGGGTTTCCGCGGGCTGACGCCGGTGACGTCCTCGGGGTGGGAGACGCCGTAGGGGCGTCCCCGCTCGTCGGTGCCGACCTTCTCGCGGCCCCGTTCCTTCCGCCGGGAGGCGATCCTCTCGGCGCCGCGGTTCTCGCTGGTGCCGACGCCGAGGGGGGACCGGGCCTGGGTGTCGGTGGAGGGGACGCCCTCGCGCTCCGCGCCGGACACCACGCGGGGCGGTCCCTTGTCGTCCGGAGGGGGCCCGAAGGCCAGGTTGCCCGACCGCACGACCTCCTCGCTCGCGTGGCCCACGTCGCGGGAGTAGCCGTGCTTCGCCTTCTTGCCCTTGTGCTTGGGTTCGCGTTTGTCGTTCATGTTCGGTACCTCTGGATTCGTTCGGTGGTCAGCAGATTCTCGGTAGCGGGTCGCCGACCAGCAGGTCGACGATGCGGGTGCCGCCGAAGGATGTCCTGAGCAGGACCAGTCCCGGCGGGTCGTCGTTGATCCGCCCGATGACCGCCGCCTCGGAGCCGAGCGGGTGGGAGCGGAGGGCGGCCAGAGCCGCGTCGGCGGAATCCCCGGCGACCACCGCGACCATCCGCCCCTCGCAGGCGACGTAGAGCGGGTCGATCCCCAGCAGCTCGCACGCCCCCCGTACGGCGGGACGGACCGGCACCGCGTCCTCGTCGAGGACGACGGCGACCCGCGAGGCCTCCGCTATCTCGTTGACGATCGTCGCCACCCCGCCCCGGGTCGCGTCGCGCAGGCAGCGCACCGCGCCGTTGCCGTCGCCTGCGTCCGTACCGCCGCCGCAGGCGTCCAGCAGCACGTCGACGAGGGTGTTGAGCGCGGCGGTGTCGGAGCACAGCTCGGCCTCGATGTCGAGTTCCCCGCGGGCGAGCATGACGGTGATCCCGTGCTCGCCGATCGGCCCCGACACGATGACCGCGTCTCCCGGCCGTGCGGAGGCGGCGCTCAGCCGGACGGGCCGGTCGAGCGTCCCGATGCCGGAGGTGGTGACGTAACAGCCGTCCGCCTTGCCCCGCTCCACGACCTTGGTGTCGCCGGTGACGATCCACACGCCCGCCGCCCGTGCCGCCTCGGCCATCGAGGCGGTGACGCGCCGCAGGTCGGCGACGGGGAAGCCCTCTTCGAGGATGAATCCGGCCGAGAGGTAGCGGGGGCGGGCCCCGCACATGGCCAGGTCGTTGACGGTGCCGTTGACCGCGAGGTCGCCGATGTCGCCGCCGGGGAAGAACAGTGGCGTGACCACGAACGAGTCGGTGGTGAAGGCGAGCCCGTCGGCGACCGCGCCGTCCTCCAGAGGCGCCAGCATCGGGTTGCGGAACGACTCCAGGAACACCGCCTCGATCAGGGTGTGCGTGGCCTTGCCGCCCGCGCCGTGCGCCAGGGTGATGCGGTCCTCCCGCACGCGCGCCCCGCGCCGCCGCACCCGCTCGATCCGGTCCAGCACCTGCTGCTCCCGGTCGCGTGCGCTTTCCCTCAGGCCCGGTACCCGGTCATGGTCGTGTGTCCTTTCCCTCAGGTCCTGTACCCGGCCGCGGTCGTGTGCCTCTTCCCTCAGGTCCGGTGCCTGCCGCTCCTCGCCGCGTGGTCCCGGTGGATCCATCTCCCGCACGCCGTGCTCCCCGCCCCGTCCGGTGCCGTCCTCCCCGCCGTTCACTTCCGGGTCGCCTCCTTGACGCGCTCGCGCGAGAACCGGCCGAAGTCGTAGTACGCCGCGCAGGCGCCCTCGGACGACACCATGCACGTGCCGATCGGCGTCTCCGGGGTGCACGCGGTGCCGAAAACCTTGCACTCCCAGGGTTTGAGCACTCCCTTGAGCACCTCGCCGCACTGGCACGCCTTCGGGTCGGCCACCCGCCCGCCCGGAATCCGGAAGATCCGTTCGGCGTCGAAGGCGGCGTACCGCTCCGCGATCCTGAGCGCCGACTGCGAGATGAAGCCCAGCCCCCGCCATTCGAAGTACGGCCGTAGCTCCATCACCTGGCCGATGACGCTCAGGGCCTTGGGGTTGCCGTCCCACGGGACCACCCGGGAGTACTGGTTCTCCACCTCGGAACGGCCCTCGGACAGCTGTACGAGGATGCGGTAGACCGTGTGCAGCACGTCCAGCGGCTCGAAACCGGCCACCACCATGGGCTTGCCGTAGCCGCGCGCGACGAACCCGTACGGCCGGCAGCCGATCACGGTGGAGACGTGGCCCGGCCCGATGAACCCGTCCAGACGCAGGTCGGGAGAGTCCAGGATCGCCTTGATGGCGGGGATGATCGTCACGTGGTTGCAGAAGACCGAGAAGTTCTCGATCCCCTCGGCCTCGGCGCGCAGGACCGTCATCGCCGTCGAGGGCGCGGTGGTCTCGAACCCGATGGCCATGAAGACCACCTGCCTGCCGGGGTTCTTCCTGGCGATCTTCAGGGCGTCCAGCGGGGAGTACACCATCCGGATGTCGGCTCCCCGCGCCTTGGCGTCGAGGAACGAGCCGTTCCCGCCGGGCACCCGCATCATGTCGCCGAACGACGTCATGATCACGTCCGGCTGCCCGGCGATGTGGATGGCGTCGTCCACCCGTCCCATGGGGATGACGCAGACGGGGCAGCCGGGACCGTGCACCAGGGTGACGGCCTCGGGCAGGTAGTCCTCCAGGCCGTGCTTGTAGATCGTGTGGGTGTGCCCGCCGCACACCTCCATGAACTTGTAGTCGCGGCCGGGCTCGCACAGCGCGGCGATCCGCGTGGCGAGCATCCGGGCCTTCCCGGCGTCGCGGTACTCGTCGACGAAACGCATCAGCCCTCACCCCTCTTCGATCATGGATTCTCGGAGGGCCGCGATCTCGTCCTCGTACGCCTGGCCGATGCTTTCGAGGAAGTCGAGCGCGGCCCTGGCCTCCCCCTCGTCGATCTTCGACATCGCGAACCCGACGTGGATGAGGATCCAGTCGCCGGGCCCGACGCTCCGCTCATCGAGCAGGCCGACGTTGATCGCGCGCTTGACGCCGCAGACGTCGACCATGGCCAGGTCAGGACGGTCCGGCAGGATTTCCACGATCTCGCCGGGAATTCCCAGGCACATGAGAGGCCTCCGCCATCTGGATGGATTCGAGGACGAGGTCGTCGCCGCCCTCGGCGTGGACATCGGTGTCGCCGCACCCCGCGCAGACGGCGAAGGGTTCGACGGAGGTGGACGTGCTCCCGCAGGAGCGGCAGGTCATCCGCACCGGGACGATGACCAGGTCCACGTGGGCGTCCTCGGCCACGGACCCTTCGGAGATCGAGGAGAACGCCTGGTTGATCCCCTGCTCCGTGACGCGGAGCAGGGCGCCCGCGTGGACTCGCGCCCGTCGTACCCGCCTGCCGTCCGCCCGCTTCTCCACGGCGGTGAGGATCGCCTCGGCGATCCCGAACTCGTGCATGGTCGTTTCCTCTCGTTCTGACGCGAGCGTGCCCTGACCCTCCTGGCTTTGCCGTCAGGTCGGGACACGCTCCGGTAGTGTGTTCGAGTCGCCGCTGGACGGGCGGAGACGTCAAACGCCTGCGGAGCTGAGGTAAGACCTGGACTCGTCCAGGCTCCTGGCTGTGAAACAGGAACCCACCAAGATGTCGCGTGAGCGACATGGCAGGAATCTTCGGCGTTCACGCCGAGGAGGACGTCACATGTTCCGCATCCTCAGGTAGCGCTTGATGTCGGGGAGCGACTGGTAGACCAGTACGGCGACCCCCGCCAGCACCGCCCCGGCCAGCAGGCGTTTCAGCATGTCCGTTCCTCCTCGTGCCCCGCGGCGCCGACGGCCGTCGTGATCTGTTGCCCCGCGAGCTCGGTGACCAGGTCCGCCGCCATGCCGACGGCGCCCGCGACCGGCGGGCTGAGCTCCATGCCCGGCGAGGTGTCGGCGGGCTGGCAGCCGACGAGCAGGACGCGACCGGCCTCGCCGCCGAGCGTGCCCACCAGCGAGAGCACGCTCTCGGGCGTCATCGAGTGCGCGTCGAGGAAGGATCCCGGCGCGCCGCCCGCCGACGGTTCGAGGACGTACAGGGTGCCGGGCGGGCCGTCGCGGGAGACCGCGTCGACCAGGATCGTGGTGTCGTACCGTCCGCCGGTCAGCTCGTACGCCAGATGGACGGCCCGGATGCCGAAGTCCCTCACCTCGACCCCGCCGGGCAGGTCGGCACCGGCCAGGTGCCTGACCACCGCGACCCCGAAGCCGTCGTCGCCCAGGAAGACGTTTCCCACCCCGGCCACCAGGACCCTCACGCGCCCACCTCCCCGTCGGCGGCGGAACCGCCCGCCGGTGAGCCGTCCGTGAGCGGCTCGACCTCGTCGGGGGCGAAGTAGAGGAAGCGGCCGTGCGACCGGCGCAGGTCGGCGCCCGGGTCGTCGTCGAGGGTGACGGCCAGGTGGTGGGCGCCGTCGAGGTCGAGGAGCACCGCCTCGACGTGGGCGGTCCTGCCGGCCAGGAACATGTCGTGGGCGTCGGCGCGCCGCCGGCCGGGCACCAGCCTGACCCTGCTGCCCCTGGAGACGGTCACCCCGGCGACCGTCACGCTGTCGGTCTCCGGGGAGACCGCCGCGTCACCCGCCGGATCCCACCAGGGCACGGGTGCGTCCTGGCGGCTCGGGGAGTCCCCGGTCTCCGGGGACGAGGGGGGCTGCCGGTCGGTGCGGTCGGTGCGGTCGGTGGACGCCTCCACCGAGCGGATCGCGCCGTGGAGCCGTTCCAGCAGTTCGGGGGGCATGCTGCCGACCATGTCGATGAGCTCGGTCACCCGGGGGTCGGTCTCCCGCGCCTCCAGGGTCTCCTCGTCGGTGAGGGTGAGCGTGCGCAGGTGGAGCATCTCGTCGATCTCCGTGGAGTCGAACAGGGGGCCGGGGCTCTCCGGCGCGATGTCCGGGTGGTCGTAGAGGATGATCGGCGAGGAGAGTACGACGTCCCGGTGGCCGGGCTCGCCCACGAGTACCGGCCAGGTGTGCTCGTTTCGGCAGGTCTCCACGGCGGGCCGCGCCCATTCCGGCGGGTCGAGCAGCGAGACGAAGGCCCCGGCGGTCACCGCGATGAGCAGGTGCGCCGAGACCAGCGAGTGCCGCAGCGCCTGCTCGCGCGGCGCGCCCAGCGGTTGCCAGTCGTCGGTGTTCTCCACCCGGGCGCGCAGCTTGACCAGGTCGTACGGTCCGGGCACCAGCTCGGCGGAGACCCTGAGCGCGGCGCGCAGCGGCAGGTGCTCGGAGACGAGACGCCCTATCACCTCTCCGGACGGCGCCACGATCGGCTCGACCACGCGGTCTCCGGGAATGCGTACCTCGATCACCCGCTCGGGGGCGTCGAGCAGGCCGGCGATGGGGAGTGTCACCTCCGCCTCCCGCTCGGTCGCCTCGTCGAAGGTGAGATAGGTACGGTGGCCGTTCCGCAGCTGCTGGACCGGCCAGTAGCCGTCGTCCTCGGCGCGCTCGACGCCGCGCGTCCTGACGTGCAGGAAACGCAGGTTCAGGTGCGCCACGGCGTACGCGGCCCCTTCGAGGAGGCATTCGGTCACGCTGGCCGGATGCTCGGCGGTCGCGGTGAACCCCGGCGGGACGAGCACCCCGAACTGCCAGCGCACCTGGTTCTTGGTCGCCGAGGCGCGGTAGGGGTAGAGAAGGTAGCCCTCGTACAGCACCGCGTCCGCCACCCGGCGCGCGATGTCCATCGGAACGCTCATCGCCGCGTCTCCTTGAGCAGTAGTTCCAGGGTCTCGTCCCAGGTCGCCAGGGCGCGCCCGGACTTGAACCTGCTGAGTTCCCGCAGCGTGTCGCGGCGCAGCCGCAGCCAGCCCGAGTCCGGGAAGTAGCGGTCCATCAGCTCCCGCCACACCGCCACCGGCAACCGGCAGCGGGCCTCGCGGTGCCACGGCACCTGGCTCACCGAGAAGCCGTCCCGCGCCCTGGCGAACACCGTGCCGCTGAAGAGCATGACCATCGGGATCTCGCCGTCGTCCAGGGCGGCGAAATACCTGCCCGCCGACACCTCCAGGTCGTAACCGCACGGCACCGGTACGTCGATCTCGGTGCTCCCGGTGAACGCCGGGACCATGACGGAGACATCGGCGAACCGCAGGGGTTTCAGCGTGTCGCCCCATCGGGCGCGGTCCCCGAACAGGTCGCCGAGCAGCTCGGCCTCGGTGTCGCCGTAGCGCCGCAGATGGGGCTCGACCCGGATCTGGCAGCGCAGCGCGATGGTGTGCGCACCGCCGGGGGAGGGGTCGGTGACGCGCAGCCGGAAGATCAGCGTCGGGAAGGCCGCGTACGCCTCCGCCCGCACGTCCACGCAGTCGAACGCGAGCTCATCCACCGTCATCACCACGGCCTTCATCGGAGGCGGGCGGTACGGTGCGGCTGCGCTCGCGCAGGCCGGCGAAGAAACCCTCGATGGCCTCCCGCGCCTCCTGGCCGCCGCCGAAGCCCTTCCAGCGCGTCCGCACCAGGCCGACCAGCTCGTAGCAGGCGTCGATCGGCACCAGGTGGCAGGCGAAGCCGCCGTCGGGGCGGCGGTCCACCAGGAGCGCCTCCACGTCGGGCTGGACGTCGGCCATCGCCGGGTTGGCCGCCAGGACGCGCTCCCACGTCTCCAGCGGCAGCAGCGACTCGGTGGCCCCGGCCGGGCTCGGGTAGAACGCCACGGTCCGATCCGTCGCGGAGTCGCGGAAGAAGAAGGCCGTGCGGACCGGGATCTGCATCTCGTCCCAGTCGGCCGCGCCCAGCAGGAACCGCGGGGCGTGCAGGTAGCGTCGCGGGACGGCCCGGTAGCGTGCCCGGCCGGTCGTGTCGCGGGTGAACAGCAGGTGGCAGGCCCGGCAGGCGCACAGCAGCCCTCGCCTCTCGACGTTCACGACGTGGCCGTGGTCCTCGCCCGCGGGTGCCGCGCACAGCTCGCAGAGCGTCACCGGAGGCGCGCCGGACCGGCCCGTCCGAGGCGGCTCGCGGAACCTGCGCAGCCCGGTGGCCGTCATGGCGCCGGCTCCGACACCGGTACCGGCTTCGCCTCGGGGACAGCGTCCGGTCCCCGCCTCGCCGCCGACGCCGGTCCCGGTTCCGGTTCGGAGATCGGCGTCCGCTCGGGCACCGGGCACGGGCCGGGCGGGCGGCGCTGGATCTGCAGCACCCCCGGCCGGTCGCCGCTCACCCCCTCGACCTCCACCCGCGACACCTCGGGCGCCGCCTGGGCGATGGCCCGTTCGATGGCGTCGGTCACGGTGAGCCGCGAGGACGGGCAGCCGTGGCAGGTCCCCTCCAGGCGGAGCCGCACGATCCCGTCCTCGTCCACGCCGAGCAACTCCACGCCGCCCTCGTGCGACCCCAGGTGGGGGCGTACGGTGTCCAGCGCGTCGCGGACGCGTTCGGCCGTGCTCAGCGGGTGCAGGTCGTGCAGGACCAGCAGCCCGGCCACGAGCGGGTCGCCGACCATGCGGCCCAGCACCTCGGCTGCCCCGGCCTCGGTGACGATCTCGACGACGCGTTCCAGGCCGGCGCCGTACAGCTCGACGAGGGCCCGTACGAGATCCTCGGCCTTGGCGCGCGTCACGGCGTCGCTCAGCGCGCCGAGGTCGGCGATCAGCGCCTCGACGCGATCGCCCGTCGCCCGGACGTCATGGGCTTGCGGCATCTGCCCGAGCCCCCTTTCCGGTGCCGGGAAACGGTCGGCTCACGTGGCGTCGAAGGCGTGGGGGGTGTGCACCCGGCGAAGCTCCTCGCCGCCGCCGAGGTACATGTGCACCCCGCACGGCAGGCACGGATCGAAGCTCCGCACGGTGCGCATGATGTCGATGCCCTTGAAGTCCGCGGGCGGGTTCTCCTCGAAGATCGGCGTGTTCTGCACCGCGTCCTCGTACGGTCCCGGCGTGCCGTGCACGTCGCGGACGCTGGCGTTCCAGGGCGTCGGCGGGTACGGGTGGTAGTTGGCGATCTTCCCGTTCCTGATCACCATGTGGTGGGAGAGCACGCCCCGCACGGCCTCGGTGAAGCCGCAGCTGATCGCCTCGTCGGGAACCGTGAACGGCGCCCAGGTCTGGGTGCGGCCCGCCCGCACCTCGGCCAGGCCCTTCTCGACGAAGTAGAGCGCGCACGCCGCCGCGTAGGCCTGGAAGTAGGTGCGGGCCCGGTTGCGCTCCAGGGCGTTGGACAGCGGCTGCCCCCTGAACTCGGGGATCTTCCACTCGAACGTCTTCTCCGGCCGCAGCGCCGTCTTCGGCAGGTTGATCTGCACGCTGTGGCCGGTCGATCTGACGTAGCCGATGTCGACCTTGCCGGACAGCGCCGTCGACCAGAGCCTGGCGATGGGCCCGCCGCCGGTGTCGAGCGCGAGCGCGTCCTGCCCGTCGAACCAGCGGGGTGACATGACCCAGCTGTACTTGTCGCTGAAGTCGCGCTTCTGCGGGTGCGGGATGGTGTGCTGGTTCCACGGGTGCCGGATGTCGACCGGGTTGCCCAGCGGGTCGTGGGTGACGAACGGCTCCTGGTCCTTCCAGTCGTCGTAGTAGGAGCTGCCCAGCAGGATCCGGATGCCGAGGTTGATGTCGACCAGGTCGTTGGTGATCAACTTGCCGTCGACGATCACCCCCGGCGTGACGTACATCTCGCGACCCCAGTGGCTCATGTTCCGGTAGGTGAAGTCACAGTGCTCGGGGTTCTGGAAGCTGCCCCAGCAGCCGAGCAGCACCCGCCTGCGGCCGACCTCCTCGTAGCCGGGCAGCGCCTGGTAGAAGAAGTCGAACAGGTCGTCGTGCATGGGCACGACCCGCTTCATGAACTCCACGTAGCGCATCAGCCGGGTCAGGTAGTCGGTGAACAGCTGTACCGTCGCGACCGTGCCCACCCCGCCCGGGTAGAGCGTCGAGGGGTGGACGTGCCTGCCCTCCATGAGGCAGAACATCTCGCGGGTGAGGCGGCTCACCGCCAGCGCCTCGCGGTAGAACTCGCCCTCCAGCGGGTTCAGCGAGCGCATGATGTCGGCGATGGTCTTGTAGCCGTGGTCGCCCGCGTGCGGCGCCTCGGTGCGCTCGGCCATCGCCAGCACCCCGGGATTGGTCTCGCGGACCATCTTCTCGCAGTAGTCGACCCCCACCAGGTTCTCCTGGTAGAGATTGTGGTCGAACATGTACTCGGCGGCCTCGCCGAGGTTGAGGATCCACTCGCCCAGGGCCGGTGGCCGCACCCCGTACGCCATGTTCTGCGCGTAGACCGAGCAGGTCGCGTGGTTGTCGCCGCAGATCCCGCAGATGCGGCTGGTGATGAAGTGGGCGTCGCGCGGGTCCTTGCCCTTCATGAAGATGCTGTAGCCGCGGAAGATCGACGAGGTGCTGTGACACTCGGCGACCCGCCGGTTCTTAAAATCGATCTTGCAGTAGATGCCGAGACTCCCGACGATCCTGGTGATGGGGTCCCAGGCCATCTCCACGAGGTCGGGGTTCTGCTCCGATGTCGTCATGTCAGCTCCAGGGCGCCTTGTAGCCGGTCAGCAGCTCGCGCCCCTTGTGGCGCCACTTCGGTTCCTTGTCGACGGTCCGCAAGGTGATGCCGCGCAGCGCGCGGACGACGGTCCCGTACGCGCCGCTCACCGCCGAGGAGACGTGGGCGCCGGGTGGCTCGTCCATGAACGGCATGAACTTGTCGGGAAAGCCCGGCATCGTGCAGGCGATGCAGATGCCCCCGACGTTCGGGCAGCCGCCGATCCCGTTCATCCAGCCGCGCTTGGGGACGTTGCACCGGACGACCGGCCCCCAGCAGCCGATCTTGACCAGGCACTTCGGCGAGCCGTACTCGGTGGCGAACTGGCCCTGCTCGTAGTAGCCCGCCCGGTCGCACCCCTCGTGCACGGTCTGGGTGAACAGCCACGTCGGGCGCAGCTCCTCGTCCAGCGGGATCATCGGTGCCTGCCCGGCGACCTGGTAGAGCAGGTAGAGGAGCGTCTCGGAGAGGTTGTCCGGCTGCACCGGGCAGCCCGGCACGTTGACGATCGGCAGCCCCGCCTTGGACTTCCAGTCCCAGCCCAGATAGTCGGCCACGCCCATGGCCCCGGTCGGGTTCCCCGCCATGGCGTGGATGCCGCCGTACGCCGAGCAGGTGCCCGCGCACACGATCGCGGTCGCCTTGGGCGCGAGCAGGTCCAGCCACTCGCTGGTCGTCATGGGCTGGCCGGTCTCGGGGTTGTTGCCGAACCCGGACCAGTAGCCCTCCTGCTTGAGCGCCTCGTTCGGGATCGAGCCCTCGACGACCAGCACGAAAGGGTCCAGCTCGCCACGCTTGGCCTTGAAGAACCACTCGATGAAGACGTCCGCGCCCTGCATCGGTCCGGACTCGAAGTCGATCAGCGGCCAGTGCACGGCCACCTTGGGAAGCCCGGGAAGCGCTCCGAGCACGATGTCCTCGATGCTCGGCTGGGTCGCCGCGGTGAGCGCGACGGAGTCGCCGTCGCAGCTCAGTCCGGCGTTGATCCACAGTATGTGGACGACGGGTTCCTCCTGCTCCTGAGGTCTGCTGCTCGCTGCGTCCGTCGGCGCTGTCATGACGCCTCCCACTCCTGGTGGATGTCTGCGGAACGTGAAGGGGGAGGACCTGCGCGGGTGGGCGGGCTCTCCCTCACCCGGGGCTGTGCGCCCGCGGTGTCGGCGCCGGCCCGAGCGCGTGCCAGGTGAGTTCCCGAAGGACGTGGTAGAGGGTGGTCTGCGCCTCCTGGATCCGGTGCACCGAGGAGGAGGGGACGACGAACAGGTGGTGCAGGACGCCCCGCTCGGCCAGCTCGGCCAGCCTGCCGCCCCCGCCCCCGGCCAGCCCGACGGTGAGCATGCCCCGCTCGGCCGCCTCCTCGAACGCCCGGACGACGTTGGCCGACCCGCCGCTCGTGGACAGGCCGACGGCGATGTCCCCCGGACGGCCCAGCGCCGCGAGTTGCCTGGCGAAGACCACCTCGAAGCCGACGTCGTTGGAGAGCGCGGTGACCACGGCGACGTCGCCGGTCAGGCAGAGGGCGGGCAGGGCCGGGCCGTCGCAGGGCTGCAGGAAGGCGGTGGCGACCTCCTGGGCGTCGGTGCTGCTCCCGCCGTTGCCGAAGCTGAACAGCCGCCCGCCCGCGGCGAACCGCGCGGCCATCTCCTCGGCGCACGCCGCCAGTTCCGCCGCCGACTCGGCACCCATCCGCTCGCGCAGCCGTACGATCTCGCCGGTCTTCTCCGCGGCCGATCGCACGGCCTCCGCTTCCACCTCCGCTGTCCCGAGGCCGTTCCGGCCGGTGGTCCGGCCGGTGCGCCCGTCGTGGTCGCGGTCGTGGTCGTACAGGAAGGGGTAGAGGCCGTGCATGACCTCCGCGGGTGTTCCGTCAGGCCTGCTCATCGTCGTCCTTCCCGCCGTCGCCGTCGCCGTCGCCGTCGCCGTCGCCGGTGCTCCCGCGCGCGATCACGGCGATCGCCTCCCGGGCGTGGACGAGGACGGTGTCGCCCACCACCGGGTCGACCAGCGCCACGCTCACCTCTTCGAGGACCCCGCCCGCGTCGACGATCGCCAGCTCTCCCTCCAGCAGCCTGACCACGCTCATCGGCAGCGCCTGGTCGGAGCAGGTGACGCAGACACCGGTGGTGCAGTCCTCGGGCCCGTTCACCGGTCCGCCCCTCGCGCGGGCGGGCCGAGCCGGTCGAGGAAGACGTGGACCAGCTCCCACAGCAGGTGGTAGGCGGTGACGTGAACCTCCTTGACCACGGCGGGGTCGTCGGACGCGGCGACCAGGACGTGGTCGGCCGGGATGCGGCCGGTCAAGGTGCGGTCGGTCATGGTGTGGTCGGCCGGGAGGCGGTCGGTCATGGTGTGGCCGGCCGGGGAGCGGTCGGTCATGGTGTGGCCGGCAGGGGAGCGGCCGGTCAAGATACGGTCGGACGGGAGGCCGCCGCTCGCCGTACCATCCGCGATGCCGTCCCCCTCCCCGCGGTCTCCGCCGCCGGTCAGGGCGATGGTCAGCAGGCCCAGTTCCCCGGCGGTCTCCAGCCCTCGCAGGACGCTCGGGCACCGGCCGTCACGGGAGATCCCCAGGGCCGTGTCGGCGGCGTCCGCCCAGTGGCGCACCTGGTGGGCGAAGACTTCGGCGACCTCGGTACCCCCCTCGCCGTCCCCGCCGTTCCGGAGGTCCCCGCTTTTTTGGAAGCCCCCGTCGCTCCCGGCGCCGTCCCCGTTCCTTCTGCCCGCCTGGTCGCTCACCCGGCCGGCCGCCGGGGCGCCGTTGCTCAGCGCCACCGCCGGGAGCGCCCTCTTGCCCACGATGACCGGGTGCATGAACTCGACCGCGATGTGCGCGGCATCCGTGCCCGTGCCGCCGAACACGATCAGCTTGCCGCCGAGGCGGAATCCGGCGGCCATGGCCCGGGCGGCACACGCGATGCGTTCCACGTCACCCGCCAGGGCGTGCCCGGCGTGGTCCCGCCGTGCGAAGGCCGCGATGACGGCCGCCTCCGTGACCGGTATGACGGCCGATGGCGAAAGAGGTGTTATTTGCTTACTCGGTGTGCCAGGCATGTCGACGCTCCGTATTTTTCACGGTAGTCGCCACATTACGATTGGCCCTTTCAGGCCCGACACCCTCGGCTCGACAACCAACGGCAAAGCTCTGATCATTGACGTAACCTTCCCGTCCAGATCATGCGAGCCCCCGAGGCGTTCCCGCCGGTCGCGGGAAGGATGGCGGGATGGGCACGGGACGCGCACGGGCACGGATCCGGGTCAGGATCAGGGTCGAGGGAGTCGTGCAGGGGGTGGGATTCCGCCCCCACGTCCACTCCCTGGCGCGGCGCCTGGGGCTGTCCGGGTGGGTGGGCAACGACGACCGGGGCGTGTTCATCGAGGCCGAGGGGGAGCCCGGCGACGTCGCGCGCTTCCGGGAGGACCTGCGGGACCAGGCCCCGCCGCTGGCGGCGATCCACCGCGTGACGGCCACCGCGATACCGGCGTGCGGGGACCGGGGGTTCCGTATCGCGGCCAGCCGAGGGGGGACCCGGCGCGTCACCCTTGTCTCACCCGATGTCGCGACGTGTGACGACTGCCTGGCCGAACTGTTCGACCCCGCCGACCGGCGTCACCGCCACCCCTTCGTCAACTGCACCAACTGCGGGCCGAGGTTCACCATCATCCGGGACGTCCCCTACGACCGGCCCGCCACCACGATGGCCGGGTTCGCCATGTGCGGGGAGTGCGAGAGGGAGTATCTCGACCCGTCGGACCGCAGGTTCCACGCCCAGCCGATCTGCTGCCCGGCCTGTGGCCCGATCCTTCGTCTTCTCGACGGCGGCCTTCTCGACGGCGACCTTCGTGGCGAGGATTCGCCCGCCCACGGTCCGGACGCCGGTCGTCCCTGCGACGGCCCGGACCCCCGTGGCCGGGGCGGCGACGGCTCGTACGCCCACGGCCGGGATCCCCGTGACCGGGAGGGTGACGGCTCGCACGCCGATCGTCCCGGTGCCGGCCCGGGTGGTGGTGCCGATCCGATCGCGGCCGCGGTGGAGGTGCTGCGAGCGGGCGGCGTCCTGGCCGTCAAGGGGCTCGGCGGGTATCACCTGGCGGTCGACGCCACCGACGAGGATGCCACCCGGACCCTCCGCTCCCGCAAGCACCGCGAGGACAGGCCGTTCGCGGTCATGGTCCCCGACCTGCGTGCCGCGCGGGCACTGTGCGAGCTGGACGCCGAGGGGGAACGGCTGCTCACCGGCTCCCGGCGCCCGATCGTGCTGCTGCCCCGCCGCCCCGGAGCCGCGGTGGCCGGGGCCGTCGCGCCGGGCGACCGCCGTCTCGGCCTCATGCTGCCGTACACGCCGATCCACCACCTGCTCGCCGCCGAACTCGCCCGCCCGTACGTGCTCACCAGCGGAAACCTCTCCGACGAGCCCATCGCCTACCGCGACGGCGACGCGCTCGCCCGGCTCGCCGGGGTCGCGGACGCCTTCCTGACCCACGACCGGCCGATCCACGTCCGCGCCGACGACTCCGTGCTCCTCGCCGCGCGAGGGAGGACGGTGCCGCTGCGCAGATCCCGGGGGTACGCCCCGGAGCCCCTGAGGCTCTCACCGCCCGCCCGGCGGGCCGTGCTCGCCTGCGGCGCCGAGCTGAAGAGCACGTTCTGCCTCGCGAGACAGGGGCACGCCTTCCTCTCCCACCACATCGGCGACCTGGAGAACTACGAGACGCTGCGCTCCTTCACCGAGGGGATCGAGCACCTCCGGCGCCTGCTCGGCATCACCCCTGGGCTGGTCGCCCACGACCTCCATCCCGAATACCTGTCCACCAAGTACGCCCTCGACCTGGAGGTGCCGGGATCGGTGGACCTGACCGGGGTCCAGCACCACCACGCGCACATCGCCTCCTGCCTGGCCGACAACCGGGAGACCGGCCCGGTCATCGGGGTGGCCTTCGACGGCCTCGGCTACGGCACCGACGGCACCATCTGGGGCGGCGAGTTCCTGGTGGCCGACCTGGCGGGCTTCACCCGCGCCGGGTGCCTGGCCCGGGTGCCGATGCCCGGTGGCACCGCGGCGATCAGGCAGCCCTGGCGGATGGCGGCCGCGCACCTGTACGCGGCGTACGGTGACACGCTTCCCGGGAACCTGCCGGTCAGGGCCCGTCAGGGCTCGCGCTGGGACGAGGTGGTCGCGGTGGCCGGGGCCGGGACGAACTCCCCCCTCACCTCCAGCGCCGGGCGCCTGTTCGACGCGGTGGCGGCGATCCTCGGACTCCGCGACACCGCCACATACGAGGGACAGGCCGCGATCGCCCTGGAACAGTGCGCCGACCCCGCGGAGAAGGGCGCCTATCCGGCCAGGGCCGTCGACGAGGGGGCACTCGTGACGATCCAGGCCGCGGACCTCGTCCGGGCGGTCGTCGAGGACACGCGTGCCGGGGCGGTTCCGGCGCTGGTCTCGGCCCGCTTCCACAACGGGCTCGCCGCCGCCACCGCCCGGGTGTGCGCGCGGCTCCGCGAGGACACCGGCCTCGGCACGGTCGCCCTGTCGGGCGGGGTCTTCCAGAACAGGCTGCTGCTGGAGGGCCTCGTCGCCGACCTCGGGCTCCGCGGCTTCCGGGTCCTGACCCACCGCGCCGTCCCCCCGAACGACGGCGGCGTCAGCTTCGGCCAGGCCGCCGTGGCCGCGGCCCGCGACACCCTCGGCCTCGTCTAGGGAAGTGTCGTCACGGCGGGGGCACGGTGACCGGGAGATGTGGATCGCGCGGGTCGTGGCCGGCCGTCACGATCTGCCCGGTGCCGGTCAGATCCAGCCCTCCTCCCAGGCGCGGTGCGCGGCGGCGTGGCGGGAGCCGGCGCCGAGCTTGGCCATGGCCGCGGAAAGGTAGTTCCGCACCGTGCCGGGGGCGAGGTGGACCTGCGCCGCGATCTCGTTGATCGAGGCACCCGTCCGTGAGGCCCGCAGCACCTCCAGCTCCCGTTCGGACAGCGGGCAGTCGTCCTCCGACAGGGCGGAGGCGGCGATGTCCGGGTCCACGTAGCGCCGGCCCGCGGCGACGTCGCGGATGATCTCGGCCAGCCGGCTGGCGGGCGTGGTCTTGGGCACGAACCCGCTCACCCCCGCCGCCAGGGCGCGGCGCAGCACGCCGGGCCGGGCGTGCCGGGTGACGAGGACGATCCGGACGGGCAGCTCGGCGCGGATCGCCTGCGCGGCGCGCAGCCCGTCGGCGGGCGGCATCTCCAGGTCGAGTACGGCGATGTCCGGCCGCCGCTCGCGTGCCAGGCGCACCGCGTCCGTGGTGGTGGCCGCCTCGGCGACGACGTCCAGGTCGTCCTCCAGCGCGAGCAGTGCCGCCAGGGCTCCCCTGATGAGGTCCTCGTCGTCGGCGATCAGCAGCCGGATCACCGCGCGCCCGCCTCGGCCGGGCACGCGCGCGCGTCGGCGGGCAGCGAGGCCACCACCTCGAACCGGTCACCCTCGCATCGCCAGCCCAGCGTGCCGCCGGCCCGCTCCAGCCGCTCGGCCAGGGAGCGCAGACCGGTGCCGGCGCCCGTCCCCGCCCCGGGCCGCTCGGCGCCGCCACCGGCCACCCGCCGGGCACCACCACCCGTCACGCCCTCGTCATCGCGCTCCGGCCGGGCGCCGTCACCCGCCGGGCCCTCGCGCTCCAGCCGGGCACGACCGCCCTCGACGCCGTCGTTGCCGACCCGGAGCCGGGCACGACCGTCCTCGACGTCGTAGGCGATGTGCGCCCGGCGGGCCCGGCTGTGGCGCAGCACGTTGGTGGTTGCCTCGCGCATCACCAGGCCAAGGACGTGGCGGGCGGGCTCCGGCAGCGTGTCCGCCCCGGTGGCCGGGCCGTGGTCCACGCCCGTGTCGATGCCGGCGGCGGCCAGCACCTTCGCGGCGTTGGCGATCTCGTCCTCCAGGGTCGTGCGCCGGTATCCCTGCACCACGGCACGCGTGTCGCGGAGCGCGTCGGCCGCCAGCCGCCGCACCTCCCGCATCTCCGCGGCTGCCCGGACGGGGGCGGCCTCGGCGAGCCTCTCGGCCAGCTCGCTCTTCAGCGCGATCACCTGCAGGTGGTGTCCCTGGATGTCGTGCAGGTCCGCGGCGAACCGCAGCCGCTCGTCCTTGACCGCCACCTCGGCGGCCAGGAGCCGTGCCCGGTCCAGCCGGTCGGCGACGTCCCAGGCCCACAGCGTGCCCAGCGCCATCCAGGCGACGGAGGCGACCATGCCGGCGGGGAAGGCCCCCGCGAGGAGCCACTCGCCGTTCCCCGAGGCGAGGGCCACGGACCCGCCGAGCGCCGCCGCGACGACCACCGCGCCGGCGATGAGGGTACGCCGGTGCGCCGGCCGCAGGAACATCGCGGTGATCGACACCATCACCGCCGGGGCCACCGCCCACAGCCCGTCGTCGCGCAGGGCGAGCGGGACCGCGCCCAGCACGGCCGCCGCCAGGCCCCCCGCCACCAACCAGCCCACCGGCGGCCCGCCGGTCCCTTCGCGCGCGCCCGAGGCGCCGGCCCGGTCCCGCGCCTCGCCGGGTGAGCGCGGCAGCCGGCGGCCGAACAGCACGATGACGGCCACGACCAGCACGGCCAGGGCCAGGCCGGTGACGCCCCTGACCCAGGGGGCCACGCCCTCGTCCATGGCCCAGGCCCTGACGAAGAGCACCAGGGAGACCGTGATGCTCCCGGTGAGGCTCCACCACGTGTATCGGCGGAAACCGCTCAGTCCCGTCCCGCGCTCGCTCGGCCTGTCACGCACGCGGTCATTGTCCCCCGCGCCATCGGGGGTATGGAGCACCCCAATGACAAATGTCACGAGATTTCGTGACATGACCATGCGGGGACCTGCCGTTTCGGCACTACTGGCGGCTTCTGCCCTCCCGCAGTCTGGTGTCGCATACCCCAACCCCGTACCCCGGAGGAGCGACATGACAGCGAGAGCCGCCCATACCCACGGCTGGTGGCCCTTCTTCCGCCACTATCTGGAGATGCTCGCGGCGATGGTCGTCGGCATGGCGGTGTTCGGCGCCGCCGTGCGCGCCGGCCTGGCGCTCGCGGGCCTGGAGTTCCCGGCGAGACCGGAGGTGGCCGCCCTGGAGATGGCCGTCGACATGTCCGCCGGGATGATCATCTGGATGCGCTACCGGGGCCACGGCTGGGCCGCGACGCTGGAGATGGCCGGATCCATGATCGTCCCCGCCCTCGCGCTGCTCCCGCTGCTGTGGACGGGCGTGATCTCGGGCGACGCGCTCCTCCTGCTGGAGCACGTCGTGATGCTCCCGCTCATGCTCCTGGTGATGCTCCGCCGCCGCGACGAGTACGGAGGTCCCTCCCGTGTCTGATGTCACGACGAGGTCTGGCGTCACGACGAGCCGTTCCCGCTGGAAGGCCGTGCTGCGGCGCTGGCCGATCGCCCTCGCCGTCGGGCTGTTGGCGGCGAGGCTGGCCGCGGGCTCCTCGACGGGGGAGGTCACCTCGCTCGCCGAGATCCTCCCGCTGCTGGCCCTGCTCTATCTCCTGGTGGCCAAGATCCGGCGGCCGGAGGCGTCGTGGCCGCTGCTCCTCGTCCTCGTCGTCCTCTACCTGGGCCTTCGGGCACTGGACGTGGTCGCCGTACCGGTCGTGCTCGCCGCTCTGGCGCTGGCCGTCATGGTGTGGGGCGTCGTCGCCGGTGACCTGCGCCGCTCGGGCGAGTTCCGGGCGCAGGCCCTGGGGATGATCGGGTTCGGGGCGCTGGCGCTGGCCGCGCTGGTCGTGGAGCCCGACCTGGGCCGCTATCTGGTGGCGGCCGGCTGGTTCCTGCACGGCCTCTGGGACTTCGTCCATCTCAGGAGGAAAGCGGTCGTGTCGCGCTCGTACGCGGAGTGGTGCGGCGTCTTCGACATCCTCCTCGCCGCGCAGCTCGTGTTCCTCGCATGAGTGGCGTGCGCGGGTGCGGACCCGCGCACGCCACCCGAAACCGTCAGGGCCGGTACGTTCCGAAATACCAGTCGTTGCCCTCCGGATCCCTGCAGGCGTAATCGCGCGAGCCGTAGTCCTGGTCGGCCGGCTCCCTGGTGATCTCCGCCCCGGCCGCGACGGCCCTGGCGTGGTGGGCGTCGGGGTCGTCCACCACGACGTAGATCCCGGGCCCGCCCGGCTCGCCCGTACCAGTCATGATCATCCCAGTGCCGACGATCAGCTCGCCGTGGCCGACGCCCCCGTCGGCGGTCGTGACGAGCTCGTGGACCTCGAACCCGAACGCCTGGACCAGCCAGTCGACGGCCTTGCCCGGGGCGCGGTAACGGACCAGCGGATACACCGTTCGCATGCCCTCTCCTTTCCTGCGGTGATCACCACGATGTCACCGGCGGGAGCGGCGAGGCTTGGAAAAATTTGACCTGATCACCCGATGACGCACGGGGACGGCACCAGCTCGCGGGGAGTGGCGCCAGCCATGATCCTGAAATCGCGGTTCATGTGGGCCTGGTCGTAGTAGCCGCAGACGGCGGCGGTGTCGGCCAGGGACATGCCGGACCTCAGGCGGCCGGTGGCGTGCTCGAAGCGCAGCACCCTGGCCGCGACCTTCGGCGCCAGCCCGATCTGGTCGTGGAAGCGGGAGACCAGGTGCCGGCTGCTCCACCCCAGCTCGGCGGCTATCGAGGCCACGGACACCGTGCCGCGGGTGGCGACCAGGCGCTGCCATGCCCAGCTGACGCGGCGGTCGGGCGGCGGCGCCTCGCCGATGCGCCCGCTGAGCGCCTCGTCCAGCAGGGCGATCCTGGCGGCCCTGCCGGGGGCCTCCGCCAGCCGCTCGAGCGTGGTCGTGGCCCAGCCGCCGAGCACCTCCTCCAGGGAGACCACCCGGTTGGCCAGCTCCCGCAACGGCGTCCCGAGCAGCCGCCTGGCCCCGAGCGGTGTGAGGTTGACCTGCACTCCCTCGGCGATCCCGGCCGTGGTGGTGTCGACATAGGTGTCGTGCAGGCCACCGGCGAAGGAGGCCAGCAGCCGGGACCCCCCGGGGCCGCTCAGCGCGAGCGGCGCACCGAACCCGAAGATCATGACGACCCCGGCGAACGGCGGCCGCCGCTGGGCCGTGGGATCGGCGTGACGCTCGGTGTAGGCCGACAGGTGCGTGACGTAGGGCCGCAGAAAGGCCCCCGGGTCGCTCTCCGTGAAGGTCAGGCCCTCGGCCACCGCCGCGTCGTTCACGCCCCGACCATAGCCGCCGCCCCCGACAATCCGGCCGCCGCGACCGCCGGGGGCGCACCCGGAGTCCCGGATGCGCCCGCGCCTCCGCGAGCCGTCCCGCTTCGACCCGCGCCTCTCGGGCCGCGCCTCCTGAGCCGTGCCCCTCCGCCCCGTCCTCTCAAGCCTTGTCCTGCCGCGCCTTCAGGAGGTCAGCCCGGTGTGATGGGCGAGGAAGGTGAGCTGGTCGGCGGCGAGCTCGACGGTCTTGCTCACCGCGCGGGCCCCGTGACCGGCCTCCGCCTCGTTGCGGAGCAGGATCGGCCGGTCCGAGGCCTGGGCGTGCTGCAGGGCGGCGCACATCTTCCAGGCGTGCAGCGGGTGGACCCGGGTGTCGGACTGGAAGACGGTGAACAGCGTCGCCGGATAGGACACGCCCTCCCGCACGTGGTGGTAGGGAGAGTAGGAGTGCAGCCAGGCGAACTCGTCGGGCTTCTCGGCGGAGCCGTACTCGACGTTCCACGTCGCGCCCAGGCCGAACAGCTCGTAGCGGATCATGTCGAGCAGCGGCGCCGAGCAGACCACCGCGGCGTACAGCTCGGGGCGCTGGGTCAGGGCCGCGCCGACCAGCAGGCCGCCGTTGGAGCCGCCGGAGATGGCCAGCTGCGAGGACGTGGTCACGCCGGTGGCGATGAGGTGCTCGGCCGCCGCGTGCAGGTCGTCGAAGACGTTCTGCTTGTGGGAGAGCATCCCGGCCCGGTGCCACTCCTCGCCCTGCTCGCCGCCGCCGCGCAGCTGGGCGATGGCGTACGTGCCGCCCGCCTCGACCCAGCTCAGGATGGACGCGGAGTAACCGGGGGTCATCGAGATGCCGAAGCCGCCGTAGCCGTACAGGACGGTGGGGCGCGGGCCCTCGGCGCCGGGAGGGGAGATCACCAGCATGTGGACCTCGCTGCCGTCGGCCGAGCGGTAGGTCACCTGCTCGGTGTCGACGGCGGGCACCTCGACGGCGCCGGGGGAGGCGGCCCAGAGCGTCGTCTCGCCGGTGCGGGCGTCGTAGCGCTGGATGCTCGGCGGCATGGTGTTGTCGGTGTAGCCGAACCAGGCCTCGTGGCCGCCCTCGGGACGCTCGCTGATGCCGCCGATGGTGCCCAGCCCCGGGGTCGGCACCTCGCCGACGCGCTCGCCGGTGACCAGGTCGTGCACCGAGATCTCGCTGATCGCGTGGCGGGTCCAGCCGACGAGCATGACCGGCCGGTCGAGGTCGTCGAGGATCGCGAAGTCCGTCAGCACGGCCTCGTGGTCCTGCGGGATCAGGTCGCGCCAGTTCTCGAACCGCGGGTCGGACGGGTCGGTCACGCAGACGCGGGCACGCGGGGCCTCCCGGTCGGTGAAGACGTACAGGCGGCCGTCGCGGCCGAAGTGCAGGGCGCTCTGGGCGTCGACGCCCTCCTGGACGACGACCAGCTCGGGCGAGGAGTGGGAGGACGCCTGGAGGTCCGCCACCCACAGGTCGTTGCGCGGCGCCGTACCTCTGGAGGCGGAGATCTGCAGCCAGCGGCCGTCGAGGGAGACCGCCACACCGTAGTAGTTGGTCTTCTCCAGGCCCTCGCCGAAGATCAGGACGTCCTCCTCGGTGGAGGTGCCGACCCTGTGCAGGTAGACCCGGCGGTGGTACTGCTCCTCACCCTCGGGCACCTCGGTGGCGGGCAGTCTGCGCACGTAGTAAAAAGCCTCGCCGCCGGGCAGCCACGCCACGGGGGAGTAGCGGCAGCGGTCGATCGGCCCCTCGATCCGGTCGCCGTACGCGACGTCCATCAGGTAGAGGCTCGACTCCTCGTCACCGCCCACCGAGACCTGGTAGGCGAGCAGGCGGCCCTCCTTGTCGGGCTGCCAGGAGTCGAGGGTGGTCAACCCGGTCGGGTCCAGAGCCATCGGGTCGAGCAGCGCACGCTCGGCGCCGCCGGGGTCCACGGTGTAGAGCACGGCGTGCTCCTGCCCGGGGGTGCGCCGCATGAAGAACCGCCGCTCCCCGCGCCACGTCGGCGCGCCGACCGACCCCGAGCCGAGCAGCTCCGCGATCCGGGCCTTGAAGCCCTCACGCCCGGGAAGGGCGTCCAGCTCGGTCTCCAGCAGTCTCTCCTGCCCCACCAGCCAGTCCTTCGTCGCCGGGTCGTCCGGGTCCTCAAGCCATCGGTAGGGGTCGGGAACAGGCACACCGTGGAGCTCCTCGACGAGCTCGAGACGGCTGGCTGGAGGGTATGGCTGTCGCGTCATGGCTGGAACCCTACGACGTCAGGACCACGGGACGGGCGCATTGCGCGGGGGGCGTATCCGATCTGCGGCGGGAGGAGTTAAGAACTGGTAATGCGGGCATAAAACGTATCAGGTGTCTCTCCAGTCATTTATGGGTGGCGAGAACTACGTTGCAGCAGCCAAACTTGGTGAAGGACGGTGCCGTGGTGAGCATCCGCTGGGCCGTCCGGCGGAGGTCCTCGTGACGGAAGCGCCCGGGCCCCAGGAGGGGCCGCCAGCCGGGGCACGCATCGGCGTGCCCCCTCGATTGACGTGTCGTGCGGCGGGAGAGGCTCGCTGATGCGCCAGGTCCTGCTCTTGAACGCCACCTACGAACCCCTGACCACGCTCTCCCTGCACCGGGCCGTCGTGCTCGTGCTCAGGGAGAAGGCGGACGTCGTGCACCGTGACGGGCGGGGCGCCGTGTTCCGCTCGGCGAGCCGCACGCTCGACGTCCCCTCGGTGATCAGGCTTCGAAGATATGTCCGGATCCCCTACCGGTCGCGGATCCCGCTGACCCGAACCGCGCTGATGCGCCGGGACGACTACCGGTGCGCCTACTGCGGCCAGCGGGCCGAGACCATCGACCATGTCATCCCGCGCTCGCGAGGCGGCCCCCACACGTGGGAGAACTGCGTCGCGTCGTGCACGACGTGCAACCACCGCAAGGCCGACCGCATGCTGGAGGAACTGGGGTGGACGCTCAACGTCGCCCCGGTGGTGCCACGCGGCGTCCATTGGCGGTTGATCGGCGCGCACATCGTCGGCGACCCCCAGTGGGCGCCCTACCTCGCGGAGAGCGCGGCCTGAGGGCCGGGATCCGATGACGGGGCCCGCCGCGGCCGCCTTCCCGAAGGCGGCCGCGGCGGCCACGGACGCCTGCCATGCCCGCGCGCCAGGCCGTATCCGCTGGCGCGGAAGATCCACGATCGGCACAATCACCTCATGACATGGATCTTCACCTCCGATGTCGAGGCGTACACGGGTGTGGCGGAGCCGTGGCTGCTGCGGGACCCGGTTCGCAACACCGTCCCCCTCACGGTCCTGCGTGCCGTACGCAACGGCATGTGGGGCGACGACCCGCTGCTGGGACGGCTGGAGCGCGACGGCGAGGTCGTGGCGACGGCCATCCAGACGCCTCCCCACTTCCTCCTGCTCCCGGCGATCCCCGCGGACGTCGTGCCCGAGCTGGCCACCCACCTGATCGAGGCGGAGAGGGCGATCCCCGGTGTGAGCGGGCCGCTCCCGCCGGCCGAGGCGTTCGCCGCCTCCTGGTGGCGGCCCGAGGCGGGGCGCCGCGCCGAACGCCTCTACCGGCTCGACACGCCGGTCTCCCCGGAACCCCTCGCGGACGGGGCCTCCCGCGTCGCCGGCCCCGCCGATCTCGACCTCCTGGTCCGGTGGGGCGAGGAGTTCCAGGCCGAGGCGGAAGGCATCGCCCACGTCGGCCTGACCGCGCTGGTGGCCAGCCGGATCGCCAGGCGGGAGCTCATCGTGTGGGAGGCGGGCGGGCGGCCCGTCGCGTTCGCCGGGGCCTCCGTGCCCCTCGGCGGGATGTCCCGGGTCGGCCCGGTCTACACGCCCCCGGAGTTTCGCGGGAAGGGCTACGGCACCGCGATCTCGCACGCGGTGAGCGCCAAGGTGAGTGCCGAGGGCGCCGCCGAGGTGCTGCTCTTCACCGACCTGTCCAACCCCACGTCCAACTCGATCTACCAGGCGATCGGCTACCGGCCGGTCAGCGACTACGCCTCCATCACCTTCGCGTGAGTGATCCGGGCAACCTGGGTAACCTTGGGGTCATGCCCCGATACGACTTCCGCTGCCGCGCCTGCGGGTCCACCTTCGAGATCTCCCGCCCGATGGCCCGCTCCGGTGAGCCCGCGCTCTGCCCCGACGGCCACGACGACACCGTCAAACTGCTCTCCACGGTCGCCGTGACCGGCGGCTCCGCGGGCTCCGCCGCCGCGCCCCGGTCCTCCGGCGGTGGCGGCGGGTGTTGCGGGGGCGGCTGCTGCGGCTAGGCACCTGCGGCTAGGCGCCGCCGTCGGCGGAGCCCCGGCCCGGAACCGTCGCGGCAGGAGATCCCCGCCGGGATCCGCCACCCGGGTCGGCTCGCGCCGCCGGGTGACAGATCGGATGAACACGGCCGCTCCGGGCCTGCGCCGTGATCGGCCGCGTGCGACCGGTCAGGCGGCGCGCTTGCCCTGGAAGGGCAGGAACGCCTCGGCCCGGTGCGGGCGGGCCGGCACGAAGGTGGGCTCGGTGGCGATGATCCGGTCGAACCTGAACGCCCGGATCGCGCCGCGCAGGCGGCACATCCCGACGAGATACCAGTATTCGCGGTGGACCATGCAGGTCACCGGGTCGACGTCGCGGACGGTGACCCGCCCGGAGGCGTCCTGGTAGTGGAGGCGGATGACGAGGCCTGAGGTGATGGCGGTGGCGATCGTGCGGGCTCGGTCGGCGGTCGGGGCGGACATCGGCTCGGTGAGGGTCGCCAGGGTGGTGGCGACGATGTCGTCGTCGAGCTCCATCTGCTCGAAGGCGTGGCGCAGGCCGCTGCGGGCGGCGTTGGCCTGCGGACCCGACCCCAGATGCGCCATCGACAGGGCGAGGGCGGCGATCTCGGCGGTCGTCAGCGGGGCGGTGAGCTTCATGACATCAGCCATACCCTGATAATACGTCCGAGCACCGACATTTTTTCGAACTTCCTGTCGGGTAAGGCATCTCTACCCGACAGGAAGCCCAGGTCAGCGGGACAGCTGTGACAGGTCGCGCGAGGCGCCGGTCGAGGCCGAGGTGGTGAGCGCGGCGTACGCCTGGAGCGCGGCGCTCACCTGGCGCTGGCGGTCGCGCGGCCGGTAGCCGCCCAGGTCTGCGAGGAGCTTCTCGCGGCGGGCGGCCAGCTCCTCCTCGGCGACCTTCAGCTCGATCGAACGGCCGGGGATGTCGATCGCGACGAGGTCGCCGTCCTCGACGAGGGCGATGGTGCCGCCCTCGGCCGCCTCGGGGGAGGCGTGGCCGATGGACAGCCCGCTCGTGCCGCCGGAGAAGCGGCCGTCGGTGACCAGCGCGCAGTCCTTGCCCAGCCCCTTGCCCTTGAGGAACGAGGTGGGGTAGAGCATCTCCTGCATGCCGGGCCCGCCCTTCGGCCCCTCGTAGCGGATCACCACGACGTCGCCGGCCTTGACCTTGTTGTTGAGAATGCCCTCGACCGCGTCGTCCTGCGACTCGAAGACCACGGCCGGGCCCTCGAACCTCCAGATCGACTCGTCGACCCCGGCGGTCTTGACGATGCAGCCCTCGGCGGCGATGTTGCCGTACAGGACGGCCAGGCCGCCGTCGCGGGTGTAGGCGTGCTCGGCGTCGCGCACGCAGCCCTCGGAGCGGTCGAGGTCCAGCTCCTCCCAGCGGGCGCCCTGGGAGAAGGGCTTGACGGTGCGGACGTTGCCGGGGGCCGCGTGCCACAGCTCCAGCGCCTCGGGCAGCACCTGCGGCGACCGGGGGTCCCAGCCGTCGAGGTAGTCGCCCAGGGTGCCGCCGTTGACGGTGTACGCGTCGCGGTGGAGCAGGCCCGCCCGGTCGAGCTCGCCGAGGATCGCCGGGATGCCGCCCGCGCGGTGCACGTCCTCGACGTGGTACTTCGCCGTGGCGGGGGCGACCTTGCACAGGCAGGGCACCCGCAGCGAGATCTCGTTGATCTCCTTCAGCCCGAAGTCGACCTGGGCCTCGCGGGCCGCGGCCAGGATGTGCAGGATCGTGTTGGTCGAGCCGCCCATCGCCACGTCCAGCGCCATGGCGTTCTCGAACGCGTCCCTGGTCGCGATGGCACGCGGCAGGACCGTCTCGTCGTCCTGCTCGTAGTGGCGGCGGGTGATCTCCACCAGCTGGCGGCCGGCGTCCTCGAACAGCTTCCTGCGCGCCTTGTGGGTGGCCAGGATCGTGCCGTTGCCCGGCAGCGCGAGGCCGATGGCCTCGGCGAGGCAGTTCATCGAGTTGGCGGTGAACATCCCGCTGCACGAACCGCAGGTCGGGCAGGCGTTCTCCTCCATCTCCAGCAGCTCGGCGTCGGAGACGGCGTCGTTGGCGGCGGCGATCATCGGGTCGATCAGGTCGAGCTTGCCGTTGGGGGTCTTGCCCGCCTCCATCGGCCCGCCGGAGACGAAGACCGTGGGGATGTTGAGCCTGAAGGCGGCGAGCAGCATGCCCGGGGTGATCTTGTCGCAGTTGGAGATGCAGATCAGGGCGTCGGCGCAGTGCGCGTTGACCATGTACTCGACCGCGTCCGCGATCAGCTCCCGGCTGGGCAGCGAGTAGAGCATGCCGCCGTGGCCCATCGCGATGCCGTCGTCGACCGCGATCGTGTTGAACTCGCGCGGGATCGCGCCCGCCTCGCGGATCGCGCCGGCGACGACGTCGCCGACCTCGCGGAGGTGGACGTGCCCGGGGACGAACTGGGTGAAGCTGTTGGCCACGGCGATGATCGGTTTCCCGAAGTCCTCGCCGGCTACGCCCGTCGCCCGGAGCAGGGCCCGGGCCCCGGCCATGTTCCTGCCGTGAGTGACCGTACGAGACCTGAGGGCGGGCATGAGGCTTCTCCCATCATCGAAACCGTGTCTACAAATGGTACGGCTATCGCCCGGTGCGTGAGACGCCTGTCCACGCCGCGAGACGTCCGGCCGGTGACCACATGCTCCGCCGACACCGCACGAGCATGATCGACGTACGAGACGGGGTGGACGGGGCCGGGGGCGGCGAGGCGCCGCGCCGGTGTCCGGGACGGTTCCGGAACGCCGACGGGGTACGGGGTGGGCACCGGGGCGGCGGCCGGTGGGCCCGACAGGCCCAGGGTGTTCCCCGACACTACCGAAGGTCTCCGCGCCCGGCGAACCCGGGACGAGCGACGTCCGCGCCGAAGGGGCCTCGGTCACCCGCCACACGCCGCGACGTCCGCGCCGGAAGGGCCTCGGTCACCCGTCGCACGCCGCGACGCTTATGAGGGAAGGCCTCCGATCGCCCGCCGCGACGCCCGCGCGGGGAGGAGCCGGGCTCCCGGCGCGCCCTCGGGCACGGGAAGCACGCGAGGGCGCCGGAAGGAGGGGAGACGGGAGTCGCCTGGCCGGGGCGCCGTGGCGGGGCGGACTCCCGTCGGTCCCGACGGGGGAGGCGGTCGGTCGGGAACGGGCTCGCGGGACGGCCGGGATCAGTTCTCCGGGTAGCGCGCGGGCAGAACCTGCTGGGCGGCCTCGAAGATCCTGTCGATTTCGGCGTCGGTGAGTGAGCGTTCCCGCTTGGTGATCCATTTACGGACACGACTGCCGTCGAACACGTCGACCTCGCGGACGTTGAGGACCTTCCAGGGGATGGCCGGGCCGTAGATCGCCAGGGACGGCACGATCGTGACCTCGCGGCCCAGTTCGGCGCCGATCAGCTCTCCGGCCTGGGAGGCCTCCCAGCGGGCCTCGTCGAGGCGGGGCTTCTGGCTGAACGGGCCGTGGAACAGCTTGCGGTGCGACTGGACGCGGACCGGCAGGCGCTTGTCCCACTTCTCGGAGTCGACCGCGTAGACGCCGGTGGGGCCCACGACCAGATGGTCGATCTGGGCCTCGCTGCCGGGGATCGCGCGGGCGTGCAGGGTGCGGTAACCCCCGCGCTCCAGCCGTTTCAGCTGCATCTCCGTGCGCCGCTCCGCGACCGAGGCGCGCCGCCAGGCGGGCACCGACGAGTTGGAGCGGGCGCGGAGCACCGTGTCGACGATCGCGGCCACCACGGCGGCGCTGAGGCCCAGCGGCCAGCTGGCCAGCAGGACGCCCGCGAGCACGCCCACGCCGACCGAGATGATCACGCGTCGGCGCAGGTGACGGTACTTCGGGTGGTCGAGCAGGCTGCGCAGCGAGGCGCGCTCGACAGGTGCGTACGTAGACGCTGGCGCGGCGGGTCGAGACGTCGGCCGGTCCTCGGCCTGTCGGTCGCTGACCCAAATCGGTGACGTAGTGTTACCGTCTTCTGGTACCTGACCGGAATCCACGTAACTCACGGTAGCTGACGTCCTCGGGGGTGCCTAGTATTGCGTATCTCATACTTTTGTGACCGCCGTCACCCGCTTGGCACTGCTATGAACCGGGTACCTTAGGAACTTTTCGCTCCGGATGACCGCGTGCTCCGGGCCTGCCGCGCGGGGCGTGACCCACGTTCATGATCTTAACCCCCCGGGGCGGGCGGCGGCGGCCGCGCGGCGCGGGGAGATCTCACCCGGCGACACGCCGATCTCCGTGTCGTCGCAGATCGAGGCCGCCCGCGGGGGTTCGCGGGGCGAGCGCGGGCCCGCCGTCCGGTAGCTCTCGACGGGGGGTCGGCGCCGGGTTACTTTTGAGGTGTGGACAGTGCGATCGAGGTCTTCGGCTTTCTCGTCGGAGTCTCCGGCGGCCTGTTCCTGCTCATCGCCCTGCTCGTGACGATGCCCGGCAGGCTGCGTGACAAGGCCGCGAGGAGCACCTCGGCGGGCGCGGTCTGGCTGGGTGGCCCGCTCGGCAGCGAGCGGGGAATCACCGGCTCCGTCCTCGTGCTGACCGGGCGGCGACCCGCCGGGTCCCCGGAGCCGGAGGCCGACTGGGTCGCGCTCGCGGAGACCTCCGAGCCCGGACGGCACACCGGCGGGGCGTCGGCGGCCTGGTGAACCGGCCGATCGGTGAATCACCGGACTGGTGAAGGCGAGGTGGCGGAGATGCTCACCCTGACCCCGACACAGGGGGACGATGTCCGCGGGGCCCTGCGCACCGCGGAGCGGAGTACCGGGCTGCGTTTCGCCGCCTACCTCGGGCCGGCGATCGGGCCGCGCCGCCACTTCTCCGAGCGACTGCACGCCGCGCTGGGCGCCGACGCCGACAGGGCCGTGCTCGTCTTCGTGGACCAGCGGGGGAAGGCACTGGAGATCGTCACGGGTTCGCTGGCCAGGGAGTGGCTGCCCGACGCCGAGTGCCGGGTGGCCGCGACGTCGATGGCCGCGGTGCTCGGCCTGGGCGATCTGGTGGGCGGGCTGGTCACCGGCGTCCTGCTGCTCGCCGACCAGGCGTCGCGGCGCAGGTGATCCCGTGGTCCCGCCAAGTGAATGATCTTCAGGGCGGTCCGTCCGGGCGGAACGAGGATGATTTTCCCGGATAATCGGCTCGTGCTGAGGATCATGTGGGACGCGCTGCCGGGTCGCTCTCGCAGGAGGTCCGCGGCGGAACGGGAGCCGGACAGGATCCTCGACTACGTCCAGGCGACCCTCGCGGACGCCCGCGGGAAGGTCCGCAGGGAGGACGAGACGGCGGCCATCCTGCTGTTCGCGACGGGGGCCGCCGCCGGTGCCGTCGCCGTCGGGCTGCTGAACGGCCACTGGAGGCCAGGCGAGCTGTCCAGCAAGATCGAATGGCTCTGGTGGACGAGCATGTTCTTCTGGCTGATGGGAATGCTCGTGCTCGCCGGAGCCCTCTACCGCCGTACGGCCGGGCTCGCGGGCAGGGCCCTGGAGCGGCGCCGCTTCTATCCCGGGGGGTTCGCCGACGACCCGCCGCCGGCACCGGACCCCCGCCTGGGGTACCGGGTGGCACCGCCCGCGGGCGGCCTCGACGGCGAGGCCAGGGTCGACCTCGCCGTCCTGGAGATCAGGAGGCTCAACGCCGTCGGGGACGCCAAACAGCGCTACATCCGCCGGAGCGTCCTGCTCATGACGTTCTCCATCGCCTGCTGCGCGCTGTCGCTGCTCATCGACAGCTCGCTCTGAGTCTCCGAACCTCGGGGCCGGGCCCGGCCGATCAGGACTGGAGCAGCTTCACCAGGTACGTGCTGATGTCCGTCAGCAGCGTCGAGGGCGTCACCGGGACGCCCGCCACGGCGGAGAACAGGGCGGGCAACCCCGGCAGCGGGAAGCCGTCGTCCTCGGACGCCTCGCCGCCCACGCCGTTCTTGGCCAGCGCGGTCCGGCTGCGCTCCCACGCCTCGGTGACCTCCTCGGGGGAGGGCACGCCGAACCCGTGGCCCACCGGGGCGGCGTGGCGCAACCGCACCAGCGGGGTGTCGGCGAAGGCCAGGGCCACCCGGGAACGCAGCGTGAGGTCGTCGCGGCGCTCCGGGTCCACCCAGTCCATCGCGGTGCAGGGGTTGCGGCAGTCGGCGACGCAGGTGGCCAGCGCCCCGGCCACCTGGCTGTGCTGGCGGTCGAAGTAGGCGCGCCACCCCTCGGCCGGCTCCCCGGCCACCCGCAGGGTCCGGTTCACGGCCGACTGCTCGGCCCTCGTGTGGTCGCAGTCGCGGTCGCCGATCACCCCGAACCTGCTGCCCGGCGCGGTGAGGCCCTCCGGCCAGCGCGCCGGGTCCCCGGCGCTGCCGAGCACCGGCTCGAAGGCGAGCAGCGGGAGGTACTCGCTGGCGATGTGCAGGGCGGCGACCATGGGGCTCAGCTCGCGGCGGTGCCACCTGACCGCGATGACCTCCAGCAGCAGCCCGTACGCGGGCCGCAGCGACTCCAGCGCGCCGCGCGGCTGCTCGCGGGGCGTCTGCGGCATCGTGCAGGCCCGCGCCCGCCGCCGTAGATCGCTCGGCACGGCCCGTGCCTCGGCGGCGAAGTCCTCCGCGTCGAGCGAGAGCAGCCGCTGGCCGAACTCGCACGCCGCCTCGATGTCGCCGGCGTCCTTCACGACGCCCGAGGCGAGGGCCCCGACGTCACCGAAGGCGTATCTGCGGGCCAGGGAGACGAGCAGGTCACGCGCCGATTCCACGTGATTACCCTCTCACGACCCACGAACGACAGAAATGTTGTCCACGCAAAATGCCCCGCAGGGCACTTCCCCCGCTTGGTGACTATTTCTACCAGTATTTTCCGGGGACCGGCCAAGGCTTCACCCAGGGCCCCGCGAGACCGGTCCGGCTTCTTCGCGACCGGGACCGGCCTCGCGGGGCGCGCCGGCCTCAGGCCGCCGAGGCGTCCTTGGCCTGGGCGCGCAGGGCACGGCCGATGCTGTCGGCCCCTTCGAGCAGCAGGCGCTTGAGCGCGTGCGGCGGCTGGGTGGACGAGATGAGGTCCTGGGTCCTGGCGACCGTCTCGGGAGAGATGTTCAGCGCCGGGTAGCAGCCGTTCGCGAAGTTCTGGGCGCTGTCGGAGCTCCAGGACGACCAGATCCTGCCGATCTCCTCGAAGTACCTCGCCCCGTACGGCTCCAGCAGGTCCGGGTGGCGCGGGTCCATGAAACCGGCGATCGTCGAGCGGAGCAGCGCGCCGCTCAGCCTGCCCTCGGTGATCGCGGCCCAGGCGTTCGCCTTGCCCTGGGCCGTGGGGATCCCGGCGCGGCAGAGCGCGGCGGAGCGCTCGCCCGTCGCGGTGGCGTCGCGCAACAGCTCCTGGGCGACGTCCTCCTCGCCGAGCAGGCCGCCGGAGACCAGGGCGCCGGTCAGCGTCCAGCGCAGGTCGGCGTCGACGGTGAGACCTTCGAGCACCGTCTCGCCGTCCAGCAGCCCCTTCAGGAACGCCAGGTCCTCGGTGGAGGCGGCCACGGCCGCCAGCGCGTTCAGGTAGGCGAGCTGGTGGTCGGAGCCGGGCGCGGCCGCGGTGACCAGGCCGCGCAGCGCGGAGGCCAGCCGGGCCAGGCCCTGGGCGCGCCAGGCGGGGTCGGCGTACTGCTGGACGGCCAGCCGGGCCTGGCGGAGCACGGTCTGGGCGACCGTGATGTCGGTGACCGACTCGATGTTGGAGACGACCAGGGTGAGGTAGTCGCGGGTGGACATCTCGGCGTCGCGGGTCATGTCCCAGGCGGCCGACCAGCACAGCGCGCGGGGCAGGGACTCGGTGAACCTGGCGATGCCGCCCTCCGTCACGGTCCGCAACGACCGCTCGTCGAGCCTGACCTTAGCGTACGTCAGGTCGTCGTCGTTGATCAGGACCAGGTCCGGCTGGACCTCGCCGACCAGCTCGGAAACCGCGGTGCGCGCGCCGACGACGTCCAGCTCGACCCGCTTGACGCGGACCAGCTCGCCGTCCCGCAGGGAGTACAGGCCGATGGCGACGCGGTGCGAGCGCAGCGTCGGGTAGTCGGCCGGGGCCTCCTGGAGCACGTCGAACTCCAGGAAACGGCCCTCGGAGTCGACGGTGAACGACGGGCGCAGCGTGTTGACCCAGGAGGTCTCCAGCCACTCCTTCGACCAGGACGACAGGTCGCGTCCCGAGGTGCGCTCCAGCGCGCCGAGCAGGTCCGCGAGCGTGGTGTTGCCCCAGGCGTGCTCGTTGAAGTAGTCGCGGACCCCGGCCAGGAAGTTGTCCAGCCCCACGTAGGCGACGAGCTGCTTGAGGACCGAGGCGCCCTTGGCGTACGTGATCCCGTCGAAGTTGACCTCGACCGCGTGCATGTCGACGATGTCGGCGGCGATCGGGTGGGTCGAGGGCAGCTGGTCCTGGCGGTAGGCCCAGGCCTTCTCGACGTTGGCGAAGGTCGTCCACGCGCCCTGGCCCCAGCGGGTGGCCTCGGCCTGGCAGAGCACCGAGGCGTAGGTGGCGAACGACTCGTTCAGCCACAGGTCGTCCCACCAGCGCATGGTGACCAGGTCGCCGAACCACATGTGCGCCATCTCGTGCAGGATCGTCTCGGCGCGGCGCTCGATCACCGCGTCCGTGACGCGCGAGCGGAAGACGTAGTCCTCCAGGAAGGTCACGCAGCCCGCGTTCTCCATCGCCCCGGCGTTGAACTCGGGCACGAAGAGCTGGTCGTACTTCCCGAACGGGTAGCGGACGCCGAAGATCTTGTGGAAGAAGTCGAAGCCCTGCCTGGTCACCTCGAAGAGGTTGTCCGCGTCGAGGTGCTCGGCGAGCGAGGCCCGGCAGTACAGGCCCAGCGGGATGCCGTCGTGCTCGGAGGTCACCTTGTGGTACGGCCCGGCGCACAGCGCGGTGATGTAGGTCGACATCACCGGGGAGGGCGGGAAGTGCCAGCGCTTGGCCGCCTGGAGCGCGCCGTGCTTGCCGCGGTGCTCCGGCAGCTCCTCGGCCGCGTCGGGCGCCGCGTTGGAGATGACCTCCCAGTGGGACGGCGCGAGCACCGTCAGCTCGAAGGAGGCCTTGAGGTCGGGCTGGTCGAAGCACGCGTACATCCGGTGCGCGTCGGCCGTCTCGAACTGGCTGTGCAGGTAGACGCTCTTGTCGACCGGATCGACGAAGCGGTGCAGGCCCTCGCCGGTGCGGCTGTAGGAGCAGTCGGCGTCCACCTGCAGCTCGTTGGTCTCGGCCAGGCCCGGCAGCGGCAGCCGCCCGGCCTCCGGGTCGTAGCCGCTCACGTCCAGCTCGACGCCGTTGAGGACGGCCTTGCGCACCTTGGCGCCGGCCAGATCGACGAACGTCTCCGCACCCGGCCGGGTGCTGGTGAAGCGGACCGTGGTGACGCTCTCGAAGCGCTCCTCACCCTCGGTCAGGTCGAGCTCCACCGCATAGGACTGCACGCTGAGCAGCCGTGCGCGCTCGCGCGCCTCGTCACGGGTCAGATTGCCTGCCACTACCGCTCCCTCTTCACAACTTCCCCCGCTCCATTGCTAAGGGGTGACTGAATCCTGCCACGTAAGGGCGCGGACTGCCGCTTCGCATCAGCCTGCGGACTGATACCCGGATTCGAGAATAAAGAGGCATGTCAAGGTATTAATAAGCCTGCGGAATAGGGGGCTCCACCGTCCGGGTTGTCGCTACCGAAGCACCCTCACGACCAGGAAGCCGAAGAAAATGACTGAGCGCATCCCCGTGGATCTCTGGTTCGACCCCTTCTGCCCGTTCGCGTGGATGACCTCCCGCTGGTTGCTGGAGGTGGAGAAGGTGCGATCGATCGAGCCGCGCTGGCACATCATGAGCCTCAACGTGCTGAACGAGGACAAGGACGTCCCCGACAGCTACCGCGAGACGATCGCCAGGGCCATCGGGCCGGTCCGGGTGGTCGCCGCCGTGCAGGAGAAGTACGACTCCGAGACGGTCGGCCGCCTCTACACCGAGCTCGGCACCCGTTTCCACAACCAGGGCAGGCTCAAGGAGCTCGACACGCTCCGCGAGACCGTCGAGGAGGCACTGGAGGCCGCGGGGCTGGACCGCGCGTTCGCCGACGCGATGGACTCCACGGAGTTCGACGAGGTGGTGCGCGCCTCGCACAACGACGGCATCGACCGGGTCGGCCAGGAGGTCGGCACCCCCGTGATCTCCGTCGACGGTGTCGCCTTCTTCGGCCCGGTCATCTCGCCGGCCCCCAAGGGCGAGGAGGCGGGCAGGTTCTGGGACGGCGTGCGCCTGGTGGCGGGCACCGACGGTTTCTTCGAGCTCAAGCGCTTCAGGACCCGGCAGCCGATCTTCGGCTGATCCGGTCCACTCGCCGCCAGCGCCCGCCTGCCTGCCCCGCGCGACCGTGGCCGGCGGCCCGGCCGGGCCCGCAGCGCCCCCGTACGATCCCGCTGTGCTCCCGTACAAAGATCATCGTTGTGCGGGAGCCGCGTCCGGCTCGCTCTCGCATAACAACGGCACGCACGCCAGGATGAGGGACATGCGTCACCTTTATCTGAACGGAGCCTGGCAGTCGTCCGCGTCGGCCGAGAGCATCGACGTGATCAATCCCGCGACCGAGGAGCTGATCGACAGGGTTCCCGCGGGAGCGCCCGCCGACGTCGAGGCCGCCGTGGCCGCCGCGCGCGCGGCCTTCCCCTCCTGGGCGGCGACGGCCCCCGCCGAGCGAGGCGCGATCCTCGCCGCGGCCGCGGACCTGATACGAGAACGCTCCGACCAGATAGCCAGGATCATCGCCACGGACATGGGCGCCCCGTACGGCCTGGCGATGAGGGTGCAGACGCTGATGCCGGCCGGGGTGCTGGCCTCGTACGCCCAGCTGGCCGAGACCTACGACTTCGAGGGCGGGCAGGTCGGCAACTCCCGCGTCTTCAGGGAGCCGGTCGGGGTGGTCGCCGCCATCACCCCCTGGAACTACCCGCTCCACCAGGTCGTCTGCAAGGTGGGCGCCGCGCTCGCCGCGGGCTGCACGGTCGTGCTCAAGCCCAGCGAGGTGGCGCCGCTGGCCGCCTTCGCGCTCGCCGGGATCTTCGACGAGGTCGGGCTGCCCGCCGGGGTGTTCAACATGGTCAGCGGCTACGGCCCGGTGGTGGGCGAGGCCCTGGCCACCCACCCCGAGGTGGACATGGTGTCGTTCACCGGCTCCACCCGGGCCGGGCGCCGGGTGGCCGCGCTCGCGGCCGAGACGATCAAACGGGTGGCCCTGGAACTCGGCGGCAAGTCCGCCAGCCTGGTCCTGCCGGACGCCGACCTGGAGACGGCCGTCAAGGCGACGGTGGCCAACGCCTTCATCAACTCCGGCCAGACCTGTTCGGCATGGACCCGCATGATCGTTCATCGCGACCGGTACGACGAGGCCGTCCGCCTCGCCGTCGAGGCCGCGGGGAGATACACCGTCGGCGATCCCTTCGACGAGGGGACCAGGCTCGGCCCTCTCGTGTCCGCGGCCCAGCGCGACCGGGTCGTCCGCTACATCAACCGGGGCCAGGAGGAGGGCGCCAGGCTGGTCGCCGGAGGCACCGACCGGCCCCTGTCGCGCGGCTTCTACGTCGAGCCCACGGTGTTCGCCGGGGTGGAGCCGGGGATGGTGATCGAGCAGGAGGAGATCTTCGGCCCGGTCCTCACGATCATCCCCTACCTCCGGGGTGAGGACGAGGCGGTCGCCATCGCCAACGGCACGCCGTACGGCCTGGCGGGCGCGGTGTGGGCGGGCAGCGAGCAGCGCGCGGTCGCGGTGGCCCGGCGGCTGCGCACCGGCCAGGTGGCGGTCAACGGCGGCCAGTTCAACCCGCGGGCGCCCTTCGGCGGCTACAAGCAGTCGGGCCTCGGCCGCGAGCTGGGCGAGTTCGGGCTCGAGGAGTATCTGGAGATCAAAGCCGTCCAGCTCTGACGACCACCGCGGGGGCCGCTCCGGCGGCCACCGGGATCAGGGGGCCTGGAGCAGGACCTTCCTGGCGGCGTCCCTGGCCAGCCTGTCCACGTAGAGCCTGCCGTCGAGGTGGTCGGTCTCGTGCTGGAAGCAGCGCGCCAGCATGCCGCGGGCCCTGATCCGGATCGGCCGCCCCAGCCGGTCCAGGCCGCTCACGGTGACCCCCGCGGCCCGAGGCGTCCTGGCGTAGATCGGGGTGCCGGTCCCGCGATCGGGGACGGACAGGCAGCCCTCCTCGTCGAGGACCTCGGTGTCGTCGTCCACGGTCAGCTCCGGGTTGATCACGTGGCCCTTGCGGTTGCTGCAGTCGTAGACGAAGATCCGCTTCGACACGCCGATCTGCGGACCGGCCAGGCCGACGCCCTGCGCGGCGTACATCACGGCGAACATCTCGTCGATCATGCGCCGCAGGTCGCGGTCGAAGTCGATGATCGGCTCGGCGGGCGTGCGCAGGACAGGGTCACCGACCACTCGGATGTCACGCATGCGGGGGCTCTCTCTGTAAGGGTTCCATGAGCGTTATGGCTATTACTCTATCCGGGGGCCGGGTGGAGCCGCCCGCGTACACCTGCGAAACTGTGCGGGTGCGCGTCTACATCGGTGCCGACCATGCCGGCTATGAGCTCAAGAACCACGTCGTCTCCTGGCTGAAGGAGCACGGCCACGAGGTCGAGGACTGCGGTCCCTTCGTCTACGACGCGGAGGACGACTACCCGCCGTTCGTGCTGCGCGCGGCCGAGGGCGTCGTGGGGGACCCGGGCAGCCTGGGCGTCGTCATCGGCGGCTCGGGCAACGGCGAGCAGATCGCGGCCAACAAGGTGCGCGGCGTCCGCGCCGCCCTGGCCTGGAGCGAGGAGACCGCCAGGCTCGCCCGCGAGCACAACAACGCCAACGTCGTCAGCGTCGGCTCGCGGATGCACGAGCCGGAGGAGGCGATCCGGTTCGTCGAGATCTTCCTCGGCACCTCCTACTCCGGGGCCGAGCGGCACAACCGCAGGATCGCGCAGCTCACCTCGTACGAGACCATCGGCCAGCTCCCGCCGCTGCCGTAGCCCTCAGTAGCCCTCAGTAGCCCCCGGTTGTCCGCAGGGCCCTCCGGGGCCCTCCGCCGTAGCCCTTCCTCAGCGGTGGCGCTCGCGGGGCGGAACCTCCCCGCGCGGCGGTTCCCTGCGCGCCCCGTTGCGCGCCGGCTCCTTGCGGGGCGTCTCGTCGCGCAGGGGGCGGCGGTCCGCGGCCTCCTGCTGCTCCCGTGACGGGCGTGAGACGTCTCGCGCCCGCATCGCGGTGATCGCGTTGATCTGCAAGCTCTGCAGTGCCATGCCGGCCACCATAACCCGCTCCGGCCCGCCCCGTCCCGAACGGCTCCGGACCGGCTCCGGCCGTCCGGAGCGGCCGTCGCCTTCGCCGTCGCCGGAAGAGCCGTCAGAGCGTCCGAGGACCGGAAGAGCCGTCAGAAGACCAGCCCGCCCCAGGGGGCGGGGCCCCACGACATGGCGGTGGACAGCTCCCGCAGGGCCCCCGCGCGCGACTCGCGTACCACCCCCGCCGCCAGCAGCGCCGCCAGCGGTCGCCCTCCCAGGTAGGCGGCGCCCAGCACGGAGACGGGCAGGGTCAGGTCGGCGGGGTCGTCGGAGGGCGCGCAGCGAGCGCCGGAGGTGTCGGCCGTCAGCCGCCAGCGGCGCGCGTTCCACGGGCACACGGTGTCCTCGACCTCCATCACCACGTCCACCGGCGCGCTGTAGCGGCGGGCGGGAAGGGCCCGCTCGACGTCCACCACGCGGACCCAAAGGTCGTCCAGCCAGAGCGCGTGGAGCTGGCGCGGCTCGGCGAGCAAATGGATCAGCGGGTCGTCCGAGGGCCTGCTCTGGGCGAGGACGTGCGAGACCAGGTCGCGGTCCAGGACGTGCCGCCAGAGCAGCGCGTAGGCGGCGGGGTCGAGACCGAACAGCTCCTTGAGCCGCAGCTCGCCGGCGGGAAGGTCGTGGTCGTCGAAGGAGCCCTTGATCCGGAAGAGCGCGTAACCGCGCGGGCCGCCGTCGTCCTCGGCGACCACGGCGCGCAGCGGACCGGCGCCGCCCTGGTCGGACTCCTGGTCGGTCAGCACCGTGTCCCAGCGGGCGGGCGTGCGGGCGTACAGTCCCGGACGCTGCTCGAACGCCGACTCGTAGATCTTCTCGAAGGTGGACCTGGCCTCCGCGGGCCTGACGACGCGCAGCCGCAGGGTGGGATCGGCCGGGGCGTGCCGGGTGAAGGCCGCGCCCGCCGTGGGAATCCGGAAGACCACGCAGTCCGAGGCCCTGCCGTAGCCGTAGCGACCGTAGATCGCGGCCTCGGCCGCGTAGAGCGCGGCGACGGCCTCGCCCCGCTCGTGGAGGTCGGACAGCTGGCGGGTCATCAGCGAGGAGAGGATGCCCCGGCGGCGGTGCGAGGGCAGCACGCCGACCGCGGTGACGCCGCCGACCGGGATCGGCCCGCCGGGTACGGTCATGCTGAAGCTGTACACCGCGGTGGTGCCCACGAGCAGGTCGCCGTCGAACACGCCGAGCGAGCGGTCGAACTCGATGTTGCGCTTGAAGATCTCCTGCCGGTGCTCCGGGGTGGCGGCGCCGAACGCCTCCTCGTCCACGGTGTTCCAAGCGGACCATTCGGCTTCGCTGATCGGACGTAGGCTGAGGGTCATCTTCCGAACGGTAGTAGGGGACAAACGGTTCCGGCCATCTAATATCCCTGCTTAATGATCAAGGCGTTGGTCAAGTGGGCTGCCCAAAGGGAGGGCGGCCAGATACAGTCGAGCGCATCATGAGTTCCCGTCCGGTGCCGCTGCTCCCTCCGGCGCTCCGCGCGTTCCTGGTCCGCGTCCCTCTTCTCGTTCCCGTCGTGCGCTTCCTGCGGCGCGGCCCCCTGGCGCGCGACCGGAACCTGCTCATCACCCTGACCCTGCTGACCCTGCTGATCGGCGGGCTGGCCGCCAGGGTGTCCATGGAGTGGTTCTCCCCGGCGCTGATGATCCCGGTCACCCTCGTGGCGGGGCTCCAGCTGAGGCTGAACAGTCTCGCCAAGCTGCTGTTCGCGGTCGCGGTCTCCCTGGTCTACGTGGCCGTGGTGCGCGGGGTGGGACACATCGGTCCCGGACTGCTGGTCACCTTCGGCTTCACCGCGGTGCTGGCCGCGCTGATGGCTCGCACCCGAGGCAAGCTCGGTGTGCAGGGTCTGCGCGGCGACGTGATGCTGCTGGAGTTGCGCGACCGTCTCAAGAGCCAGAGCGACCTGCCCCCGCTGCCCAAGGGGTGGGGCTCGAAGGTGGTTCTCAAGCAGGCCGGAGGCTCCTCCTTCGGCGGCGACTTCCTGGTCTCCATGCGCGAGGACGACACGCTGGAGCTCGCCCTGGTCGACGTGTCGGGCAAGGGCGTCGACGCGGGCACCCGGGCGCT
Source organism: Streptosporangium sp. OZ121 (assembly GCF_051918885.1). Taxonomy (NCBI): domain Bacteria; kingdom Bacillati; phylum Actinomycetota; class Actinomycetes; order Streptosporangiales; family Streptosporangiaceae; genus Streptosporangium; species Streptosporangium sp. OZ121. Next base: position 465,172 of record NZ_JBPXMC010000003.1, read on the forward strand.
GCTGCTGTCGGGCACCTTCGGCGGGCTGCTCGGCTCGGTCACCGACTTCCTGCCCGCCTGCAACACCTACCTGCACCGCCAGCGCGAGGCCGAGGGCTTCGTCACGGCGGTCCATCTCCGGCTCAACCTCGTGACGGGCGAGTACGTCATCACCTCGGCCGGGCACCCCCCGGTGGTCAAGTTCGAGTCGGGCACCGGGACGTGGCGGGTCTCCGCGGCCAAGGGGGTCGTCCTCGGTGTCGTGCCCGACCTGCACTGCGAGGCCGACCAGGGGATGCTGCGCAAGGGCGACGCCCTCATGCTCTACACCGACGGCCTGATCGAGCAGCCGGGGCGCGACATCGACGCCGGTCTCGACCGCCTGCTGGGAGAGGCCGAGCGCCTGGTGCCCTCGGGGTTCCGTGACGGTGCCCGCAACCTGGTGGCCTCCATGTCGTCGGGCCACAACGACGACTGCGCCCTCATCCTCATCTGGCGCCCCTGAGAAGGCGCCGGGAAAAGGGCCGGGGGCAAGGGCCGGGGAAGGCACGTCTCCCTGGGAGGCTCTCGGGAACGAGGGACGAGGGCGGGCTCAGAGCCACCCGGAGTCGCCGGCGATGCGTACGGCGTCGAGACGGTTGCGCGCCTGGGTCTTGCACATGATCCGAGACAGGTGGTTGCGGACCGTTCCCACGGAGAGGAACAGCTGGTCGGCGATCTCGCCGGACCTGGCCCCCTGCGCGACCAGCCGGAGCACGTCGAGCTCCCTGCGGGTCAGCGGGTTCTCCGCCGACCTCAGGGCCGCCACCGCGAGCTCGGAGTCGACCGCCCGCCGGCCGGCCGCCACCTGGCGGACGCCGTGGGCCAGCTGCTCGGGGCCGACCTCCAGGCTCATGAACCCGAGCGCGTGGGCGGCGAAGGCCTGGCGGACCTGGCCGGGGCTGGGGTCGCGCGACAGCAGGAGGACCCGGCAGCCAGGAGCCTCCTCGTGCAGCCGGAGGGCGGTGGTGAGACCGCCGACGTCCGGCAGGTCGAGATCGATGACCGCCGTCTCCGGCGCGTGCCGCAGCACGGCGGGAAGCACGTCCTCCCCGGCGGCCACGTCGGCCACCACCTTCATGTCGTTCTCGTTCTGCAGCGTCGCCACCAGCCCGCGCCGGACCAGGGGAAGATGCTCGGCAACCAGGATCCCGATCAAAACGCTCCTCTCTCCCGCCCTCACCCTCATCAAAGAGTGTTCGTGCGATCGCTGAATGTCAACGGAGTGTGTCCAATCGGCAAAGGGCACCGGACGGCCCGGCCGGGAGAGCGGCCGGGAACGCCGCTTTTCGCGGCGGCGTGGGGGCCGGATACTTGGGCTAACCTCTTATGGGGCATTGTCGGTGAAACCGCGATGGGGGTATGAACCTGTGAGCTGGCTCTCCGTGGTCGGGGTCATCGTCTTTCTCGTGGGACTGATGGTGTCGATCGGGCTGCACGAGATCGGCCACCTGGTGCCGGCCAAGCTGTTCGGTGTCAAGGTCACCCAGTACATGGTCGGGTTCGGCCCGACGATGTGGTCGCGCCGCAAGGGCGACACCGAGTACGGCATCAAGTGGCTCCCGCTCGGCGGCTACATCCGCATGATCGGCATGCTGCCGCCCCGGCCCACCGACGCCCCCGGCAAGGTGCGCTCGGTCTCCACCGGCCCCTGGCAGGGCCTGATCGAGAACGCCCGCGACGTCGCCCTGGAGGAGGTGCGGCCTGGCGACGAGAACCGGGTGTTCTACCGCAAGCCCTGGTGGCAGAAGGTCATCATCATGTCCGGCGGTCCGGCGATGAACTTCGTGCTGGCGTTCATCCTGTTCGGCGTCGTGCTCATGGGCTTCGGCATCCCCACGCAGAAGACCGAGATCGCCTCGATCCCGCAGTGCGTGAAGACCGCCGCCGAATACGAGAAGAACCCCGAGTGCACCGCGGCCGACAAGCCCAGCCCGGCCAGCGCGGCGGGGCTGAGGCCGGGAGACGTCATCGTGTCCGTGGCGGGCAGGCCCGCCACGAGCTGGGACGCCGCGACGCGGGCCATCCGCGACCACGGCGCGGGCCCGGTCGCGATCGGCGTCAGGCGGGCCGGTCAGGATCTGACCGTCAACGCCAGCCTCATCGCCCAGGACCGCGAGTCGCTGGACGAGCCCGGAAAGATCGAAAAGGGTGTCGGATACCTCGGGGTGAGCCCGAAGATCGTCATCGAGCAGCAGAGCTTCGGCGCCGTGGCCGCGCACATGGGGGACCTCACCTCGGCCACCGCCGCCTCGCTGCTCAGGTTCCCCGAGAAGATGGTGGGCGTCTGGCACGCGGCCTTCTCCGGGGACGAGCGCGACAGGAACGGCCCGATCGGTGTCATCGGCGTCAGCCGCATCGGCGGTGAGATCGCCGCCGCCGCGATCCCGCTGGAAAACAAGATCGTCGTTTTCATCAACCTGCTGGCGGGCTTCAACCTGGCGATCGGCCTGTTCAACCTGATCCCGCTGCTTCCCCTGGACGGCGGCCACATCGCGGGCGGTCTGTGGGAGGGGCTCAAGCGCGGTTTCGCCCGCGTGGCCCGCCGCCCCACGCCCGGCCACGTCGACATCGCCAAGGCGCTTCCGCTCACCTACGCGATCGCCTTCCTGATGATCATCATGGCTGGCCTGCTGATGTACGCCGACCTGGTCAACCCGGTCCGCCTGTCCGGCTGACCGTTCCCCCATCCCCCGCCCCGGTGTCCCGTACGGGCCGTCGTGCCGTACCGCCGATCTGCCCGCCACGGGTCCACGGGTGGCGGCCTCCGGCGTGGCGCGGCCCGTGGGCCGGGGGCGGGGAGACACGGCACATCCGCCCGCAGAGGTTAGGGTGACGCCGTGAACGAGGGAACGCCTGGAGCGGTGATCGACGTGGCCCTGTTCCGGCTGCGCCGGATCTGGTCGCGGCCACTGCGCGCGCGCAAGGCCGGAGAGCCGCAGCGAGCGGTGCACATGTCGAACGTGATGGTCGTGCACGCCGTGCACAAGCTGAGCCTGGACGTACCGGAGGTGACCGTGGGCGCCGTCGCCGAGCAGTTGGGCGTCGACCCCTCCACGGCCAGCAGGCTGGTCAACGACGCGGTCGGCGCGGGGTTCGTGGAGCGCGAGGAGTCGGCCGTGGACGCCAGACGAGCCCGGCTCGTGCTGAGCGAGCGGGGCCGTCGCGTGCTGGAGGTGGTGATCCGCCACCGGCGCACCTATCTCGACGGCCTGATGGCCGACTGGGACGAGCCGGACCGCGAGGTCTTCGCCCGGCTTCTCGACCGTTTCGCCGAGGCCGCCGTCGCCCGCCCGGCGAACCTGGCCAACCTCGACCGGATGATCGCCGAGACGCTCGTGGAGAGCTCCGCCCCGGGCTGATCCGGCCGTTGCCGCGACCGGCCCGTTCTCCACGGGATCCGCCCGCTCTTCGTGCCCGTTCACGCGGGTGGGGGCGTACCTCGCCCGTCCGCTCCGGTGGAGGCGTGCGTCCCGCAGGTCGGCGCTACTCCCCGGCGACCCCGTCGATCCGCTGGCGGATGATGTCGGCGTGGCCGTTGTGCCGGGCGTACTCCTCGATCATGTGGACGAGGATCCAGCGCAGGGAGACGTCATGGTCGCGGCGTCGCGTCTTTCCCACGGTGTCCATGGGAAGCCCGGCGGACAGCTCGCGCGCGTGCGCGATCTCGCCCCGCCAACGGGCGAACGCCTGCTCCGCCGTGCTCGTCTCCAGGGTGTCGAAGTCGCCGTCGGGATCGTCGTCGGAATAGTAGAACGGGGCGACGCCCTCGCCGTTGAGGATGTTGCGGAACCAGTTGCGCTCCACCTCGGCCATGTGGCGGACCAGACCCAGCAGGGAGAGCGTGGACGGCTCGGCGGAACGCAGGCGAAGCTGCTCGTCCGAGAGCCCGGCGCACTTCACGGCCAGGGTCTCCCGGTGCCAGTCCAGCCAGGAGTGCAGCATGGTGCTCTCGTCGGCGATGAAGGCGGGGTCAACGCGTGTGTCGGTCATGACGTCCCATCCTGTCGGCACGCGGGCCCGCTGTCATACCTTTTTCCTCCCGGCTGATCGCGAGGCGTCCGCGCGTCGCCGCGTGCCGGAGGACACCTGCGCACCGGTGTACGCCAGTACCATCCGGCGTTCAGTCACCACGTTCTACAACAAGTGAGACTTGGCCGTCCACCTGCCCTCAACAATCCCACCGAGGGCATATAGGCGAGTCCGCAGAGCAAAGTAGGCAATTCAGCCCGCCATGACCCCGGCCGGCCCACCCTGGCGACCCGGGCTCGACTAAGGAGGTGTCAATATTCGCCCGGGTCGATCGGTGGATTGGTGATGAAAATCCGGCACGCGGCCAAAAATTTGTCATCGGAGGATTCAGGGCGAGTGCGGCTTTTCCCCGTTCAATCCAGATTGTTTCCTCGGTCGGTAATGGTTTCCCATCGGCCCGCGGCCGATCCTCTCCCGTTTCGTGTTCACCGCCATTCCGGGATTCACCGGCGTCCCCATTTACTGTGGAGGGGTTTCGGTGTTCGTCGTGACGGCCTCCCGCGGTCGGTCGCGCCGGAAAGTGATCGAGCTGGATGGATCCGGAAAGAAGGCGTTCCCAGGTGCGCGCGAATTCAGAGAAGATACTTGTCGTCGGGGCCGGGGTAAGCGGGTTGACCACTGCGTTGTGCCTGGCCAGGGAAGGGTTTCGCGTCACCGTCGTCGCGGAGAGATTCGCGCCCGACATCGTCTCGGTCGTCGCGGGCGCGCTGTGGGAGTGGCCACCGGCGGTGTGCGGTTACCACCACGACCAGATCTCCCTCACTCGCTCCAAGAACTGGTGCCTCACCTCGTACGAGATGTTCGAGAGGCTGGCCCGGGCCAAGGTTCCCGGGGTGGCCATGCGAAGGTCCAACTTCTATTTCAAGCATCCCGTCGAGGAGAGTCCGCACGACCTCCACAAGATGCAGGAACTCGCGGGGAAGGTGCGCGGCTTCGTCCGCGACCGGTCGCTCGCCGAACGCAACGGCGTCAGTCCCGACTACGGCGTGGTCGACGCGTACTCGCACATGGCGCCCATGATCGACACCGATCAGTACATGGCGTGGCTGATGCGGCAGGTCAAGATCCACGGTGTGCGGGTCGAGCGGTACCGGGTCGAGGGGCTGCTGGCCGAGCGCAGGGCCGAGCTCCTCGACCGCTTCGGCGCCGAGGTGATCGTCTGCTGCGCCGGGCTCGGCACCGCCGGGCTCCGCGGCATCGGCATGTATCCGCTGCGCGGCGCGCTGGTGCGGGTCCGCAACGACGGGCTTCGCGGGCGCCGGATCCGCGAGGCCCACTGCGTCTCCCACGACGAGGAGAACAAGGACGAGCAGGACATCGTCTTCATCGTGCCGCGCAATCCGAGACTCCTCGTCCTCGGGGGACTGGCGGAAAAGGACGAGTGGGACACCGGGATCAACCTGGAGAACCACGGGCCCGTACGGGAGATGTACGAGCGGTGCCTGGCCTTCATGCCCGCGCTGCGACACGCCAGGCTGGATCCCGACGAGCCGGTACGGGCGGGGCTGCGGCCGTTCCGGAACGAGAACGTCTGTCTTGAGTGGGACGACGAGGAACAGGTCGTCTACAACTTCGCGCACGGCGGAGCAGGATTCAGTTTCTCCTGGGGCTGCGCCCAGGAGGCCGTCGGTCTGGTGCGTGCGGCGATAGAGGACCGCAAGTACTCGTATTCCTTCTAACGGATCTCGCCCGAGAGTGGATAGGCGTTTAAAAAATGCGGAGAACCATCACGTGCCTCCTGATCGCGAACTCGACCCTCGTGCTCACCGCGTGCCTGCCATTCGGTGTGGCGAACACCGGTGTCGTGTCGTCGGGGCATTCCGGCGCGCCCATTCCCCATGAGCGCCCTCCCGCGCCTCGTGCCGAGCACACCCCGCTGTCACGGTTCCCCCTCCTTCGCCCCGGCGACAGGGGGACCCGGGTCCAGGAGGTCCACCGGCGCCTCGACCGGCTGGGATTCGGGCCGGGAGAGGCCGGCGACGAGTACCGTCCCGCGCTGCGCGCGGCCGTGTGGGCCTTCCAGAAGGCGAACGGGCTGCCTCCCACCGACGAGATCGACCCGCCGACCTGGCGGGCGCTCTCCCGCCCGGCGCGCCTCAAACCGCTGGTGTCGTACGGGGAGCCCACGAGGGTGGAGATCGACCTGCGCCGCCAGCTGCTCACCGCGTGGCAGGACGGCAAGCCGGCGCTGGTCTCCCACATCTCGACCGGCAACGGCGAGCACTACTGCAAGAAGGGCCACTGCGGGGTCGCCGTCACGCCCACCGGGGACTTCCGTGCCTGGTTCCGGACGCCCGGATGGACCAGCGGGCCGCTGGGCGACCAGTTCTACACCATCTATTTCAACCAGGGCATCGGCTTCCACGGCTCGGAGCGGGTCCCGCGGCATCCCGCGTCCCACGGGTGCATCCGGGTGCCGCTCCACAACGCCAAGGCGCTCTACGACATGACCCCGACGGGAACCCCGGTCTACGTCCGCCGTCCCGCGGCTCCCGAGCCTCGGGACCGGGCCACGTCTCCCCACCCGGCCACGTCTCCCGACCGGGCCACGTCTCCCGAGCGCCCGAAGTCCTCCGGGCGGCCCGCGTCCCCCGCGTCCCCTGAGACCCCGGGGCTCCCCGGACGGGACGCTGACCGGCCGAAGGAGCTCTGAGCCCGGCCGCTGACCGGCCGGCCGCCGACCGGCCGGTCACCGGCGAACCCCGAGGTCGGCGCGAACAGGACGAGTGCAGGAGTCGCGGACGGGCGCGCGGGAATCGTGAAGGACGCCCGTCGACGCCGGCGCGGGTGAAGAACTTTCCGAATCCCCTTCCTGAAGTGACGCGGGTCATCGACCCGCGCGGGCGACGGGGCCACGCGCCGCCGTCGTTGTTCGCCATGCCCGCCGCCATCCCGGTGATCACGGGTGGCTCGCAGCGTCCCGTGTGCGCCGCCGTGGGATTCCTCGCGAAGGCCGCCGGCCCCCGGCCCGAGCTCCGCCGCCCGCACCTTGAGAGCTTCGCGGAGCACCGCACGGACACGGCCTCCGGCGACGGCGACGGCGCCGGTGACGGCGACGGCGACGGTGACGGCGACGCTCCTCCCCCTTCCGGAGGAAGAGCATCCGGCGGTGGACCCCGAAGATCATGTCGCCGCTCCCTGGCAGGTCCCGGCCGGGCAGGCCGCACCGTCCCGCCGCCGTGTCTCCCGGTGACCGTGTCTCCCGCCGCCGTGTCTCTCAGTGACCGTGTCTCCTGGTCACCGTGGCCGGCCCCGCCCGCCTGCTCGGGTCCCGCCTGCTCGGGCTCGGAGGGCACGCGTGGTGAGGGGCCGGAGGGTGCGCGCGGGCCGGACGCGCGGTGCCGTACGCCCGTGATCCGGCCGGACCGCCGGGTCGCCGAAAAAAGATCGAAGCCCCGTTCACCAGGCAAGACAATCGTATTCAAGAACGGTCAAGGACGCCGTGACACCGGCGCGAAACCAACGCGAAACTGAACTCCGAAAAGCTGACTCCGGCAGCAAGGAACAACCCCAAAAGGAGGTGTTTCAGATGCGGAGTGAGGTCTACGCCCCGAGCGAGGTCTACGCGCCCAGCGAGGTCTACGCGCCGAGCGAGGTTTACGCGCCGAGCGAGGTCTACTAAGTCGGTGGATTAAACGCCGATATCTGGCGGGAGAGGATTCCAGAAGTCTTCTCCCGCCTTTTTAACCAAGCGGTCGGCTTATCCAGAAAAGAGTGTGGCATTGGCGGGCTTGCATACCTATACGCGCGCGGACGATGTCGCGTGGGGGGATCTGGAGTTCCCGCCCGTGGTCGAGTTGGACACCGTCGGACTGCAGCGCAACTGGAGCGCCTGGTTCACGCTGACTCCCACGGTGGGCGGGCCGCTCTGCGCCGAGAGCACGCCGCTGCTGCTCGCCCTGCTGCGCGACGAGAACCAGGACGAACTGCTTCCGCACTGCTCCCTGATCCTGCAGGGAGACTCACGGTCCTGGCTGGCGAGGCAGGTCAGGCAGGATGTGTTCCTGGGGGATTCGCCGGCGGCCGTGGCGGCGAACACCGGACTGGAACCGTGGCTGTTCCTCAGCCGCCAGATCGCCGAATGGCCGCACCAGTCCGTTCCACGGCGTGCGGTGCTCGTCAGGATCCTCACGCAGCTCGGGTTCTACCGGCTCGCGGCGGAGCTGACCTCGGGCGATGCCGAAGACGCGATCGGCTCCCACGCCACCGGCGACTACCTCGCGTACGAGACCGCCCGGGCGCTGCGCCAGCATCTGCGCGACTCCGCGGTGACGGACGCCTTCGCCAGGCTGGCCACCGAGGGAAAACTGCCGACACTGCGTGTGCTCTCGTGCACCCAGCTGATCTCGATCCTGCTGCGGGACCGGGGCGGCGAGCGCGGGAGCGACTACTGGATGGCGTACGGCCAAGAGCTGTTGCCCGCGCTGAGCGAGGTCGAACCCTGGTTGCGCGCGCTCACGGTGAGCAGGTTCTGGCGCGCCGCGGCCTTCCACCGGATCACGGAGAAGGACGCGGACGGGGCGCGGGCGGCCATGGACGCGGCGTACGAGGCGGGCGCCGAGGCCGAGAGCCTCGCCGCCGATTCGCAGCAGTGGCACAGCGCCCGGGAGAACACCAGGCTGCTCCTCGACGTGACCGTGAAGGCGGGCACCATGCTCCACCCCGTCGACCACGTGGAACAGGCGGTCGAGCAGCTGCTGCGGGTGGACGGGAACGAGCCTTCCGCGCGCTATTTCGCGGGGGCCTGGTTCCGGGGCAACGGTGACGTCAAGCGGGCGGCCGTGGAGTTCGAGCGAGGTGCCCAGGCGGGTGCCCTCAGGGGCGCGGGCGCGGCGTACAAGGCGGTGCTCTGCCAGCGGGAGCTCGGAGACGCGGACGGAGTCGCGCGCACCACCCGCCTGCTCTTCGAACTCGATCCCGCCGCGCTGCTCCCCGAGGAGTCCACCCCGGAGGGCGGGGGGGCATGACGACGAGGGAGGCTCCGGGCGACGGGGACCTGCGGACCCCGGTGGAGCCGGAGGGCTCCGGCGCGCCGCCGGGTGGGCGGGGAGGGCGGCGCCTGGGCGCGAGGATCTCCAGCGGCCTCGGGCGCAACTTCTGGCTGCTCTGGGGAGGCTGGTCGGTTTCGAGCGTGGGAAACGGCCTGACCGTCACCGCGTTGCCGCTGCTGGCCGCCGACCTCACCAGTGATCCGGCGACGCTGTCACTCGTCGGGATGGCGGACAAGCTTCCCTGGCTGCTGCTCGCCCTGATGGGGGGCGCGCTCGCCGACCGCTGGGATCGGCGCCGGGCGATGTGGGTGTCGGACGCCGTCCGGTGCGCGATCCTCGTCGTCCTGTTCGTCGCGGTTCTCGGCGGCTGGGCGTCGATCCCGCTCCTCATGGTGATCGCCTTCAGCATCACGTCGATCGAGACGGTCTACGACAGCTCGCGCTCGGCGATCCTCCCGATGGCGGTCTCGCAGGACCGGGAGGCTCTGGAGCGGGCCAACAGCAGGCTGATGACCGCCAACACGGTCGCCCTGAAGTTCCTCGGACCGGCGCTCGGCGGTGTGCTCTACACCGTGGGCAGGGCCGTGCCGGTGGGCGTGGACGCCATCAGCTTCGCCGTGAGCTCCGTCTTCTCGTTCCTCATGCGCGGTGATTTCCGCGCCGACGGCGCCCAGGCGGCGACGGTCCCCGGTGCGAGACCCCGGCGCGCGATGCGCAAGGAGATCGGCGAAGGCGTGCGCTGGCTGGCCCGCCATCGCGTGCTGCGCGTGTTCACGCTGGTCGCGGGCCTCACCAACATGTGCACGGTCGGCCAGCTGGCGATGCTTGTGCTGTACGCCCGGCAGGTCATGGAGATCAGCGACATGGCGTACGGCCTGCTGCTCGCCTCGGTCGCGGTCGGCAGCGTGACCGCGGGCTTCACCTGCCGGATGTTCACCCACCGGCTGGGGCCGGCGAGGTCCGCCCTCGGCGGAGTGATGCTGGGCGCGCTGGGCTTCACGATCCTGGGGTTCACCAGCGAGGTCGCCTTCGTCGCCCTTGGCCTCGCCGTCACCGGCTACACGGCCATGACCTGGAACGTCACGACCGTGTCGATCCGGCAGGCCATCGTCCCGAAGGAGCTGACCGGACGGGTCAGCAGCGTGAACAGGCTGGTGGCCTTCGGGCTGATGCCGGTCGGCATACTTCTGGCCGGCCAGATCGCGACCCACGTCAGCCTGGAGGCCGTGTACCGGGTGGGCGGCCTGTTCGGGGCGGCCGTGTCACTCATCGGACTACTGACGCTTTCCAACGCCGCGGTCGAGAGGGCCCTGCACGAGGCGGGGGCCAGGTAGGCGATCGACCGGTGTACCGCTGACCCCGTGCCCTCGTCGGCGCGGATCCCAAGAATGGAGAACGGTGTCATGGCACTCGAAACATCGACGGCACGCGAGATCAAGGTGAGCCGGGACCGCGTCTGGCAGGCCTGGACCGACCCGAAGGAGGTCCGCGCCTGGCTCAACCTGCACGACGCGAGCATCCCGGTCGAGCCGGGCGACCCGCTTCGCTGGCACTTCAACCGGGGAGGGCGGGTCGACCTCGTCTTCTCGGCGACGCTGCGCGAGGTCGATCCCGGCGTTTCGTGCTCCTACGACTGGGACGTGCCGGGGAACGACGAGCCCACCCTCGTGGAGGTGGAGTTCGTCCAGGTCAACGAGGACAGCACCGAGGTGAAGGTGCGCCACTCGGGTTTCGGTGACTCGGTCCGCTCCCGGGTGGAGTTCGACGCGTACGACCACCACTGGTGGCACTACCTGGAGCGGCTCGCGGCCTACCTGGAGCACCGGCCGTTCCAGTTCCACAAGACGCTGACGCCGCCCAAGACGGGCATCATCCCCCTGGGGGTCACCCCGGAGACCGGGATGGTCGTGCAGGACGTGGCGATCAACTCCGCCGCCGAGTTCGTCGGCATCCAGCCCGGCGACGAGATCCACGCCATCGACGGCGTCACGCTGAAGGAGATGGAGGACTTCCACCGCTGGCTCGACGACGCGGTGCCCGGCCAGAAGGCGACGTTCACCCTCCAGGACCGCACGGTCGAACTGGTGCTGCGGCCGTTCACGGCATGACGTCCCGGTGATGATCACCGTGGACGGCTTCCGGGCCGCGCTCGCCCGGTTTCCCAGCGGCGTCACGGTCGTTACGGCACGAGGGGAGCGGGAAGGCTCGCACGGGCTGACCGTGAGCGCCTTCTGCTCCGTCTCCGCCGAACCTCCGCTGATCCTGGTGTGCCTCGCGCGGTCCGCGCGCACGCTGCCCGCCGTGCACGAGTCGGGACGCTTCGCGGTGAGCATGCTCCGCCAGCACCACGACGTCGTGGCGCGCCTGTTCGCGACGACGGCCCTGGACAAGTTCCAGGGCACGTGGGGGGCACTCACCCCGGACGGCCCGCCGGTCGTCCCGGACGCGCTCTTCTCGCTGGAGTGCACCGTGCACAGCGTGCTTCCCGCGGGAGACCACGAGGTCGTCATCGGCGCGGTACAGGCGTACAGCGTGCGCGACGGTGCTCCGCTGATCTACTACCAGAGGGCCTTCCACCCGCTCGCCACCGCCTTCTCCGGAGGCCGTCCAGGCGATTCGCCCCTCCCTCGGGACGATGCGCGCCCAGGCGAGGCGGGCGAGCGCACGAACGGGAAGTCGCGCCGGAGCCGCGTGTCCTGACGTGCCGGTGGACCGGCGCCCGCGCGACCGGTCCGCCTTGACGCCGCGTGCAGACCAGTATCGTGACCTTCATCGTGAAAGGAGGATCGGGAAAACGGGCTCCTCGAAGGAGAGCGCCGCATCCTGACTACCAATGGAACATCGCCACCTCGGGCAGAGCGGCCTGATGATCAGTGAAGTCACCTTCGGAAACTGGCTGACCCACGGCGAACTGGTGGAACGGGACCAGGCCGTCGCGTGCATCCGGGCGGCACTCGACGCCGGCATCACCACCTTCGACACCGCCGACGTCTACGCGCAGGGGGCGGCCGAGGAGGTGCTGAGCGCCGCACTCGCCGGGGTGAGGCGGTCGTCACTGGTCCTCGCCTCGAAGGTCTGCCTGCCCACCGGCGACGGCCCGAACGACCGCGGCCTGAGCCGCAAGCACATCGCGGAGTCCTGCGAGGCGTCCCTGCGCCGGCTGCGTACCGACTACCTCGATCTCTACCAGGCGCACCGTTTCGACGAGACCACCCCTCTGGAAGAGACCCTGATCGCCTTCGACGACCTGGTGCGCCAGGGCAAGGTGCTCTATCTCGGTGTCTCCGAGTGGACGGCCCCGCAGATCGCGTCGGCGCTGACCATCGCCCGTGACCTCGGGTTGCGCAGCCGCATCGTCTCCAACCAGCCGCAGTACAACATGTTGTGGCGGGTCGTCGAACCGGAGATAGTCCCGCTGTGCCTGCGCGAGGGCATCGGCCAGCTCGCCTTCCAGCCGCTCGCCCAAGGGGTGCTGACCGGCAAATACCGGCCCGGCCAGGAGCCGCCGGACGGATCGCGGGGAACGGCCGGCGGGCGGGCTCCCACGTTCATCCGCAGGGTGCTGGGTACGCCGCTGCTCGAACGTGTGCAGGAGCTGCGCCCCGTCGCCGAGGAGTGCGGTCTCTCGGCAGCTCAGCTCGCGATCGCCTGGGTGCTCCGGCAGCCGGGGGTCTCCTCGGTGGTCGCCGGTGCCACCAGGCCCGAGCAGGTGACCGAGAACGCCGCGGCGTCCGGCAGGACGATCGACGAGGCCGCCCTGAAGCGGGTGGACGAGGTGCTCGGAGATCTCGTCGACCGGGATCCCGCCAAGACCGCGCAGATGATGGCGGTCAAGCCGAGCTGGATGAAGACCGCACCGGCAAACGGTTAGCCGGGGGCCGGCACCCGCCCGCGGGGACGTCCCGGGGGCGGGTGCCCGTCCGCGGGGACGTCGCAAGGGCTTCGCGCGGGTACCGGCCCACGCTGGGCCGGTACCCGCGAGCAGGACGGGTGCCCGTCGCCTGCCGGCCGGTGGGGAACCCGGTCGGCACGCGACGAGGCCCGTCGGCACGCGGCCGAACCCGCCTTCGGCGCGGATGCCGGAACCGCCCTCTGGAACGGCCTGACGCGCGCCGGGACGTCCGGTGGCCGTCGGCCGGTCCCGCGCTCTGTCGAGGGTTCAGCTCATGGCGAAGCATTTGTGTCCTCGCCGGCTGTCCCCGTGTGGCCGCGGTCGTCCGCGAAGCCGTCCGCGTTCCGCCGTCCGATACCCGCTCACCGCGATTCACCTGCTCAGCGCGACTTTCCGTGGCGCTCCGCCATGCCGGGAATCCGTGCCCCGGCGCGATGCTCGCCGGGAGGCACCGTAACAGCATGACGTTATAAAGGTATACGGTCTGTTCCTAATTCGCTCAGCCATGCATCGGTGTAAACCCAACTTTTTGGGTTGGGGTAAAACGAAGATCGAGACCGACGTTTACGTATAATGGCCGGAAGCAGACAAGAGGTATGGGGGCTACCGGATGGCTGTGCGTTTTCGTGTTCTCAAACAGATCGAAATCACCGCAGATAGGCACATGGCCCGCTTAAAGCGCCGCCGGTGCGAACTGCTCGTGTCAATGCCGCGGCGCGTCAACGAAGGAGACGCGGAAGGGCGATCGTACGGGATCGGGCCGGGGGACCGCCGCGCCAAAGCCGGTCACGTCCCGCTCCTACGAGCCCGGGCTGGAAGTCCGGCTCCGGAGCCGGCTCTCCGCTGAACCGGCTCTGACAGGATCGCACTCGCCGGAGTGACGTCGCCTGAGCCGTGGCCGTCCCGCAGCCCGGTCGCGGCGGTCCCACCGGGATCACAGGCGCCGTCGGTGCGCTCGCGGCGAGTTCTCGTCCGTCGTCCGCGACGCGGAGGCGGGCGCCACCCCTTTGGCGGCATCGTCTTCCTCGGGTGCGTGGCCGGTGAGGTCCACCGGCTACCGTTTCTGATCGAGTCGCAGGCCGCCCGTTCCGAGCGCGGTGGCACGACCCTGCCCTGATCGTGACGGGGCGCTTCGCCGAGCCGTCGTACGCGTCCGCCACCGGCCGGCGCGAGCGCGGCGCCCGACGATCCAGGCTCGTGCGAGACCGTCGTTCCGTGACGGCCTACCACGGCGGAGGGAACGACCTTCACATGAAGAGGCTGACGTCCCTTTCTCATCCGCGAAGGACAACGCATGTCGCCTAACACCCTCCTGGAGGGCGAGGTACAGTTCCACGTTCTCGGGGATCTGGCGGTTATCGTGAACGGCGTCGAGGTGCCGGTACCGGCCCAGAAGCCGAGGAAGCTGTTGAGCATCCTGCTCAGCAGAGCGGGGCAGTCGGTACCCGTCGCCCTGCTGTCGGATATTTTGTGGACCGAGCAGCCCAAGAATCCGCGGAAGGCGATGCAGGTCTACGTGTTCCGCCTACGGCACGTTCTCGGCTACGACCGGATCCAGCAGCGGGGTGAGGGCTACGCGGTGGTCACCTATCCCGACGAACTCGACGTCCACAGGTTCGAGACGCTCGCCAAGCAGGCGCTGAACGCCAAGCACCGCCGTGACATGAAGGACCTGGCGCGCTATTCCGCGGAGGCGCTCGACATGTGGCGCGGCAGGCCGTACGTGGACCTGGCCGAGAGCGCCGTCGCGGCCCACGAGGTCAGCCGCCTGGAAGAGCTGCGAACCTCACTCCTGGAGCTTCGCATCGGCGCGGACATAGGTCTCGGAAACCACTTCGAGACCATACCCGAGCTGCGAAGCCTGATCATGCGTTTCCCGTTCCACGAACGCTTCCGCACCCTGTTGATGCTCGCCCTCTACCGGACCGGTCGCCAGGGGGAGGCGCTGGAGGTGTTCCGGGAGACCGTCGTGCTGCTCGACCGGGAACTGGGAATCCTGCCGGGCCAGGAAATGAGCACCATGCACACTCGGATCCTGCAGTCGGACCCGTTCCCGATGTCCGCCGACGCCGTACTGGAATGCCTGGGGGAGGCCCACCCGAAGGCCGCTCATCGGTGAACCCGGTGTGAGAGCCCGCGCCGTCCACCGCGCACGGGGCGTGCCGGAAATCCCGGACGCGCCCCGGCGGGGTGGACACCATGGAAGCCGCGGGCCGGCGCGGTGTGCCGGCATGGCCACCGCGCCGCGCCCCCGGTTCGGAGATCTTCGAGCCTTCGGCGATGAGATACCCACCTTCGCGATAGTTGCGCGCCGTCCTTCGCCCCGTATCGTCCCCACCAGTGATCCCGGCGGCGCGGGGAAGGATCGGCATGACCGACGACGTGGTGCGACGAGTTTTCCAGGCGGTCGACTCGTTCGACCCCGACGCGTTCGTGCGGTTGCTGGCCGAGGACGCCACGCTGGTGTTCGGCAACGCCGAGCCGATGGCGGGACGTGAGGCCATCGCCGCCGGGTTGCGGGCGTTCTTCTCCACCATCGGCGGCCTGCGGCACCGGATCGTCAGGAACTGGCAGGTGGACGCCGACATCATCGCCGAGACCGAGGTGACCTACCGGAGGCTCGACGGCAAGGACGCCGGCGTCGTGGCCGTGTCGATCTGGCGCACCCGCGACGACGGCCTGATCTCGGACTACCGCATATTCGTCGACCTCGCACCCGTCTACGCGGTCTGAGGTTCCGGCGAGACCGTATCCGCGGGCGCGGCGCCTGTCTTCCCCCATGGGACACACCCGGAGTGAGTCGTCCGTCAGGGACTACCCCGTCGCCCCAGGGATCGGACGCACTGGGCGGTGACGTGCCACCACGGACGGTGCGGGCGGCCCCGGAAGGTGTGCCGCCCGGCAGGCACACCCGTCGCCCTCCCGCCGGTGATCACACGATGCGCTGCGAGATCACCCGGGACTTCCGCGACAGACCCTGGCTCTGTTCGAGTTCGACGTCGTAGTGGGTCAGGCCGTGGTGGGGCGTGGCCGGGTGGACTGCCGCGGTCGCCGGCGCGCCCGCTCCCGTGAAGCCGGGTCCTGCTGCGGCGTTTCCGGACGTTCGATACGGGTGGGGTCGCCGCGTACGAGCTCGTCGTGGATGCGCCGGCGGGCACTGGTCGCGGCGCGCTCCGCCGTCTCGTCACCGTGCTCGATGCGCTGTCGCAACAGCCGCATGGCGATGCGGCGGTTGAGGCTCGACTGCCGCTCGGTGTCGACCACGACGACGATCCCCGAGGGCCGGTGGGTCGCCCGTACCGCCGTGCTCGCCTTGTTCCGATGTTGACCGCCGGGGCCGCCGGTGCGGCAGGCGACGATGTCGACATCCGCTTCCGAGAACGTCGTGCGCGGGGTGCCGACCTGGCACGGCTGGGCGATGACGTACCAGTTCTTCCGGCCCGTGCCGGCCCGGTACGGGCTGGGGGCCTGCCAGCACAGGGTTCCGGTCCACGAGGCGGCGAACGCCTCGGCGCCGGCTCCCGATATCCGGATCAGGACAGATCGGTAGGTGTCGGGCCGGTCGCCGGGAACGGTCTCGGCCCGATGGGTCTCCAGGTTCTGTCGGGTGGCGTCGGACTCCAGGCGGCGCAGCAGCCGGGCCAGCGCCCAGGCGCACTCCTGCGGGCCACGCCCGGCCGACAGGAGCAGGTGGACGCTCACCGCCGGCCTCGCTTGCGGCGCTGGTCCCGCTGGGGCGTGGACCCGAGGTCGGGCGTCTTGTAGGTGACCAGAGGGACCGTGGTGGCCACGGGCGTGGCCAGGTCGTGGTCGACGAGGTCGGAGATCACCTGCTCGATGCGCTTGTAGGCCGTCGGCGCCTCCTCGAAGAGCAGCTGGCGGTCTCCGCACACCACCAGTGACCCCACCGGCGTGCGGCGCAACTCCTCGACCGTGTGCTTGGCCCGGCCTCGGCGCAGGGCGTCCGCACGCGACATCTTGCGGCCCGCGCCGTGCGCGACGGAATGGCCGGCGTCCGGTCCGGCGTGGGCGGCCACGAGGTAGGAAGGGGTGCCTCGCGTACCGGCGATGAGCACGTCGCGGCCGTCGCCCGGCGCCGCCCCCTTGCGGTGCAGGTAGAGCCCGTCGCGGATCTCGACCAGGTTGTGGCACTGGTCGACGAGCGGCTCGGCGGGCTCGGCCCCCAGGGCATGGGCGACCCGGGCGGCCATCAGCCGCCGGTTGAGCGATCCCCAGCGTACGGCGTCGTCGTGCATCGCCAGGTAGGCGCCGGGATCGGGGGCGGGGCCCGCGCCGTGGACCTCGGTGTGCGCCCGCAGGATCCGTTCGCCCAGCCCCCGGGAACCGCTGTGGACGATGAGAACGAGGTCGCCGTCGGCGAGTCCGAGACGGCTCGCGTGACCTGGCTCGAAGACGGTCCCGATCCGCGCCAGCTCGACGAAGTGATTGCCCCGGCCGACCGTCCCGAGGCCCTCGACGTGACCGGCGGGGATATCGCCCTTCACCACGGCCCAGGCGGGGTCGTCGGCATCCCGCTCGGGATCCAGCGCGCGATCGAGGTCGGGGAACCGGGCGGCGAGCTTCTCGGGTGCGGCGCGCTTGAGCTTCATGGGGAACACGGCGATGCCGCAACCGATGTCGGAGCCCACCAGGAACGGGTACAGCACGGTCGACGCCATGGCGGCGCCGATGGGGGCACCCTTGCCGGGGTGCAGGTCCGGCATGGCGGCGACGTGCGTCATGCCGTCGAGTGCGGCCACCTGGTGGCACTGCGCGAGGGCGTCGGACTCGATCCAGCTCGTGGAGGAGGCGAACACGGTGACGGTGGCCGGACCCGCGTCCGCGGTGGACGGCGGCGGGGACTCCTGCCGGGAGTGTCGCTGAGACAAGGAGGCTCTCTCAAAAGGGTATGGGCTGACAGCATTACGGGAAGCGTCGGCGCCGTGGCATCTCGAAGTAACGGGGTGCTGTCCGTCAGAGCGTCATGAACACCACGTTCCCCGAGCCCCACCCCCGAGGCAAACGGTTTTCGGCCGTACGGACCCGTGTGCCTGCACTCACCGCCATCTCACGGCGTGTGCGTCGCCGCGGCCCTCATCTTCTGTCGCGCGCCCGCCGAAGATCATCGAACGGGAAACCCGCCAGGTGCCCTGGATATGCCCTCGACACGGCATCACCGCAGGCCGGAGGCCCGGCTGCTCAGAACATCGAGATGTGCGGATGGTCGAAGTGGTTGGCCGTGATGCCGCCGCGGTTCGACATGAAGCGCCAGCCGGAGCCGTGGTTGATGCGCTGGCGCCAGATCACGTACTTCACGCCGAGTCTGGTCCTGTTCTTGAGGGCCCAGGCGGCGATCTCGTCGCCCAGCGCGAGGTTGGCGGCCGAGGGCATCGTGCCGCCGGTGCTCATCATGAAGTCGCAGGCGCGGCCCAGGGGGTGCTCACCGCCGTCGTTGGCGGCCCGGTAGCAGCCGACGGAGTACGGGAGGCTGAAGCGCCGCATGACGGCGTCGCGCATGATCCGGGTGCGGTCGGTGATGTTGTCGGCGCCGGTGGGCAGCTGCGGGGCCCAGCTGCCGTCGGAGCGGCGGCCGGAACCGGTGGGGGCGAGCCGGTCGAGCTTGTCCTTGACGTCGCGGATCACGTCCTCGGCCTCCTCGCGCCGGCCCTCCACCTCCTTGGCCTCGTCGCGGATCTCGTCGGTGAGCCTGGACGCCGTCTCCGACGCCTTCTTCCTGCGCTCGAGGCTGCCGGCGAAGCCCTCCAGGTAGGCGCTCTGCTGGGCGGTGAGCTGTTCCATCACCGCGGCGGCGCCCATGTCGCCGGAGAACATCAGCGCGGGCAGCCCTCCGCTGCTGCTGGTCTGGTATCGGAGCTGGACGATGGAGTCGACCTGCCTCTTGGCCTCGACATAGATCTCCTCGGCCTTGCCCAGGTTCTGCTTGGCGACGGCCTCGGCCTTCTGCGCCTTCTTGAGGGACTCGCGCTTGGCCGCGTAGGTCTCGATCAGCCCGTCGAGTTTCTTGCCGAGTTTGGCCAGGTCGGCACGGAGTTTGGCCTCGGTCGGCTTGGGTTCCGCGCTTCCCGCGGTGGGGGTGCCGATGGTGAACGCCGCGATCGAGCTCAGACAGAGGACCACAGCGGCATGCCGACGGAACGTGGGGGACGAGGCCGCCACGAACTCTCCTCTCCTTCCGCCTACCGGGTTAGCTGACGGGTTCGGGCTGGAGGAAGCCCTTCCACCGAAGTGGTTTCACCCCAGGTGCGGTGGTTCCCCGGCTCCTGAGCGAGGCGCCCAGGATTAGGCAAATCAGCGTTTACAGCCGATGTGGGAAGGATAGTAGTGGTAAACAGCAGGTCATGCGACCTCAAGACGAGACCAAGCGGTAATCAGTTCGTGATGACAGAGCGCAGAAGCTGTGCTGTTCCCTCGGGGGACACGTCGTTCACGAAGGCGCCCATGGCCGACTCCGACCCGGCGAGGTATTTCAGCTTGTCCGGCGCGCGGCGGATGCTGAACAGCTCCATGTGCGCGTACGACAGATCGCGGCCGGTGGAGACCGGCGCCTGGTGCCAGGCCGCGATGTACGGCATGGGCACGCCGAACAGCCCGTCGAGGCGGCGGAGCACGTCGGTGTAGAGGGGGCCGAACGCCGCGCGCTCCTCGGCCTCCAGCGCGACCAGGTCGGGGACCTGGCGGTGCGGGTAGAGGTGTACCTCCACCGGCCAGCGCGCCGCGGCCGGGACGAAAGCCGTCCAGTGCTCGTTCGAGCCCACCACCCGGACACCGGCCTCCCGCTCCGCGGCCAGGACGTCGGCGAACAGGTTGCCGCCGGTCCGCTCCCGGTGGCGCTCGGCCGCCCCGAGGGTGAGCCTGGTGCGCGGGGTCACGTAGGGGTAGGCGTAGATCTGGCCGTGCGGGTGGGCCAGGGTGATGCCGATCTCCGCTCCCCGGTTCTCGAAGCAGAACACCTGCTCCACGCCCGGCGTCGCCGACAGCTCCGCCGTACGGTCGACCCAGGCCTCCATGACCAGCTCGACCTGCTCGGGGGAGAGCCGCGAGAACGACGAGTCGTGTTCGGAGGTGAAGCAGACCACCTCGCACCTGCCGATCCCCGGACGGACCTCGCTCAGCCCGCCGATCTCCCGGTGCTCGCCCGGCTGGGCGGAGAACGAAGGGAACCGGTTCTCGAAGACCACCACGTCGTAGTCGGAGGCGGGCACCTCGGTGAGGTTGCCGGGGGTGGAGGGGCAGAGCGGGCACTCGCTGGCCGGGGGCAGGAAGGTGCGGCCCTGGCGGTGCCCGGCCACCGCGATCCATTCCTCGGTGAGCGGGTCGTAGCGCAGCTCGGAGGCGGCGGGGCGGGGCGGCAGGTCGCGCCGGTCGACCGCTCCGCGGTCGGCGTCGTCGCGCCGGTCGAAGTAGATGAGCTCCCGGCCGTCGGCCAGGTGGGTGATCGTACGTTTCATCGGCCGGCGATCTCGCTCTCTCGCTGGGGTTCCGTGATGATCAGTTCGCCCACCGAGGCGGCGATCTCCTCGCGGGCCTCCTCGGTCAGGCCGGAGTCGGTGACCACGATGTGGGCCTCGGCCAGCTGGGCGATGGTGCTGATGCCGACCGTGCCCCACTTGGTGTGGTCGGCGAGCACCACCAGGCGGTGCGCGGAGGCGACCAGCTCGCGGTCGGTCTCGGCCTCCAGCAGGTTGGGGGTGGTGAACCCGGCGCGGGTGCTCATCCCGTGCACGCCGAGGAAGAGGGTGTCGACGTGGAGCCCGCGGATCGCCGAGACCGCGACCGGGCCGACCAGGGCGTCGGAGGGGGTGCGGATCCCGCCGGTGAGCACGACCGTGCGGTCGGCCCTGGGGGAGCGGTGGAAGACGTCGGCGATCCGGATCGAGTTGGTGATCACGGTCAGCTCGGGCACGTCGACCAGGTGGTGGGCGAGCGTCCAGGTCGTGGTCCCCGCGGAGAGCGCGATCGCCGTGGCGGGCCGGACGAGCCCGGCGGCGTGCTGGGCGATCGTCTCCTTCTCCGCCTGCTGGCGCGCCGACTTGGCGGCGAAGCCCGGTTCCTCGGTCGAGCCGGGCCCGGCGGCGGTGGCGCCGCCGTGGACCTTCTCCACCAGGCCGCGCTCGGAGAGCACCTCGAGGTCACGCCGGATCGTCATGTCGGACACGCCGAGCTCCCGGACGAGATCGGCGACCCTGACCCCGCCGCTACTGCGCACCCTCTCCAGGATCGCCTGCCGCCGCTGCTGGGCAAGCATGCCTCGCTCCCCTCGCTCCCCTTAATCCACCAGATTCCACCAAATTACCACGGCGAGCCCCCGATATGTTGTTGAGTATTGGTGGCTAACCGCTCACAGTCGCTCAAGCTCCGCCTCGATGTTCGCTCTCGCCGCCCCCTCCAGATCGGCGACGCGGAAGATCGCCGGGAGGTCGAGCAGCGAGCGCAGCACGGCGGCCCGCCCGGCCCTGAACGCGTCGTCGGGGACGAAGCCGTACTCCTCGCGCACGGCCGCCGCGTAGCCGGCGTAGACCTCCGGGGACGCGCCCAGGATCGCCAGGTCCGCGTCGGACAGCACGGCCCCGTCCGCGTCGCCGGGCGCGGGGTCGTGCGTGACGGTCAGCCTGACCAGCCGGGCGACCGTCGCCACGGCCTCCGCGGACAGTCCCATCTCCGGCAGCGCGCGCTCGGCCAGCCCCGCGCTCCGCTCCTCGTTGTCGCCGCGCCGGGGGTCGTAGACGGCGTCGTGGAACCAGGCCGCCAGCCGTACGAGGTCCGGATGCTCGGCGTGGCCGGCCAGGGCGTCGACGTGGTCGAGTACGGCCTCCAGGTGGGCGGTCGTGTGGTATCTGCGGTGCGGCTCGTCGTACCGGGTGATCAGTTCGCTGCCGAGGGGGTCGGCCCCGAGGCCGGCCAGGGACCGCCAGCGGGCCATCAGCTTCTCGCTCATGTGACGGAGCCTAGAACCCGGCCGGTGCCGTGCCGGAGGGACGGGGCGCGAAATCGATCACGTGACCGCGCGCCGGGGCGCGGAACGTCAGGACCGGGAAAAGGCCGGGGAAGCACCGGGGAAACCCGGGGAAACATGGTCCACCGGAGTCGGGCGGATCGTCGTTCGGGCCTTGTGCGACCGGCGTTCCGGGAGGAATGTGAAGGTCTGAGCCGGTGAGATCGAGCCCCGTACGGCCCCGAGAGGGGGCCGGACCTCGCGGGACTCGGCGGGACCTCGGAGAACCTCAGGGAAGGGGTGGTCGGCATGGGCAGACGAGCGCGTAAGGCCAAGGCCCGCAGGAAGCGCAAGGCCAACCACGGCAAGCGGCCGGCCTAGCGGCCAGGGCCTGCCCGCGTGAGCCGGGTGCGAGCGCCCGGGGAACGGCCGGTCAGGCGCGACGGCCCCAGGAGGCCAGCAGCCGGGTCTGCGCGTCGGTGCCGGAGGGCACCTCCCGGTGCCCTCCGGGGGGCGCGGCCTGCCGGTAGCCGGGCTCCGCGTGGCTGAACCAGGCGGCGCAGGCCTCGACCAGCTCGGGATCGAGCCGTTCGTCGGCGCCGATGGCGCGGGCCAGGTCCCACGTGTGGATGAGCGCGTCGGCGAACAGCTCGGTGACGTACTCCCGGCCGGGCACGTCGCCGAACGGCAGGTGGACGAGGCGGTCGAGGGCGTGGACGTTCGTCGCCGCCTGGATGGCGGGCACGGCCGAGGTGTCGAACGCCTTGATGGGGTCGTCGCCGAGCAGGTCCCCCTCGAAGGCGTCGCCGACCTCCGCGGAGGTCCCCCCGGCGAGCAGTACGGGGGCCCACAGGTTCTCGCCGACCACATGGTTGACCAGGGCGTGCACGTTCCAGTCGACGCACGGCGTCGGGTTCTCCCACTGGTCGGGGCCGACCCGGTGGACGAGAGCGCCGAAGTCGTCGAGCGCGCGCTGGTAAGCCTCGGGTATGTCGATGGTCATCATGCCCCTCCCGATGCCCTCCCGGGTTTCCTCCCGGCTCTCATCTTGACCGTAACCCCTGAACAGCCAGTAGTCATCGCGTCAACGGACATGACCGGCATGCCCGGGGTTGCCTAGGGGATCGGTTCGGGCACACCTGACCGAGGGGCTTCATCCCGCGGTCATCTCGGCGTCAGGTTGAAGTCACGATATTTCGTGAAAATTCGTCTCATGCGCACCACGACTTTCACCCGGGCGGCCGCCGCGGCGGTCACCGGCCTGCTCCTTATGCCCGTCTCCACGGCCCCGGCCGCCGCCGAATCCGGCCCCGGGGGCGTCAAGCTGACCTTCCTCGGTCGTTACACCACCGGTACCGTCGCCGCCGGCGCCTCGGAGATCACCGCGTACGACGCCTCGACCCGCCGGGTCTTCGTGGTGAACGCGCAGGCCGGCACCGTCGACGTGCTCGACATCCGCGACCCGCGCAAGCCGCGCAAGGTCGCCACCCTGGCCACCCCCGGCGCCAACAGCGTCGCGGTGCGCCGCGGCCTGGTCGCCGTGGCCCAGCAGGCCGCGGTCAAGACCGACCCGGGCACCGTCGCCTTCTTCGACGCCCGGAGCGGGCGCAAGCTCAGGCAGGTGACCGTGGGCGCGCTGCCCGACATGCTGACCTTCACCCCGGACGGGCGCCGGGTGGTCGTGGCCAACGAGGGCGAGCCGTCCTCCTACTGCGAGGGTGAGGTGGCCGACCCCGAGGGTTCGGTGAGCGTCGTCGACCTGAAGCGCTGGACGGTGCGGACCGCGGGGTTCGCGAAGTTCGACGCGGAGCGGCTGCGGGCCAGGGGAGTGCGGATCACCGGCCCCGGGGCCACCGCCGCCCGGGACCTGGAGCCGGAGTACGTCACCGTCGAGGGCGACACCGCCTACGTGACCCTCCAGGAGAACAACGCGCTGGCGATCGTCGACCTGGACCGGGCGGCGGTCCGCGACGTCGTCCCGCTGGGGCTGAAGGACTGGTCGAAGACCGGGTTCGACGCCTCGGACAAGGACGGGAAGATCGACATCAGGCCCCGGCCGGTGAAGGGCATGTACCAGCCCGACGCGATCGCGCACTTCCGCGACCGCGGGCGGACCTACCTGGTCACCGCGAACGAGGGCGACGGGCGCGACTGGGACTGCCACGCCGACGAGGTCAGGGTGAAGGACCTGAACCTCGCGCTGCCCGACGCCGCGAACCTCAAGAAGGACACCGAGCTCGGCCGGCTGAACGTGGCCGCCGACTCGCCCAAGGACGCGAGCGGCGCCTACACCGAGCTGCACGCGTTCGGCGCCCGCTCGATCTCGATCAGGTCCACCTCGGGAGCGCTCGTCTGGGACTCCGGCGACCAGCTGGAGCGGCTCGTCGCCAAGGAACTGCCCGAGGCCTTCAACGCCGACAACGAGGAGGACGACTCCTTCGACAGCCGCAGCGACAACAAGGGCCCCGAGCCCGAGGGGGTCACGGTCGGCGAGGTGCGCGGCCGGACCTACGCCTTCGCCGGGCTGGAGCGGGTCGGCGGGATCGTCGCCTACGACCTGGGCGACCCGCGGGCGCCGCGCCTGGCCGGGTACGTCAACACCCGTGACCTCAGCGGCTCCATCGAGGAGGGCACCGCCGGGGACGTCGGTCCCGAGGGCGTGCTGTTCGTCCCCGCCTCCGACAGCCCCACCCGCCGCCCGCTCCTGGTGGTCGGCAACGAGGTCAGTGGTACCACCGCCGTCTACGAGATCCGCTGAACCTCCGCCGGACCCCGCCCCGGCGACCATCCCGGCACGCCCGGCCCCACGCCGCGAGAACCCGCGCGGCGTGGGGCTTCGCCGCGTACGGACTCCGACGAAGCGGGGGCGTTCGATGACGCGTGAGGCGTGAGGCCCTGGCCGTACGGCCGCGATGACGCGTGAGGCGGCACCGCGGCCCGTACGGGTGGCCCGGCAGGGCCGCCGGGTCAGGGCAGCCGCTGCTCGATCCAGACGATCTTGCCCTTCGGGGTGAGGCGGGACCCCCAGCGGTGGGCGAGCCAGTTGATGAGATGCAGGCCGCGGCCGGTGTCGCTGGTGGTGGACGCCTCCCGCATGACCGGCTCGGACGCGGAGCTGTCGGACACCTCGCAGACCAGCGTGGGCCCGCGCAGCAGCCGCAGCTCGACCTCGCCCTGACCGTGCTCGACCGCGTTGGCGACCAGCTCGCTGACCATGAGCTCGGTGTTGTCGCAGAGAGAGGACAGCTCCCACTTGTCGAGCGTGGCCCGGACGAAACGGCGGGCGTGGGAGGCGGAGCGGCGGTCGGAGGGCAGCGACGTCTCGACGAACTCGTTCTCCGTCAGCTCCGACACCCTGGCCAGCAGGAGGGCGATGTCGTCACGCTCGTGCCCGGGCCGCTGGGCGCTGATCGTGAGGTCGCAGACCTCCTCCAGATCATGGTCGGGGCCGGAGAGCAGGCCGCGCAACGCGCCGATCCCCTCCTCGATGTCCCGGTCGCGGCTCTCCACCAGGCCGTCGGTGTAGAAGGCGAGCACGGTCCCGCCGGGAAGCGTGAACTCCCGCATCTCGGCCGGCTCGTTGCCGATGCCCAGGGGGAGCCCCGGCGGCAGTTCCAGCAGCTCGGTCTCGCCGCCGGGCCGCACCAGGATCGGCGGCACGTGCCCGGCGCAGGCCATCGCGCACCGCCGGGTGACCGGATCGTAGGTGGCGTACACGCACGTGGCGATCTGGCTGGCGTCCAGATCCTGGCTCATCAGGTTGAGCCGGAACAGCACGTCGGCCGGGCTCAGGTCCAGGCTGGCCAGCGTGCGCGCGGCCGTGCGGAGCTGGCCCATGGTGGCGGCGGCCCTGATGCCGTGCCCCATCACGTCGCCGACGACGAGGGCGACCCGGCAGCCGGGCAGCGGGATCACGTCGTACCAGTCGCCGCCCACCCCGACCAGGTCGCTGGCCGGCAGGTAGCGGGAGGCGATCGTCAGGCCCAGCGGCTGGGAGAGGTCGACGGGCAGCAGGCTGCTCTGCAGGGTGAGCGCGGTGCGGCGCTCGCGGTTGTAGAGCCGCGCGTTGTCGAGGCAGACGCCGGTCCTGGCCGCCAGCTCCTCGGCCAGGTTGACGTCCTGCTCGTCGAAGGGCTGGCTGGTGGGCCTGCGGGTGAAGATGACGAAGCCCAGCACCCGGCCGCGCGCCTTGAGCGGCACCACCAGGAACGAGCTGTCCTCCAGCACCTTCGACACCGAGTCGCGCTTCCAGAACCGCCCGATCTCCTCGGCGGTCCTGCGTCCCAGGCGGGGGTAGAGGATCGGGTTGCCGGTGGCCATGCACCGGGCGTAGGGGGTCCAGGCCTCGTAGACGGCCACCTCGTCGACGGGGAACGCCCTGGCGTACTCGCCGGGGGAGGGGTCGGCCACGCCGACCGCGATCCGCCGCACCAGCGCCGAGCCGTCGGTGGTCTCCTGGGGGAACTCACCCTCGGTCACCAGCCGGTCCTGGACGAGGATGCCCGCCGCGTCCGCGAAGCGCGGCACGGCGACGTCCATCAGCTCCCTGCCGGTCTCGAACATGTCCAGCGTGCTGCCGATGCGCTTGCTGGCGGCGTTGAGCAGGGACAGCTGCTCGTGCATGGATGCGGGACTGCCCATCCTGAACCCTGGCGTCGCTGGATTCTTGGTGACGAAACGGGACTTCACTCGCTCCACCGGGGTGCGGGAACCGGCGTCCACCAGGTTTCCAGTTCGAGGTCTTCTGCGATGGCGTTGGCGCCGTTGTATCCGGGGGCCGCGGAGACCGAGCCGCCCGGGTGACTGCTGGCGCCGCAGAGGTAGAGGCCGTCGACGGGTGTGCGGTACTGGCCCATCTCGGGGACCGGCCGGTTGCCGCCCAGCTGAGACGGCTCGTAGGCCCCCACGTGGTGGCTGCCGCGCACCATGTTGACGCAGTGCCGCTCGATGTCGAGCGGTGTGAAGACCCGTTTCCCCAGGACGGCGCCACTCGCCAGGTTGGGGGCGTACTCGGCCCACTCGGCGAGCAGCCGCTCCCCGACCTCCTCGCGCCGCGCGTCCCAGCTCGCCGGGTCGCCGCCCAGGTCGTACGGGGCCCACGGCCACCAGAACGCCACGTGTTTGCCGTCCGGCGCGTACGAGGGGTCGAACAAGGAGGGACACGCGCCGTTGCCGGCCAGCCGGTCGGGCAGCAGCCCCTGGTGGATCTGGTCGAAGGTACGGCCGAGCTGCTCGCTGTCGTCGGCGCCGAGCACCACGAGGAAGGCCCGGTCGACGTCGGGCTCGAACTCGGCGGCCCGGTAGCGCGGCGCCTCGTCGAGCGCCAGGTGGAGGGTGACGAGACTGTGCCCGGCCCACTTGTAGCCCTCGACCTTGGCCGCGATCTCCGCGCCGAAGTTCTCCGGGCCCGCCAGCCGCACGGTCTGGGGGGCGTCCACCGCGCTGGCCACGAACCGGCGGGCGGTGAGCACGTCGCCGGTGGCGAGCCGCACCCCGGTGGCCCGCCCGTCGTCGACCAGGATCCGCTCGACGTGGGCGCCGGTGACCACGGTGCCGCCGTGCTCCTCGATGACGGCGCGCAGCGCGCTCGCGACGTTGCCCGCGCCGCCCACGGGCACCCCGAGCCTGGCGATGCGCGACAGCAGCCGGGGGAAGAATCCGCCGGTGCCGGGCACGTTCTCGATGGAGATCGCGTGCAGGAAGGACTTGAACAGCACCCTGACCTGGTCGCTCTCGAAGTTCCTGTCGACGGCCTCGTACAGCGACAGCGGCATGTAGCTCATCATGTCGCGACCGAGGTCGCCCTTGAGACGCTCGGCGAGCACCGGTGGCGGCAGCGGCCTGGAGTACAGGAAGCCGTTCATCAGCTCCCTGGCCGCCTCGGCGTAGCGCTCGTACAGCTCCAGCCAGCGCGCGGCGTCGGCCCTGGAGAACCGGGCGAAGGACTCGGCGGTGCGCTTGGGATCTGTGTAGACCGTGATCGCCCGGCCGTCCCTGAAGACCGTGGCGTGCTGGGTCTCGGGGTAGACGTAGCTCAGGCCGTACCGCTGGAGCTCCAGGTCGGCGGGGACCGGGCCCTCCTCCAGGAAGTGGTAGCTGCTGTGGGTGTTGTGCCGGAACCCGGGCAGCGTGAGCTCCTGGGTACTGCAACCGCCGCCCGCGACGTCGTTGCGCTCGACGACCGCGACCGACAACCCCGCCTTCGCGAGGTAGGCGGCACACGTGAGGCCGTTATGGCCCCCGCCCACGATGACGCCGTCGAACTCCGACACTTTCCCTCCAGGGGGCACTCTGACTGCTGGTATGGAGGATTGTAAAGAATGATCTATATACGAACCTTGTGTTTAACAGAGATTTGTAGATATTTCCAGACGAACTAGGACTTCGCGGCGCCGAGATGGCCGAGCAGCCGCGCCAGTTGCTCCCCGTACCGCTCCCCGAACTCCTCGGACGCCGGGTCCTGCCCGCAGAGCGCGCGGACCAGTTGGGGGAATATCGCCCCGGCGCCGGCCGCGGCGAAGAGCATCAGGAGCAGGCAGGCGGGGTCCAGGTCGCCGGGGAACTCCCCCTCCGCCTGTCGCCTGCGCAGGTCCTCGACGTCGCTCCGCATTCGCTGGATCAGCGAGGGGTCCTCCTCGCCGTCGTCCTGCAGCCCGCCCCAGATGAGGATCCTGGTGAGGTCGCGCTCGCGCACGGTCCCGGTGACGTAGCCGCGGATCAGTTCGGGCAGCGACGGCGGCGGTGACGTCCCGGCGAAGGCGCCCTCCTTGCTCTGCCACTCCGCCGTGAGCGCCTTGAGCAGCCCTTCCTTCCCGCCGAAGTAGTAGGAGATGAGCTGCTTGTTCACCCCGGCCCTGGCGGCTATCTCGCTCACCCTCGTCCCGGCGAATCCCTTGGCGGAGAACTCGGCCTTGGCCGCCTCGACGATGCGCCTCCTGGTGCGCTCGGGATCACGCCTGCGCTCCGCGGGGGCGCGGCGAGGGGTTTTGTCCATGCCTCACGGTAACACCGGCCAACCAACGGGATGAATCTATCATCCGTGTGATTGATAAATTCATCCATCTGGATGATAGTGGTGCCATGACGAATTCGAGAGTTGCCGTCGTCGGAGGCGGGATCGGCGGCCTCTGCCTGGCGCAGGGGCTGCGCGGCGCGGGCGTCGACGTGACGGTCTACGAGCGCGACCGCACCCCCTCCGACCGGCTCCAGGGCTACCGCGTCCACATCGACCCCGACGGCTCCCGGGCCCTGCGCGACTGCCTGCCACCCGAGCTGTGGGAGGCGTTCCTGGCGACCTCCGGCCGCGGCGCCCAGGACTTCCGCTTCCTCAGCCACCGGATGCGGCCGCTGCTGACTTTGGAGAGCCGGCCCGTGGCCGACCCGGTGGACGCCCACCATTCGGTCAGCCGGATCACCCTGCGGCAGGTCCTGCTGTCCGGGCTCGACGGGCCCTCCGGCGTCGTCCGGTTCGGCAAGACCTTCGAGAGCTACAGCCGCGCCCCCGCCGACCCCGGCGGCACCGTCACCCTGCGCTTCGCCGACGGCACCACCGAGACCGCCGACATCGTGGTCGCCGCCGACGGCGGCAACTCCCGCGTCAGGCACCGGTACCTGCCGCACGCGCGGCGCGTCGACACCGGCATCGTCACGGTCGCGGGCAAGTTCCCGCTCACCGCCGCCACCCGGGCCCTGGTCGATCCCGCCCTGTACGAGGCCGTCAACATGATCATCCCGCCGAGGGGCCTCGGCATGTTCACCGCGCCGCACGACCTCGGAGGCGCCGGAAACGCCGGAAGCACGGTCCTGCCGTCGGGGATCGGCAGGACCGAGCGGGAGGGCGCCCTGTTCGACAACACCGGCGCCTACGTCATGTGGGCCTTCGGCGCCGCGACCGGCCGCTTTCCCGGCGACCTCGCCGTGATGGACGGTGAGCGGCTCAGGGACACCGTGGCCCGGATGATCACCGGCTGGCACCCGGACCTGCGCGCGCTGGTCACCACCTCCGACCCCGCCACCGTCTCGCTGCTGCCGATCCGCACCTCGGTGCCGATCGGCCCCTGGCCCGCCACGAACATCACCCTGCTCGGCGACGCGATCCACAGCATGACCCCGATGCGGGGCATCGGTGCCAACGTCGCCCTGCGCGACGCCCGATCACTCTGCCGGGCCCTCACCGGCGCCCTCGGCGGCGGAGGCGACCCCGTCGCGGCCATCGCCGCCTATGAGGCGGAGATGCGCGAGTACGGTTTCGCGGCCGTGCGCGACTCCCTCAGGGCGGCACGGCAGTTCGTGGACGAGAACCCGGTGGCCCGGGTCGGCTTCAGGACCTTCCTGCGCACCGCCCAGCGCCTCCCGGCCCTGAGGCACAGGGCCTTCTCGTGAGACGGGACGGCCTTCGCCCGACCCGTCCCGCCCCCGTTCACGCCATGGCCGGACCGCGGCCCGCGTCCGCGGGCAGGACGCCACCGGCCAGGCCCGGCCGGTCACGCCGGTGCCGGCCGCCGCTGACGGCCGGACCGGCGGACCTCACCGGTCACGGCGCTAGGCCTTCAGCTGGGTGAAGCGGAGGTGGTTGCCGAAGGGGTCACGGAGGCCGCAGTCGATTCCGTACGGGCGCTCGGTGGGCTCCTCGGTGAACTCGACGCCCCGGCCCCGCAGCGTCTCGTACGTCTTGTGGCAGTCGTCCGTGCTGAAGATGAGATGGCCGCCCATCGCACCCTTGGTCACCAGCTCGCGAACCTGCTGCGCCGTCTCCGCGGACATCGTCGGACCCCCCGGCTTCTCCAGCAGGATCTGGCGCTCCGGGTGGCCGGGGACGCTGACGGTCAGCCAGCGCATGAAGCCCATGTCGACGTCGGCGTTGACCTCCAGGCCAAGCTTGCCCACATAGAAGTCGAGGGCCTCGTCCTGGTCGAGGACGTATATCTGCGAGTGCGTGATGGCGTTGAACATGCGAATCACGCTACTGGGCAGGCCGGAGGGAAACTTATCCGAAACTGCTGAGTTGGCGGAGGACACGGGCAGGGCGGGCGGTCAGCCGTTCGGCCGCGTCCACGCCATCGTGAAGCACGTCGGCACGCCCACGGCCGTCGCCTCCTTGCGGTACGTCCTCGGCGACCGGCCGACGATGTCGCGGAACGTGCGGCTGAAGGTTCCCGGGCTGCCGAAGCCGACCTGGAAGCAGATGTCCGTCACGCTGCGGTCGGTGTCCCGCAACAGGGACATCGCACGCTCGACCCGGCGGCGCTGCAGGTAGCGGTGCGGCGTCTCGCCGAACGTGGCCCGGAAGGTGCGCGTGAAGTGCGCCTCCGACACATGGGCGATCCGGGCCAGGGCCGGAACGTCCAGCGGCTGCGCGTAGGCGCGGTCCATCGCGTCCCGTGCCCGGAGCATGCGGCGGTTGGTCTCTTCGACGGCGCGGCTCACGACGCCATCACATCACGGTTCCCGCCGTCCGTGACGGCTCCGGTGCCCGGTCCGCCCGGCCGGTGCTCGTCCCCGGTCGTACCGGCACGCGAGTGGCACGTCACCTACGACTCTTGATCGCTGTCTCAATACGTAGCCCGATTCCGACGGTCGCGAAGATGAGCGCTCCAAGGAGGGCGTTGGTGGTGAGCTCTTCTTCGATGATGAAGCCGAGGACGGGAACCGCTGCGCTCAGGGCAAGAGCTGCGTTCCCCCACCCGTCCACTGGTCGGGTGCCCTCAGTTGTCTTCCCCTGACGTGCGACAGGATCTTCTTTTTCACTCATGCGCTGAGCCTTCCATGGTGTGTGAGGCCGGCAAAGGGATGGACCATGCGTACGCACGCCCCTTCTCGCCGGATCTTCCCGTCTGCCTCGTCCCACCCCGGAGGGGCAACGGCTCGGGGGCGGAGGATCAAGGTCGTCTTCGCGTGTACGCCGGCCGGTAGACGTTCCTCGGCCATGGGACGCCAACGGTCACAGACGGCCTCGATCCGCAGGAGCCGAGATGTTGGGCTCGCCTGGGACGTGGCAGACGGGAAGATCAGGCTCACCCCGACACTTACGCCCTGATGTCGGAACGTCGATCATCCCGGAGCCGAGGCCCCCGCCGGAGGCAGTTCTTGGCAGGACATGGAGGCGGGGAGCACAATCAGGGGCATGCTCACATGGATGTTCGCGCCGCTCGCGCTCGCAACCATGTTCTGGAATCTTGAGCAGAGAGCACGTAGGCGCCAGACCAAGACACCGTACGGTGTATTTGGCCTGTTCGGCTGGGCCGCCGGGTGGTCTCCATCCCCGAAGAGATCATTCCGGCGTTGCGGGCGCACCTGGACGAGTTCGCGGAGCCGGGGGAGAACGGGCATGTCTTCATCGGGCCGAAGGGGAGATTGCTGCGGCGTTCGGGATTCCGCCGGATCTGGAACAAGGTCCGCAAGGATGTCGGGCTCCCCGTCCTCCGCTTTCGCGACCTTCGGCACGAAGGTAACACTTTGGCTGCGGCCAACGGGGCGAGCCTCGAAGAGCTGATGTCCCGCATGGGGCACGCCTCCGCGCGGGCGGCGCTCATCTACCAACACGCGAGCAGAGACCGGGACAAAGTCATCGCTGCGGCGCTGGGCAAGGCGCTGACGGTGGCATAGGAAAAAGAAAAAAAGAAAGTTAGTGGCACGCAGGTGGCGCGGAAGCTCGATACGAGCGTGTGAAATCCAAAAGGCCAGGTCAACCATATGCTGGTTGACCTGGCCTTTCGCCATTCTGAGCGGACGACGGGAATCGAACCCGCGTAGCCAGTTTGGAAGACTGGGGCTCTACCATTGAGCTACGTCCGCGCGAGCCGGCGTCAGTCTGGTCTAGACTTCATCCGTTCGTCAGGGCGTAAGCGTACCGGAGTTCCGGAGCATGCGCGCACTCGACGTACCGGGGTGTGGCGCAGTTTGGTAGCGCACCTGCTTTGGGAGCAGGGGGCCGCAGGTTCAAATCCTGTCACCCCGACGTGTGCCGGGCATCGGTTCCGACCGATGCCCGGTTCTTCGTGTACGAGGTCAAGAGCTCTTCGCCGCGTGGGACCCACGGGCGGCGGGGGCGGAGGAAGGTCAGCGACGGGGGCTGAAGAAGGCCCAGACGGCCTTGCCGCCGCAGTTGAGATGGTCCCAGCCCCACCCCTGGCTGTAGGTCTCCACGATGTAGAGGCCCCGGCCGTTCTCCGAGACGAAGTCCGGCTCCTTGGGGGTCGGAATCTCGTCGCTCGGGTCGGTCACGGCCAGGAGCACATGGGGGGAGAGGTGCACCAGGACGAGCGTGATCGGAGTGATCTCCGTCTGGGTGGGCGGACACAGCGCGTAACGGACCGCGTTGGTGACCAGTTCCGAAACCACTAGCGCTGCGTCATCGCTGAGCTCCGCCAGTCCCCAGTCGTGGAGCGTCGAGCGTGTCACGTCCCGGGCGGTCTTCACCGAGTCGGCCTGGCTGGGCAGGGGGCACGCGGTCGCGCCGGAGTGGTTGGCCCCCAGTAGCTCGTCAAAGCTCACCTGGCGGGTCGCCTGCAGGTAGTCGGCAGCCGATTTTGGCTCCTCCACCATCCTGCCGGTACCTCCCGCTGTCATCGTGAGTCTCCGTACCACTTGAGAGTTTTCAGAGCTTGTGCACCATAAGCCCAATATGCACTAGGCCATCATGGGTCACCGGAACGTCTGCTGCAAGACCCAAATGCACGTGCAGTTGCAGTGTGCAGCCGCATGGGCGGTTAAGGGGGCGACTTGGCGAATCGGGCAGGGAGTTGAGACCTTGTCATAGCGGCCGGAAGTAGTGACACTGTGTGCGCTGGCCCAAGTACACAGAGGGAGGCGAAGTGACGCAGGTTCAACCGGGATCGGGTCCCACAGCTCTGCGTATCCTCTTAGGCTCCCAACTGCGTCGCCTGCGCGAGGCCAAGGGGCTCTCGCGCGAGGAGGCGGGCCATCTGATCCGCGGATCCGAGTCCAAGATCAGCAGGATGGAGCTCGGCCGGGTCGGCCTGAGGGAACGCGATGTGGCGGACCTGCTCACCTTCTACGGGGTGGAGGACGAGCACGCCCGGTCGGCGATCATGGACCTGCTGCTGCGGGCCAACGAGCCCGGCTGGTGGCACCGCTTCAACGACCTGCTGCCCTCGTGGTTCCAGACGTACGTCGGCCTCGAGGAGGCGGCCTCCCGGATCCGCACCTACGAGGTGCAGTTCGTGCCCGGCCTGCTGCAGACCAAGGAGTACGCCAGGGCGGTCATCACCGCGGGGAGCGCCGGCATCGCGCCGGAGGAGATCGCCCGCCGCGTCGACCTGCGGATGCAGCGCCAGCAGGTGCTCGGGCGGCCCGACGGCCCGTTCTTCTGGGCCGTCATCGACGAGGCCGCGCTACGGCGTCCCATCGGCGGCGCGGACGTCATGCGAGCCCAGCTGGAGCACCTGCTCGACCTCATGCGGCAGCCGAACATCACCATCCAGGTCATGCCCTTCAGCTTCGGCGGCCACAGCGCGGAGGGCGGGGCCTTCAGCGTGCTCCGCTTCAACGACCGTGAGCTCCCCGACGTCGTCTACGTCGAGCAACTGGCCAGTGCCCTCTACCTGGACAAGCGCGAGGACGTCGACCGCTACAGCGAGGTCATGGAGCGGTTGTGCGCGGTCAGCACCACGCCCGGGGAGACGAATGACATCCTGAGGCGGATCATCAAGGAGGACTGAGCGGCCATTGGTCGCTCGATGGTGCCGCTCTGCCCTAGACTGGCCAGCGGCGCTGAACACCCGCCGCTGTGGAGCATGCCCTGATCTCGTGTGTCTCGACGGCTGTGCCAGGTGCCGCTCATGTGGGCGCGGCGCGCGAGCTTGCCGCGGTAGCCGTTACGACTTGACGCGCCCGCGATCACTCAAAGCTTGATCAAGGAGACGACCCCGTGAAGACCGCTGTGGAGGAGCTCAGCCCGACCCGGGTGAGGCTTACCGTCGAGGTGCCGTTCGAGGAGCTCGGCGAGAGCCTGCAGGCGGCGTACAAGAAGGTCGCGCAGCAGGTGCGCGTCCCCGGGTTCCGCCCCGGCAAGGTTCCGGCCCGCATCATCGAGCAGCGGTTCGGCCGCGCCGTGGTGCTGGAGGAGACCCTCAACGACGCGGTGCCCAAGCTGTACGGCCGGGCCGTCGACGAGAGCGAGATCTTCCCGGTGAGCCAGCCGGAGATCGAGGTCACCAAGATCGAGGACGGCCAGCAGGTCGAGTTCACCGCCGAGGTGGACGTCCGCCCCGGCTTCGACGTCCCCGACTACCAGGGCATCGAGGTGACCGTCCCGGTCTCCGAGGTCTCCGACAAGGACATCGACGAGCAGCTGGACGGCCTGCGCCAGCGCTTCGCCACCCTGACCGGCGTCGAGCGCCCCGCGGCCTCCGGCGACTTCGTCGTCATGGACCTGGCCGCCGCGATCGACGGCGTCAACATCGAGGAGCAGCAGGCCAACGACGTCTCGTACGAGGTCGGCGCCGGCTCGGTGCTGCAGGGCCTGGACGACGCCCTGGTCGGCCTGTCCGCGGGTGAGACCAAGGAGTTCACCACCAACCTGGTCGGCGGCGAGAACGCCGGCGAGGAGGCTGTGGTCACCATCACCGTCAAGAGTGTCAAGGAGAAGGTCCTCCCCGAGCTGGACGACGAGTTCGCCCAGCTCGCCAGCGAGTTCGACACCCTTGACGAGCTCAAGGCGAGCATCAGCGAGACGGCCCGCCGCAACAAGCTGATCGACCAGGTCGTCCAGGCTCGAGAGAACGCCCTCGACGCCCTGCTCGACAAGATCGACATCCCGCTGCCCGAGAGCGCGCTCAAGGCCGAGGTCGACAACCGCAAGCACAACCTCGAGCACCAGATCGCCGACAGTGGCCTGAGCAAGGAGGCGTACTTCCGCCTCTACCAGACCACCGAGGAGGAGCGCCTCGCGGAGTTCGACGAGAGCGCCGCCAAGGCCCTCAAGACGGGCTTCGTCCTTGACAAGATCGTCAAGAGCGAGGACCTCGGCGTCAGCGAGCAGGAGCTGACCAACTTCGTGGTGCGCCGCGCCATGCAGATGAACGTCGCGCCCAACACGCTCGCCCAGCACCTGGCCGACAACGACCAGCTCACGCTGGCCATGGTCGAAATCGTCCGTGACAAGGCCAAGAGCGTCATCGGCGACGCCGCCAAGGTGGTCGACGAGGCCGGCAACGAGGTCGACCTCAAGGCCATCTACACCGAGATCAACGGCGAGGAGGCCTCCGACACCGACGAGGCCGCCCAGGCCGACGAGGTCGAGGCCGCCAAGTAGTTCCCTGCGGAGTGGAGGCGCCGGGCCCGCCCGGCGCCTCCACCGCCCGATGCCCCCGCCGCGTTCCGCGCGACGGGGGTGTCTTCGTCTGACGGGTGGCGAGAGCGCCCTCGTCTTCCGCGTGGTGAGCGTGCCGCAGAGCGGTGCCTGGGGGTCTCCGGCCTCCCTCCCTGCCTCTCATCCCCTGAGGGACCTCGCGGGCTCCTGGGCCCTCTGAGAGCCGTCGGTCCCCCTCTCCGGAGGCGGTGCCGCCGTACGGCTCTCCTCCGCGGCCCCCGCTTCCACCCCCCGCGCGGACGCGACACGCCGTACGGGCTCTGGCTTCGGAGCCTCCACCCGGGTACGCGACAGGGGGTTCCGGACGTGGTGGGAAGGCGGCGGGCAGCATGCGCCGTCAGCGAACAGTGCGTTGAGGAGGCATGTCCGGTAGGTGACGCGCGTTAAGGTCACAAGCAAAGCCAATCGATTACGACGCATCGGAAGGTGACGCTGTGACCAGCCCGCCGACCTTCTACCAGCCGACCGGCTCCGGGCCCGAGTCGATGAGCCAGCCGAACGGCTCGTTCAGGCTCGAAGACCAGCTCTACCAGCGGCTGCTGCGTGAGCGCATCATCGTGCTGGGCACCCAGGTCAACGACGAGATCGCCAACCGGATCTGCGCCGAGCTGCTCCTGCTCGCCGCGGACGACTCGGAGCGCGATATCTGGCTCTACATCAACTCGCCAGGCGGTTCCGTAACCGCTGGTATGGCGATTTACGACATGATGGAATACGTCCCTAACGATGTGTGCACCGTCGCGATGGGTCTGGCCGCTTCCATGGGCCAGTTCCTCCTCTGCGCCGGCGAGCGGGGCAAGCGATACGCCCTGCCGCACGCCCGCATCATGATGCACCAGCCTTCCGGTGGCATCGGCGGCACCGCCGCCGACATCGCCATCCAGGCGGAGCAGATGCTCTACGTCAAGAAGACCCTCGCCGAGCGCATCGCGTTCCACACCGGTCAGAACATCGAGCAGATCGAGGCCGACTCCGACCGGGACCGCTGGTTCACGGCCGAGGAGGCCAAGAACTACGGCTTCATCGACCAGGTCGTGCGCAGCGCTCGACAGGTGCCCTCCACGGGCGCCGTCTCCTGAAGGGGCACAAGGTGAGTGAGTTGATCCGGCCGGGAGACATCAACGGCCGCTACGTTCTTCCGTCCTTCACCGAGCGCACGTCCTACGGCATGCGGGAGATGAACCCGTACGCCAAGCTCTTCGAGGACCGCATCATCTTCCTCGGCGTGCAGGTGGACGACGCGTCAGCCAACGACGTCATGGCGCAGTTGCTGACGCTGGAGTCGCTCGACCCCGACCGCGACATCAGCATCTACATCAACTCGCCGGGCGGTTCCTTCACCGCCATGACGGCGATCTACGACACGATGCAGTTCGTCCGGCCGGAGATCCAGACGGTCTGCCTGGGCCAGGCGGCCTCGGCGGCGGCGGTCCTGCTGGCCGGCGGCACGCCGGGCAAGCGCTTCGCCCTGCCGAACGCCCGCATGCTGATCCACCAGCCGTCCACCGAGGGTGGCGGCCAGGGAAGCGACATCGAGATCCAGGCACGCGAGATCCTCAGGATGCGCGCGCAGATGGAGACGATCATCGCTCAGCACTCGGGCAGGGCACCGGAGGCGGTCCGCAAGGACATCGAGCGGGACAAGATCCTTGACGCCGTCGAGGCCAAGGAGTACGGACTGATCGACGACATCATTCCGTCCCGCAAGAAACTCGCGAAGGCCGTAGCCTCCTAACGAGGCATATCGCACCGGAACCGTGCCGAATCAGGCACGTTCCGGTGCGACTCGCCGCTAGGGGGCTCACTGAGGGCTCAGAAGACGGTAACGTCGAAACCTAAGCGGGATGACTTTTCGATCGGGTATCGGGCCGGTCGGAAGAAACGGACCGCGGCAGCCAGGGCGGTCCCACGCAAAGGAGTATCTGGGGTGGCACGCATCGGCGACGGGGGAGACCTGCTGAAGTGTTCTTTCTGTGGAAAGAGCCAGAAGCAAGTCAAGAAGCTCATCGCCGGACCCGGCGTATACATCTGCGACGAGTGCATCGACCTCTGCAACGAGATCATCGAGGAGGAGCTCAGCGAGTCCTCTGAGCTCAAATGGGACAGCCTTCCCAAGCCGAGGGAGATCTACGAATTCCTCGACGCCTACGTCATCGGTCAGGACCAGGCGAAGAAGGCTCTCTCCGTGGCGGTCTACAACCACTACAAGCGGGTGCAGTCCGGCGAGCGCGGACGTGACGACGGCATCGAGCTGTCCAAGTCCAACATCCTGCTCCTGGGCCCCACCGGTTCCGGCAAGACACTGCTCGCCCAGACGTTGGCGAAGATGTTGAACGTTCCGTTCGCCATCGCCGACGCCACCGCCCTGACGGAGGCGGGCTACGTGGGCGAGGACGTCGAGAACATACTGCTCAAGCTGATCCAGGCCGCCGACTACGACGTCAAGAAGGCCGAGACCGGCATCATCTACATCGACGAGGTCGACAAGATCGCCCGCAAGAGCGAGAACCCGTCGATCACCAGGGACGTCTCCGGCGAGGGCGTGCAGCAGGCCCTGCTGAAGATCCTGGAGGGCACGACCGCGAGCGTTCCGCCGCAAGGGGGCCGCAAGCACCCGCACCAGGAGTTCATCCAGATCGACACCACCAACGTGCTGTTCATCTGCGGTGGGGCCTTCGCCGGTCTCGAGAAGATCATCGAGTCCCGGGTCGGCCGCAAGGGGATCGGTTTCAACGCGATCATCCGCTCCAAGGAAGACATCGACGGCGCCGACATCTTCGAGAACGTCATGCCCGAGGACCTGCTGAAGTTCGGCATGATCCCCGAGTTCGTCGGCCGGCTCCCGGTCATCACGAGCGTCCACAACCTCGACCGTGAGGCGCTCATCCAGATCCTCACCGAGCCGCGCAACGCCCTCGTCAAGCAGTACCGCCGTCTGTTCGAGCTGGACAACGTCGAACTCGAGTTCACCGACGACGCGCTGGAGGCCATCGCCGACCAGGCGATCCTGCGCGGCACCGGCGCCCGCGGCCTGCGGGCGATCCTGGAGGAGGTCCTCCTCTCGGTGATGTACGAGGTGCCGTCGCGGCAGGACGTGGCACGTGTGGTCATCACCCGTGAGTCGGTTCTGGAGCACGTCAACCCCACGCTCGTCCCGCGCGACCAGCTCAACAAGCAGCAGCGGCCGCCGCGCGAGAAGTCGGCCTAGAAAGCCCGCGCGAACCCTCCTGGTTCGCACGATCGGCGCCCCCCACGGGTCCTCCCGCGGGGGGCGCCGCCGTTTTCGGCTGTCTCCGGTTCCTGCCAGTGGCATACCCGCGGCCGGCCGGTGCCCTCGCCGCCCCCCCCGCCCGGCGTCCGCCGGTATCCACCCGTGTCCATCCGTGTTCGCCGGTACTCGCCAGTAATCGCCGGTGTTCGCCGGTGTTCGGCGGTGAGGATCATCTCGCTCATCGGTAGAAGCCAGGGGGAGAAACGGTCCGTATGGCGGTCCGTGGGACAGGGGGCACGCGGACATCCCTAGACTTGGGCATCGTGACGACGCCAGAGCTGCCCACCCAGTACGCACCCGCCGACGTGGAGACCCGGAGCTACGAGCGCTGGGTATCGGAGGGACACTTCACCGCCGACCCGAGCAGCGAGCGCGAGCCGTACAGCATCGTCCTGCCCCCGCCGAACGTGACCGGTGTCTTGCACATCGGCCACGCCCTCGACCACTCCATCCAGGACGCGCTGACCCGCCGTGCCCGCATGCGCGGCCAGGAGACGCTCTGGCTGCCCGGCATGGACCACGCCGGCATAGCCACCCAGAACGTCGTCGAGCGCGAGATCGCCAAGGACGGCCTGTCCCGGCACGACCTCGGCCGCGAGGCGTTCGTCGAGCGCGTCTGGCAGTGGAAGGAGGAGTCCGGAGGCCGGATCCTCGGCCAGATGAAGAAGCTCGGCGACGGTGTCGACTGGTCGCGGGAACGTTTCACCATGGACCCGGGCCTCTCCCGGGCCGTCCAGACGATCTTCAAGAAGCTCTTTGACGACGGGCTCATCTACCGCGCCGAGCGCATCATCAACTGGTGCCCGCGCTGCCTTACCGCGCTGTCGGACATCGAGGTCGAGCACAGCGAGGACGAGGGTGAGCTCGTCTCGATCCGCTACGGCGACGGCGACGACTCCATCGTGGTCGCGACCACCCGGGCCGAGACGATGCTCGGCGACACCGCCGTGGCCGTGCACCCCTCCGACGAGCGCTACGCGCACCTGATCGGCCGCGAGGTGGAGCTGCCGCTCACCGGGCGCCGCATCCCGATCGTCGCCGACGAGCACGTCGACCCCTCCTTCGGCACCGGGGCGGTCAAGGTCACCCCGGCGCACGATCCGAACGACTTCGAGATCGGGCGGCGCCACTCGCTGCCGTCCATGACGATCATGGATGAGCGGGGAGTGGTCACCGCGCACGGCCCGTTCCAGGGGCTCGACCGTTTCGAGGCCAGGCCCGCTGTGGTGGCCGCGCTCCGCGCGGAGGGCCGGATCGTCGCGGAGAAGCGTCCCTACCTCCACTCGGTCGGGCACTGCTCGCGCTGCAAGACCGTGGTCGAGCCCCGGCTCTCGCTCCAGTGGTTCGTCAACGTCTCTCCCCTGGCGAAGGCGGCGGGCGACGCGGTCCGCGACGGCCGGACGAAGATCCACCCGCCGGAGCTGGCCAAGCGCTACTTCGACTGGGTCGACGACATGCACGACTGGTGCATCTCCCGGCAGCTGTGGTGGGGACACCGCATTCCTGTCTGGTACGGCCCCGACGGAGAGGTCGTCTGCGTCGGCCCCGACGAGCAGGCGCCCGAGGGCTACGTCCAGGACCCCGACGTCCTCGACACCTGGTTCTCCTCGGGGCTCTGGCCGTTCTCCACCCTCGGCTGGCCGGACAAGACGCCGGAGCTGGCCAAGTTCTACCCGACCTCCGTCCTGGTGACCGGCTACGACATCCTGTTCTTCTGGGTGGCCCGGATGATGATGTTCGGCATCTACGCCATGGACGGCGAGCCGCCGTTCAGGACCGTGGCGCTGCACGGCATGGTCCGTGACCAGTACGGCAAGAAGATGTCGAAGTCGTTCGGCAACGTCGTCGACCCGCTCGACTGGGTCGAGCGCTTCGGTGCCGACGCCACCCGCTTCACGCTGCTGCGCGGCGCCAACCCCGGCTCCGATGTGGCGATCAGCGAGGAATGGGCCGGAGGCTCACGCAACTTCTGCAACAAGATCTGGAACGCCACCCGCTTCGCGCTGATGAACGGCGCCGTGACGGGCGAGCTCCCCACCGAGGAGCTGACCGCCGCGGACCGCTGGATCCTCTCCCGGCTCCAGGAGATCGTCGCGTCGGTGGACACCGCCTTCGAAAGCTTCGAGTTCGCCAAGATCTCGGACCTGCTCTATCACTTCGCCTGGGACGAGGTCTGCGACTGGTACGTGGAACTCGCCAAGATCCAGATCGCTTCCGGCCAGGAGCACACCCGGCTCGTGCTGGGCCACGTCTTCGACTCGCTGCTTCGCCTGCTCCACCCCCTGGTGCCGTTCGTCACCGAGGAACTGTGGCGTGCGGTCACCGGGCGCGAGTCGATCGTGGTCGCTCCCTGGCCGACGGTCCAGGAGTCGCTGCGCGATCCCTCGGCGGAGGAGGAAGTCCTCGCCATGCAGGGACTGATCACCGAGGTGCGTAGGTTCCGTTCCGACCAGGGCCTCAAGCCGGGCCAGCGGGTCGCCGCACGGCTTTCACTCGCCGGTACGGCACTCGCCTCCCACGAAGGGGCGATCCGGTCGCTGCTCCGGCTCGACCAGCCGTCCGAGTCGTTCGCCGCGACCGCCAGCCTCGACGTGGGCGGCATCGCCGTGGAGATCGACACGGCCGGGACGATCGACGTGGCCGCCGAGCGCAAGCGCCTGGAGAAGGATCTCGCGGTGGCGCGCAAGGAGGCGGCCCAGGTCGCGGCCAAGCTCGGCAACGAGCAGTTCATGGCCAAGGCGCCCGACGACGTGGTGACCAAGGTGCGCTTCCGGGCGACACAGGCTGACCAGGACATCGAACGGTTGCTCGCCCAGCTGGCGTCGCTGCCGGCCGGCTGACTTCTGGCCTGACCGCCTCCCGGCAGTGCGAGCCGGTGACAGGGCTTGTCCCGACAGGTCGTGAGCCGGGCGGGGACTTTGCCCCCACAGGCAGGGACCCGGTCTGAGCAGCGGGAAGAGGACGGCTCCGGACCGGTGGCCGCTTTGACGAGAACCCAGGGTTTCTTGACCCTGGGTTCTCGTGTTTGAGGGCTGGCGTCCCAGGGAAGACCTAGTTCTTACCGGGAAGTTGGTCATCGCAGCCCTGGGGGACTGCTAGAGTTCTTTATGCAGGGCAGCGTCCTGCAGCTCCCTTCCAAAAATCCCGGCAAATCGGGCGTGTCCGTACGATTGGACAACGACCGGATGTTGGAGTAAGTTAGAGGGGTTGCCCTGGAAACGGGGTAGTCGCAATCCTAGCGGGTTCGGCGGGATCGAGTCGAGAGTCGGAAATCCGACAGTTTGACACGAAACCGGCACTCCCGATAAGATAGTGACACGAAATGGAACGCCCCGGAGTTCTGCCGGACCACTTGGTCGGGTCAGGGTGATGGTGTACGCGTCCGTTTCTTGAGAACTCAACAGTGTGTTAAAAGCCAGTGCATGAAGC